>JAJPJF010000115.1 GCA_021324415.1 Nostocales cyanobacterium Centralia_MAG_434
TCATATCTGTCCTGAATGTGGACTGACACTAGACCGTGACCACAATGCAGCAATCAATATCAAATATCTGGCGGTAGGGCATTCCGTCAGTAAAGCTCAGGTAACGTCCGATGCAATAGCAGGAGTCACTGAGAAGCCCGCGCTCTATGCGTCAGCATGAGCGTCGGGAGTATGTCACCTTTGTACCTATTATCCTCTAGGCCTTATGCGCTATGCTAGTCTTGAAATGCAAAACCCGTCCTTGGATCGCGAATATATAACCCCAGTGTGAGCGATCGCAACACTTCGTCCCAAACAGGTATTAGCTGTTCTGCTTGATCTGCCCAGTAATCGAATGTAATCAAGCACTGAATATTTGAGCCTAAACCAATGCAAGTGCGCGAAAAAGCCTCTCGTGGTTCTGCTTGGGTGTCAATAAACTTGATCTCACACCAAACTATTCGTGCCGTTTGACGCTTGATGGTAATAACTTCACCTTTCTCGATAGGGTTACGACTGTCGTCTTCCATAATTTTCTTCAAGGTAGCTTTGAGCGGAAACAGACTCCAGTCATTCGGTGGTAAGTGATTAAAAGATACCTCTAGACAGCAATCGTCGTGAGGTGGTTTTTTATCACAGAACTTGAATGAATTTTCTTGTGGTTCAAAAACCCAATCTTGGGGTACATTGAAGCGAACAGCTCCTCGATCTGCCACAAAAATTTTATAACCAGATGGAGCCTCCCAGTGATGGTCAGGTTTTAGTTCAAGCGTTTTCTTAATCCACTCGAGATTGCTTTTCTTACGCTTTGCCATAGTGTTTTTGCTTGCTAGGGCGCTTTTGCCCATTTAGTCAATACTACCAAACTGTTAGATGTTGCCAAGAAAGGATGAGAACACCAACTCATGTTTATTTTATGGAAAACCCCGTTGACCAAGATTTTTTCTTAGAATTAATGTTTGGTACGAGTTTACCGACACAACCAATCAATTACCAATAATTCTGGTAGAATTATGCCAAGAAAAGAACAAGGATGGGTCACATTTCAAACATCACAGGAGGAGCAGAAAATTCTTGAGGAGTTCTGCCAGCAGTCTCAGCGTACTAAGACAGAGATACTGAGAGAATTGGTGCGCGGTCTTGGTAAACACTCCTCCGCATCTTCATCAACACCTCCTAGTCACAATGTCAGAGAAGATACTTACACTCCTGACGAAAAACTGTATAGTGAGAAGAAGCCACTGAAAGTTAGTTCCCGTAACATTCTCAAAGGTGTTGTTAAACGAGTGATTACAGGGGCAGTTAATAGCGAGGTAACACTGGAAATCGTTCACAAGGTTGAACTGACCTCAATTATCACTAGAGTATCAGCCGAAGAAATGGGTTTATCAGAGGGAAAAGAAGCTTATGCAGTCATTAAGTCAAATGATATAGTTATTGCCAGAGAATAATACTTACTGCTCGTAGTTGCCTTTTTGCGCTAAAGTGCAACTACGAACAAAGACTTTACAAATTCACCAAAAGCTGCACTTACTTCGGGATATTAAACCAAGGGTAGATATTAAGTTTATAGCTAAGTTTTATATTAAAACTTAAATAAATAAGACTTTATTTTAACGCTTATATAAGTTCTGAACTACCACTTTCAAGTCTCTAAAGCTTGGGTGTATTGCACGTAACCGCATACTGTTACGAGCCTATCTTTCTGTAAGCATGAGCCGGAGTTTCAACATACAGATAGACGTAGCACTGCTCGTTCATGTTCTCATGGTTTAACACCAAAATTATCACACTATCGCACACAATTATACAAAATTCCTAAAACAAACTCCGCACTGGCTCCCCTTGTCCCCCTTATCTCCCTCTGCCCCGGTTCGTCAAATTATGATAAAAATATGAAAAGTGATCTAGAAAATTATGCGCCTCCTTGAGAATACGGACACACAGCCCAGTCTACCTGAAGTTCACCGCAGTATTGCGATTCCCGATGCTAAAAGCTTTTGGCGTAAGTTAATAGCTTTTATGGGACCTGGATATTTGATTAGCGTGGGTTACATGGACCCTGGTAACTGGGCAACAGATATCCAAGGAGGTGCAAAGTTTGGCTACACCCTGCTTTGTGTAATTTTGCTTTCCAACTTTGTAGCTATTGTGCTGCAATCTTTGTGTGTACGTCTATCTGTAGCGACTGAAAGAGACTTGGCTAAGTCTTGTCGAGACCAATTCAGTCCGAAAGTCAACATAATTCTATGGATATTGGCTGAGATAGGCATTATTGCTACAGACATAGCAGAAGTGATTGGCAGTGCGATCGCTTTGCAGTTGTTGTTTCAAATTCCTCTCATTGTGGGCGTTTGCTTGACCAGTTTAGATGTAGTGCTTTTACTGATGCTACAGCGCTTTGGATTTCGGTATCTTGAAGCTTTAGTTATCACCCTAGTCTCTAGCATAGGATTATGTTTTGTACTAGAAGTACTCTTTTCAAGACCCGATTTGAGCAGCGTTGTGCTGGGTTTTGTTCCTCAACCAGAAATTCTCCAAAAACAAGAAATTCTATACGTTGCCCTTGGCATTTTGGGTGCCACTGTTATGCCCCATAATCTATATTTACACTCAGCAATTACCCAAACACGGGCTTGGCAACGTACGCCAGAAAAAAAACGGGAAGCGATCAAGTTTGGCACTCTCGATTCAACAATTGCCTTGTCGTTTGCTTTGTTTGTGAACGCCGCTATTTTAGTTGTTGCAGCCGCTTCTTTTCATTTCTCTGGACATCAGGGAGTCGCAGAAATTGCAGATGCTTACAAATTATTGTCTCCTTTGTTAGGTGTGAAGGTTGCGAGTTTGGTCTTTGCCTTAGGTTTACTTGCTTCGGGTCAAAGTTCGACACTGACTGCGACTTTAACTGGGCAAATCGTCATGGAAGGCTTTTTAAATCTGCGCATCCTTCCCTGGTTACGCCGCTTCATCAGCCGGATGGCTGCAATTATCCCGACGCTGATCTGTATTGTCTTGTTCGGCAATGGCGGTACTACCAAATTGCTGATTTTTAGTCAAGTACTCTTGAGCTTCCAGTTGCCGTTTGCTGTCTTCCCATTAGTTATGTTTACTAGCAATCCCAGATTGATGGGTGAGTTTGTCAACCCTTTATGGCTAAAAGTACTCTGCTGGTCTATTGCATTGGTGATAGCAGTACTCAATCTCTGGTTATTATGGCAAAGCCTATTAGAATTACTCCATATACATTAAATTGCCCTAGTAAGGCGGATAGGCAAAATCATCTTCATCAGGGTAGACATAGGAGCTAGAAATTTCTGTCATAGCGATTTTGGGTGTCTCTATTTTTAGAGATTCTTTCCCAAAATCCTTGTGTTCCTCAAAAGTCTTGGAAATTATTGAAGACTCTTCTGAATCGGAGGCAATTAAGTACTGTGTCAACGTTGCAACTGTGGGGTGATGATAATCTACAGTTGACGCTACTAAAACTGTATTTGGTTCAATACCTCTTTCTTCACAATCAATGATAGGACAAAAAATTCCATGAGCATGAAATAATGGACCTTTTGGTGTCAAAGGTTGCTTGCGATAGCTAGCATAAGCCTTTTCTAGTTCGGCAACAAACCCACTAACCACACGACCTTGTTGGTATTCGCAGTAGGCTTTACTGAAACTTGCTCCTGCTGCACCATTGAGGGTTAGTTGTAATGGTGATGTGTGTAAAAATTTCTTATCTTCTCCTACTAGAAAAATCAAATAGCGAGTAAATGTTTTGAACTTAAGTTTATCTGCTAAAAAAGCATCATAATTGTCTTTGAGCGTGCCTAGTTTCACTCCTGTTTCTCGGTCTTTTACAGACAATGGTCCCCGGCGTACAATAACTAAGCGTGGAGTGGTGGAAAGAAATACCGTTTCTACTCCGGAGCTAAATTCATGCTCTATTTGCTGCCAATTGTCATCCGGATGAAAGCCAACTAAATGAGCATTATCTAACTTAATTGCTAAGCCGTGTGGCTGGATACCATCTTTGTCATACCGAGGATTAATCATCTGGCACCAAGGGATGACTTGAGAAGGTGGTGCGTTAAACTTTTCGTCCTCAAAGTCGAATTTCACAGATGGTTTGATCATCATTAGGTGCTACGCTCCCGTTTTGGGATGTTAAATTTTGGATTTGAAAATCCTTGCTTTGCTGTTTAACTCTTTTAGCATAAGCATTTTTAGCTCAATTAAAGGGAGATGGTAGCATATTATCCTTTATATTTTACCAAAACTTACGACTCTGGTAAGGTATTTCTCTAATTATGGAGACAGTTCTGCATTTCACACTTGGGTGTATGGATGTATAGAGAAACTATAAAATAAACTTATGCTTTTTAACAGTTACTCTATTCACAGCCATACACCGTTGAAAGAAATGATTGAAATAATTGCAGTTCACTTTCTTTCTTAACCTCTCCATTTTCGGAGAGATCAAGATGGGTTAAGTTTTGTGTATCTTTGTCTGATAGACACAAAGGGTATGGAACCCCTTCTTGAATCAAAACTGGGATAAGTGCTGATGATAATAGTCAATAATTTTTGATGTAACTTCAGATACATTTAGTCCATCAGTGTTGATTTCAATCGCGTCTGCTGCTTTTTTCAAAGGGGAGACTTTCCGGGTGCTGTCTTTCCAGTCGCGTTCGGCAATGTCTTTTTCCAGCTGCTCTAAACTTACACCTAGTTGACCTTGTTGTTGAAAGTCTTGCTGGCGACGACGTGCGCGCTCATTTACAGAAGCGGTTAAGAAAATTTTTACTTCTGCATCCGGGAAAACATGGGTACCAATGTCTCGTCCTTCAGCAACTAAACCACCTTTCTTACCCCAGCTTTGCTGTTGTTTAACCAGCGCTTGACGTACAAAGCTTTGTGCAGCTATTGCTGATACGCTAGATGTCACCTCTATAGATCGAATTGTCTGAGTGACATCATGACCATTGATCCGAACCCGCACTGGAGATTGTAAATCAAGGGCAGGCGCTAACTCAATGATGCATCGGCTAGCTAATTCTGCGATCGCGCACTCATCATCCAGAGCAATTCCATGCTGCAGCACTAACCAGGTGAGCGCACGGTACATAGCTCCTGTATCTAAATATACTATACCTAATTTTGCCGCCACTTGACGAGCAACAGTGGATTTTCCGGCACCTGCGGGCCCATCAATTGCGATGATGGGTTGGCGATCGCTTAGAATGATATTATCAATCAAACGTGTAGAACCAATGCGGGTTGCGATCGCAAGCATTGCTTCCTCTTCAACAATTTCTAAAGGCATCAAAGTAGTTGGTTCAACCAATTCTATATATTCCACTGATACAGTATTGACCTTTGTGACTTCTTGCTGCACCTCTGCTAAGAGTTTGTGAGAGTTCCGTTCTCCAGCGCGAAACATCGCTTCGGCCCGCCGTAAGCCACGATATAATACAGCTGCTTGCTCCTTTTGTTCCGCCGTCAAATATTGGTTACGAGAACTCGAAGCAAGACCCGACGCTTCTCGCACCGTTTGACAACCAACAATTTCTATTGGCAAATTCAGATCAGCTACTAGCCGCCGAATAATTGCCAGTTGTTGTCCGTCTTTTTGACCAAAATAGGCGCGGTCAGGCTGTATTAAGTTAAAAAGCTTGGTCACAATTGTCGCAACACCCTGAAAGTGACCCAGCCGAGAACTACCACACAAGCCAGATATCATAGCAGATGGGGGGATAACTTGTGTAACTTTTGACTCTTGTATATTCTTCAAGCCCACTCCCATTTCTTCCGGAGTCGGCGCAAAAATTACATCTACTCCAGCCTGTTCACACAGCTGCTGATCTTTTTCTAAAGAATGAGGGTATCGTTGATAATCCTCGTTGGGACTAAATTGCAGAGGATTTACGAAAATACTGACAATGACTATGGCATTTTCTTGCCGTGCCCGTTGAATCAGATGTAAATGACCTTGATGTAACGCTCCCATTGTGGGAACAAAACCGATAGCTGTCTGGGATCTGCCAGTCACTTCAAATTGCAGTGGCTGTGGCTCCAGCAGTTGTTTCTCTATGTGATGTTTAGCTAAATAGCAGCGTAAGGCTGCAACTGTTGTCAACAGGCGCACAAAAGACCCCTAGTTTTGCTAGCTTCTCTCCCCGTTAGTTTATAACCGAAACAGGGAAAACAGACTAATAACTAGGGGAAGAGGAATTGTTGATTGTTAGGTTGATATACATTCAAACTGCACAAACACTCATTGCAACTGTTAACAGAAAACAATTAACTGACCACTGTTTTCTGTTAACGAGTTCAGCGAATGAAAGTGTAATTTTTAGGCATTATCCATTAACAAATCTTATCGACCTAAGACGTCTATCCGCACAGGTGCAACTCCACTGCCCATCATTCCCAAAATTCGTGCGGCTGCTGCGGAAAGGTCAATAATGCGACCCCGAACGTAAGGTCCTCGGTCATTGATTCGCACTACAACAGAGCGACCATTACGGGTGTTGGTAACACGGACTTTTGTGCCTAAGGGTAAGCTGCGATGCGCAGCTGTCATGCCTTCAGGGTTGTACCTCTCACCTGCGGCTGTTTCACTTCCAGAACCATCATAACCGTACCAAGAAGCTATACCCTTTAAGGAAACGAGTACCGATCCAATAGAAATCTGTTTTGGCAACTTTGGCATTGAGAGTCGCCCTGGTAAATTAGCAACCCCGCTTAAAGGAGATGCATTCCCTATGAGTCTGCGCAGACGATTGGCCGCTTGCAATGCATCTTTAGCGGGGTCTTTGGTTGTGCCTGCTAGTTGTGTATTGCTATTGATTTCCACGAGATCATCGTTATTCACTTTGATTGTGTAGCGATCGCGTGGTTGAGCTTCATTAGCAGTAGATGAGCTCGGTGCTGTCCAGCTTACTGTGATCTTGCTGGCATCCACTTTGTTCAGAATGAGCTGGTTGATTTTAGCTGCTACTGCTGTAGCTCTTTGCATCGGGTCATCACTTGGATTAGTCTGGTTACCAACATCCACACTTGTCCCAATCGTTGCAATCTTAACTGGATTGTTAGCAAAATTGCCAATTACACCAACTTTAGTGTTTTTGGTTGCCTGTGGCTGTTGACCAATGAAGGTGAGAACAGGAATTTTGTGAACAAAGAGCGTTGCCGCCTGATGTCCTGCTACTTGATGAGGCTGAATTTCAGCAATCACATTAGCATCCGAAGCTAGTTTCTCTGTTGAAGATTGATACTCTCCAACTTTCATGACCTCACCAGAAGGTAAAGGTGCCGAGGTTGAGATTTTTTGCTTGGTTGTTTGGGCACGACCAACAGATGGTATTCCCACAACAGTAGTAAACAGAGCGACAACAGTCAAAATATGTCTTTGATTCATGCGTCCGACTTTTAAAGCGACTGTAGAACAGAAGTTTCAAAACCAATAGGAACTGAAACCTTAGAAAGGGATGTTCCTCCGAACTTAAACTCGTTCCGCTTTCACTTTTTGCTAATAACTGCAACAGACTAACACGAACTTCCATGCTTGGGGATCAGGGTTTTAGCGTAAGTTGTGGTAATTTTATTAAATTCCTTGTCGGACTATAACCGCAAAACCGTTCTCGTATCAGGATTCTGGTGACATCGGAGCTTTTCGATAAATTAATAATTTTTTTGTTAAAACTTAACAATATTTGGAAATCAAATTGATGTAATAGCATTTACGGTTGTCCATAAACCAAATTGCTGGTATTGTAATGCGAACGACATATTATTTCCTCAGAATTTCTCTCAGACACATTAGTATGTACGTGCATAAATAATTTAAATACAAAAGATCATATTTTGTTATTTTGGATACTTCATTGTGGCATGGATTGCTAATTGCCAAAAAGGGTCAAAGCTGGAGCATAATGAAGTTTAAAGGAGATATCAACTATTGGAGCTTGTTCTAAATCTGAGTTGACAAGTGCTCTATAACCAAGTTAAAAAGCTTGATATTCAGGTACAACTACGCTCAATTAGGTTGTTCAAAACGCTTATAATTACACACAGAACAGCATAAAAGCGGCTAAGTAAGTTGACATAGTTGTCTAGCAGATTACACGCAAATTGAGTAGAGGAAGCCGAGAACAGTGATGATCCCTTACTTAATCATTCTTAAAAGAAAATAAAAATTCATAATGAAACAATAGATTGAAACCACTTAGATTTACCAAATCCGTTCCAACTTCAACTTCTTCAACATGGTGTAATCAGAGGTGTAATCTGTAACATCAAGTTTTTGACATTATCTGGCTTTCAGCAATCTCTATTCTCAATAAGCTATAATAGGGTTTCTATTTTTTTATCTCAAAATAAGTGCATAAGTTGATTTTGCTGATACCAATTAAGGTATGTCGGGGCAGTTCTCCTAAACTATCTCCGATGCAAATATATTGGGCCCTAAACACATAATTATAGTTTTGTCAAGAGAACTAAGTTATAGTAATGCCCGACATGATATGATTACTGATCTAGACTAATCTCGTGTTGCAGTAGGTAAATACCGTGGTAGCTGACAATAATACTGATCTATCAAATGCTCGCGAGCAGTTACGGCAATATATTCTGCAAATAGAAGATCTTGCAGCACTACAAGAACGTAACCGTATTGCTCGAGACATTCATGATTCATTAGGTAATGCACTAACGACGCTCAATATTCAGCTGCAAACTGCTCTCAAACTTTGGTCTCTCGATCCAGCCCAAGCTCAACAATTTTTAGCAGAAGCTCATCGCTTAGGAGCTATAGCTATTCAAGAAGTTCGTCAATCTGTCAGAAGTATTCGAGAGAATGAACTTCCAGAACAGTCACCAGAAGCACTGATCAATGCTCTTGTAGAAAACTTTCATTCCTCCACAGGTATACTACCTTCTACAACAATCAACTTGTCTGGTCGTTTGCCTATCAAGGTTGTCACGACTATCTACAGGATTGTGCAAGAATCTTTAACAAATATCTGTAAATATGCACAAGCAACAGAAGTACAGATTCAGCTAGACAGCACCCCAAACCATTTATGCCTCATTATTCAAGATAATGGCAAAGGGTTCAAGACATCTCAACACAGAACAGGCTTTGGACTCCAAGGAATGGGAGAAAGGGTGACGGCGTTACAAGGTACCTTAAACATCGAGAGTAAACCAGGGAAGGGTTGTAAAATAACAGTTGAGCTTCCTTTGGAGCAGGTTGACGAGGAAGAAGAAAACTCAGAAGAAAATTTTGGGTTAAAAACTCCCCAAAGAACTGAGAAAACATCCCAAGAGGATTTTGGGTTGAAAATTCCCTCAAGAACTGAGAAAACATCCCAAGAGGATTTTGGGTCGAAAATTCCTCAAAAAGCCGAAGTAGAAGCCAAACCCAGCATTGCTCTTTCGTCAGAACATTACAAACGCTTGGAAAGTATTCTTGCACACCTAATAGGACCTGTTGCCTCTACGTTATTACAACAAGTTATACCATCAGCGTTTAGCTTTGAAGAATTAATAAACAAGTTGACGCTTCATCTCACAGAGCATCAACAAATGGAGTTAAGAGAAAAGGCTATATTCCTTTTACAGGAATCTACTGTTCAGCCTAAAATTATCTCCGAGAGCTTACCAGCTCAACAATCTCAAGATATTAGCGAAGGTTTTATCCATCAATGCGAAAGAGATTTGGCTGAATTGATCGGTCCAATTGCGTCTTTTCTTGTCCAAAAAGCCGTTAACTCATCTCAAGGAATTTCTCGCTCAGAACTTGTGGATATTTTGGCAACCAAAATTCCTGAGCCGCAAATAGCGTTGAAATTCAAAATGCGCCTACTTTCTTAACTTATAATTCCCCAATTAATGACCCTGTTCCTTAAGCAACTTTAGAGCTATTTCTAAACTGTATTTCATCCGATTAAATGCTTCTGCCAATCCACCAATTTCATCCTTAGATTTTTCTTCGAAATTAGTACTCATATCACCAGTACTAACTTGTTGAGCTATCTTTTCTATTCTTCTAATTCTGTGCAACACAGCTTTCTTCATTAAGAAGTTAATTAAAAGAATTATGACAATAAAAATAGCTACTAAAAGTCCCATTAACAGAAACCAAGTTCTTTGAACATGATCAAAAATCTCTTGCGAAGGAACAGAAATAATTTGGGTAGCAATAATTTCATTCAGCTTCCAGCCAAATCCATTTTGGGTTCCATAAGTTGCTAACTGACTTTTGGGAGCCTGTTCTGGGACAGAATGGCATCGAAGACATTTTTGTTCTTTAATGACCAGTGGCTGTGCAATATAAAATATAGTGCCTTCAGGAATATTACGGTAACCAGAAAGTTTTTGAATATTTAAGTTTTTACGAAACTCTTCTATAAGTTGAATTTCAAAACTATCAGCTTTGTCTCGCAAATTCGTAGGATTTAATGTCGCTTCTTTATAAATAAAATTTCTGTATTCAGGATTTTTGCGGAAAGTGTTAAACACTTCTGTCGCAGAATATGCTGGAACTGTTTCTGGAATGAATGCAGGTTCAGTGTCTAAGCGAGGTGTTAGTAAGGGGTTGATATGGGTTTGTGTATAATTCCTTACAGAATTCATCGTTTGAATGAGGATTTGAGCTTTAGACGTTACTTCATTTTGTGCCATTTGCTGAAGTACGGTGGATAGGGTAGCACCACTTACTAAAATGCTAATTATGAAAACAAGTGTTAACAGTAAATTAAACTTAGTACCTATTTTTAAGTTTTTTAACATTGCGTTAATTAGATAAATTTTTCAAGATGTATCTGGAATATTAGCCTATTTAGGTGAATTTAGACATGCTCTTTCGTAGATAATTGAAAAATCATTATTAACGTCCTCTTAGTAGTCAGTATAACTAGGTTGGCAACAGTAAAGCCCCTACTAGACCTAAATGATTTGTGAAATCAGAGAAACTAATGTGCTGGAACTGTGTTTTTCACAACTCAAATAGGATTACTACATGTAATTTTAACCTGATATTAAGATTTTTTTTAAAATATAATTTAATGATGTACTTACAATTTTCACGCCGTTTATTTCTTTTCCGTTTACTGTTGTTTGTAGTTATTGGCTGTCAATCAAAACAGACCTATGAGGGGGAGATAACTATTGGCCTCATCAACTATGAAGGAGACGAAAAAATAATTAATAAATTTGCTGGGTTCCAACGTTATTTAGGAGAAAAAACAAAGGCACATATTCAGCTAGAGCCTACTTTTAATGAAAATAAAGCAATGGAGCGCATTCAGGCTGGTGCCTGGTCGTTAATATTTGCTCCTCCAGGTTTAGCAGCGATCGCAATTTCTCAGCACCAGTACATTCCTCTTTTTCCTTTAGTGGATATCAATAATTTGCGTTCAATCTTCGTTGTTCGCCGAGACAGTACGCTGAATGAACTCAAACAGCTAGAAGGTCAAACAGTTGCTTTAGGCATACTAGGTTCAGCAACAGGATATTATTTGCCTCTATACAACCTTTATGGTTTGACACTAGCCGAAATACTCTTTGCTCCGACACCTAAAACAGTTCTAGAATGGGTAGCGCAAGGAAAAGCTGCTGCTGGTGCTGTCTCAATGGCAGAACTTAATCTCTATAGTTCACAATTAAGCCCAACTGAGTTCCGTGTCCTCTTTACAGATCCTCACTATGTTCCTCTAGGTGTAGTGTTGATTGGACCAAACATAGAACGTACTCAGCAAGATTACATTCGTAAGGTCATGAGTGAGTTTCCTTCACAGTTAGCTAGTGAAGTAGGATATGTGCCCAATGGACAAATACCAGATTACAAGTACATGATAGCCGTCGTAGAGCGCGTCAGGTTGATAACTTCCCGTCTACAAAACAAGCCTGTTCACCTATTCTGATTCTCAACAGCGATAAATCATGAATATGAGAGCACAGCTATCGATTGGGACTTTCGCTGAGGACATAAGTAACTATCTCTATAACTTTTGTCAGAGATAGGATCAACAGCTCAGACAAAAGTCTTGAAATTTCGATTTTTTGTGGTGTTGAAGAGGAAAAGATCGAAAATAGGTATGGATAAGATCACTTATCGAAGCCATGCTATCGTCGGTTACTAATTATGAGTCTCTCTATTCCAATCCATCCAAATCCTTTTCGCTTTTTGCTCTATACCGAGTGGGGGTTACTAGCAACTTGTGCCTTAGCTGATTGCCTATGGTCTGTTGTTTTTTCACAACCGTCTTACGTATCTGTTTTACCCCTGCTGATTTTGGCTCCATTTGCTTTAATGGGGTTGGTTTTGCCTACTAGTAGCACTATTTATAAGCTGCTCTATACTAGCATCGAAATCGGCTTGATCATTTTCGGCGCTGCTGTCGGATGCTTACAACTCTGGCCTGTACTACTAATTATTGTGGTGATTCGCAGTTGCTTTTTATTTGACTTGTCAGGACGCCGCCTGCTGGCTGGTTTGATCTTTGTGCTCTTTCTAGTCATGCAGATACAGTCTATTGAAGTTGATAGGCTATCTCTACCACTATTTGACCAGGGTGAATTTTGGTTGCACCAAATGACAAACACACTTCTGTTTGGAATGGGATTATTGTTTGTCCTACAGCTTGTGAATACAGTACTTCGAGAGCGCCAAATGCGAGAACAATTAATCATGGCTCATGAGCAACTACACCAGTATGCTCAACAAATTGAAGACCTCGCAGCAGTGCAGGAGCGTAACCGCATGGCTCACGATATCCATGATTCTCTTGGACATGCTTTAACTGCCTTGAACGTTCAGTTACAGAGCGCTCTCAAATTCTGGCAGGTTGATCCAGATCAAGCGCAAAAGTTTGTGGCACAATCTAAACAACTTGGCTCAATGGCTATGCAAGAGGTACGTTGCTCTGTCAGTGCTCTACGTGCGGATTTGCCAGAGCGATCGCCACTTCAACTTCCTTGCAAGGATACTACAATTAAGGAAAGCTTTGTGAGTCAGTGTCAGCGAGATCTTGCTCATGTGATCGGTCCCATTGCAATTATTCTTGTTGAAAAAACACTTAAATCTTCTCCTCATCTTTCGCCAAGGGAATTAGTGCAAAAATTAGCAGCAGAGATTGCAGATGCTAAAAAAGCTAATGAATTTGAGCAGCGCCTTCTTTCCTGAAGTTGTTGGCACAAATAAGATGAACGACTTTGGGTCGGTGGTCATTGATTATTTGTACAGCTGGTAACCCTGTTTATATTTCTTCATATAAGTATTTTTCTTCTCAACTACCTCAAGGCTAAGTAGGGAAGTAAAAATAGATAAAATTATATTACGAAAGGTAAGATAACTGAAACTCTTACTCATAACTAATGACAAAGGACGACTTTCATTAGTTCGCATTATGTATGTTAACCTACTTATAACTTTAGTCGTAACTAGATTTACTTATAAACTCAACGAACGTTAGACTTAAAGTATGTATTTCGTTGAGAAAAAATTTTAGACGTTCTTCAGATGCATCTCTATTCTTGAATCTCTACAATAAATACAGTTTTTAAGGGTCAGCAATCAGTATTTTTAGTTCATTAATGATTGGGTTTGATGCTTGATAACTGTTAACTCTTAAGAGCCGAAGTTAATTTCTCAGTGTATGACATTATTTTTTATATAAAAACTGGAAAAGAATGTTAGATAATTTCAAACTCGCTACTAAATTTACTTTACTTCTATCACTAGTTTTTATAGGCGCTATCTTTTTTAGTGGGTTTGCGTTATCAAAGGCACTTGAACAAAAAGCCCAAAATGAAATAAACTATCAAGGGCAAATTTTGATACAAATGGTCAACTCAGTTAGAGACTATAATGATGGCCATGTAGCTAACCTATTAGAGCCTAAGCTTGAAACTCAAGAAAGATTCATGCCCGAAATTATACCAAGCTTTGCAGCTAGGGAGGTGTTTGAAAATCTACGTAAAAATAAAGAATATGAAGATTTTCTTTATAAAGATGCTACATTAAATCCGACGAACTTGCGGGATAAAGCTGACGATTTTGAAACCACTCTTATAGAACGCTTTAGAAAAGAACCAGAGACACAAAACTTATCAGGTTTTCGAACTTTGTTCGGAGAGCAATTGTTTTATAGTGCTCGTCCTTTTTCCATTACAGATTCAAAATGTCTTCGCTGCCATAGTACTCCCGAAAAGGCTCCGAGGAGTCAATTGACAACTTATGGAAAAGATAATGGGTTTGGGTGGACGCTCAATACAGTTCTTGGTACTCAAATTATTTATGTTCCTGCAAGCAAAGTCTTTGATAGTGTTCACCAAAGTTTTGTCCTATTCATAAGTATTTTTATCACCATATTTGCTCTAGTGATTCTACTCATTAATTATTTGCTGAAGCGGAATGTTATCCAACCTATTAAACCCATGGCACAGTTAGCTCAAAAAATTAGTAGTGATACTATGAGTTATGACGAGGCCCAGGAGTTTGAACGCAAAAGCTTAGGAGCAATCGCTAAGCGCACTGATGAGTTAGGACAACTAGGACGGGTCTTCCAAAAAATGGTTCGTGAAGTTTATGCTCGCGAACAGCGCTTGAAACAACAGGTGCAGGAACTACGCATTAAGATTGATGAAGCCAAGAGGAATCGTCAGGTGGAGGAAATAGCTGAATCAGAATATTTCCAGAAATTGCGCGAAGACGCCAAAGAAATTAGAAATCAGTGGTCAGATCCAAATAAATAGATTGGCAGCGATAGGTCTCGACTTTTGTAAACAAGTTTTACTCTATTTCTTGCTTCCTTGTGCAAGGTATGTCAGTAAATGCGTGACAGCTTTATTCTCTTAATTATAGGTATCGTATCTATTATGTCTAAAGTCATTTCTGTCCATTCATTCCGTGGTGGTACTGGCAAGTCAAATGTAACTGCCAACTTGGCTACTGTTATTGCTCGTTCCGGAAAGCGGGTGGGTATTGTTGATACTGATATTCAATCTCCTGGAATTCATATCCTTTTCGGTCTTGATGAGGAAAAGATCAGCTATACCCTAAATGATTATTTGTGGGGACGCTGTCCAATTGAAAAGGCTGCTTATGATGTAAGTCAAGCAGTTAAGATAAAGCCTAAACCTTTTGGGATGAGTGGTAGTATTTACATGATTCCTTCTAGTATCAAGACTGGTGAGATTTCGCGTATTCTGCGTGAGGGATATGATGCGCGCTTATTAAATGACGGCTTCCGTGATCTGAGCCGTCGTTTGAAATTAGACTACTTATTTATTGATACTCATCCAGGGATTAACGAAGAAACCCTGCTATCTATTATCATATCCAATATTCTAGTTGTTATCCTACGTCCAGACCACCAGGATTACCAAGGTACAGCTGTAGCTGTTGATGTAGCCCGCAAATTAGATGTTCCCAACATTATGCTGGTGGTTAATAAAGCACTACCAGCTTTAAATTTTGAGGCTTTGCGACAGCAGGTAAGATCAGCATACACCGCAACTGTCGCTGGTATCCTGCCAGTCTGTGAAGAGATGTTTCATCTAGCTAGCAGCGATATATTCAGCCTGCGCTATCCGAATCATCCTTGGACTCAAGAAGTCAACGCGATCGCCAAACAAATCATGATGACAAAATAGCTGCTTAATCCAGTTCCTCATACAGGCGATCGCCCCGATACAACCGATAAGCAATGTGATAAGTTTGTGCTTGAGAACGCATTGTAGGCGCGTGAGCAGCTAGATAGCGAGCCACTGCAACTAGTATGTGAACACCATCTGGGGTTTGACCCAATAAAGAATACTGCCGAAAAGCAGCTTCTATTTCTTGAATCACGTGGAAGTCTCGGTTTTCTCGTAGCATCAATTTACCCAGCATAGCCATAAGTTGTTCTGCCTTACCGCCGCTGTAAAGATAATTAGCGACCAACTGACCTGCTTCGTTGACCTGTTGTTGACGATCCAACAACTCCGGTAGTTGGTTCAGCAGTTTTTGTGGATTTGCAACTGAGGATGAAGGTTCTGGCAGTCGTGCTGGTGGCACATTCAAAAATCGGTTGAGATACACACTCATTGCTGCATCGAAAACACCTCGGAGTAACTCTGGTGAAGACACTCGCCGTAACCCTTGATGCACTGCATTGGAGAAGGTGAACGGGTGGTGCGCTGTGTCCCAATCGCCGTGCTCATTGTTAGTGTGAAATCGAGCCACACGGAGGGCTGCAGTATAAGTCACTACTTCAGCTATCTGTTGTGGAGTACAACCTTCCTTCAAAGCAGCCAAAAGTCCATCAGCTATTGCTTGAGCATTCTCCCCTAATAAGATAGGAATCAACTGATCTCGACCTGACCAAGTTCCCCACAGTGCTTTTCCCTGCTCTAGGGTAGCGGGCAACTCAGCAAAGGCAGATTCTAGAATTGCTACTAAATCCACTGGGTACCGCCAAGAACTAGACTCTTCCATACGGGAAGCATTCGCTAGCCCAGACACAAGACTTGCCAGAACTGTTTCCGCACTGTGCCAATCTACAGTATCCAGTGCTTCTAATGCCTTATTGATAAAATCAACTGTATGACCACCGTCAATGTAGCGGTGATCAGTGGCAGCGGTAAACAGCATATCAGCAATTTGCTGCCTTGCTGCACCCATCCGAATGGCAGACACTAAACAGCGTTCTGCTGCTTCACTATCCCGCCGCTCAATAAACTGACGAAACCAACCTTTGAGGGTGTCTAGGTCAACACTTGAATTGGGTAATGGGTGAACAACAAAGTGCGGTGGCGCACCAGCACTATCACGGGCAACTGCTGACAGTCCCTGATACAGCGCACTAGATCTGTCTTCTGGATCTAAAAAGGGCAGTAAGTTCATCATACAGGTGTGGATAGTTAACCCTGTACTCCACCCTTCCTTGTTGTAACGCGTTCCAAATTCGAGTCCTATTTGGAAAGGTTCAGTAGGGTCTGCCCCCAAATCTAGCAACGCAATCACGGATTTGGCTATGACCAAGGAAATGCCTTGTTCTAAACCATCAGCAAGCCGCTGGCGTGCTTGGGTATGAGCATCAACCTGAGGAGCTAGATTTATCCATACTTCTCCATCCCTAATTTCTACAGGAAAAGCCCGCACATCATCTGCCCAAGAATCGAATGTTCCCCCACTGGCAAGGTCGAAGCGTGCATAATGCCAGGGACAAGTGACAATTCCATCTTTACAAGTGCTGCCTTGTAGAGGAAAGCCCATGTGAGGACAACGGTTATCTATTGCATAAACTCTGTTATCGGAGTAGAACAGGACTATTGTATGTTTTGCGAGCCGAATCAATAAACTGCCTGCTCGCTGAACATCCGCAACAGCAGCAGCACGAACATAGTTGTCTGTATGTGTTGAGGCATCAGTTATTTGAGTCATATCAGCTTTATCAAAAAGTGGAGTATGTATTAAATGAGAAACACTCCTATTTCTTACTCTGCCGAACTTTTAAACTTTTGAGTTGGTATCAACCCTAATTTTTGTAAACTTGCGTTTGTGATGCGTTGATGTCTTATTAAATCTAGAATTGCTGTAATTTAACGCTCCCTTACCATCCAATTAATATGTTTGATTTAGACTCATTGCTACCCTAACGAATTGAAGCATGGGAAGTGAAGTAAAGATGTCTAAATATGAATGGGGAAGCAAGCTACTAACAATACTAAATACAGTTGGCACTCTTTTCAAGAGTGAAAGAAGGCGGAAACAACCAGCAATTGCAAATAGAAATAGCAGAATTCAATTGATAAAAATCAAGAAAAGAGGCATACTTTGGGCTGACCTGCCATTGGCTTTGGTTGTCGTGATTGCAGGCAGTATGGTGTCCAAAGCAGGTGCGATTTTTCCAGAGTCTGTTAAGGTGGGACGCCAACCTAATGGCTCTGTGTCTACGGCGAGTATGCTAACCAACTCACCCTAGCAGAAGGTGCGACAGGCCAATTTGGTAACTGGATTGACTGGTACAAAGATGCATTGATTTTAGAAGGCAAGCAGACAGGCAATCTTCATCTCCCGGTATCTTCAAAGAACATAACGCTGGGAGTATGTCACAACAAGAGAAAAAGAACCTCATAGCTTCGTGATTTAAATTCGCGGTTTGCCCAATTGGAATGCGCCCTATCTTTGTCCTAAGGAAGAAGATTTGTATTCGAATTTGGTTTAAACTATCTACATTATGGTACAGAAATAAGTGTAGATGACAAAAGTTGAGCGGGAATCCATTAACTTCAAGCTACCCAAACCCTTGACAGCAGCGCTTAGGGCAAAGGCTCGTCAACTGAACACCACCGCCACCGATTTAGTTATCCAGGGTCTACACCATGTTTTGGGTAAGGCATATGACGACGGTTCAGACAACAGCATAAAGAACATTCTGCACGACCTCATTACCCGTATCGAGGCACTCGAAGAAAATAGTACAGAAAGTGCTATGGAAACTCGCTTAGACTACCTGGAAACTCAATTGAATTATCTGGAAAGCCGTCTAGATAGACGACAAGAAAATGGTGTAAAAGATATCGAACCATTGGAGGAGCAACTTGAAGCACTCACAACACGAATAGCACAACTCGAAGGAGCTATTTCAATACTTGGACAACGGCAACAAGCAGCTCCCACAAGACGGCAAGCTTTCACCTACCACCCACCACAGCTAGAACTTCAACCATTCACCGAGGAAAATCTAGCGAAAAGACTAGCATCTTCTGCCACAACTATACGTAACCACCGGGCAACCAAAAGTCCTAAAGAATTTGAGTCGTGGTGTCGCCAGCGTGATCCCGGTGGTTTGGCGTGGCGCTACCAGAAAGATGGACTTTATCATCCGGTGAAATAGATTGACTCTTAATACTGTGTTGCAACTTTAGGGAAATAAATAATTGCCACCCTAGTAAACAGAAGGTGGCAATGTAAGTTAATTAGCCTGTTTTGTGCAAATCTTACGTTGATATTATTTTGACAAAAACACCCTTCAGTATGATTTGTTAGTAAGTTGTATTGTGCTGATTAACACAAATATTCTTTACGGAATTGCTGAAATAAGGTTTCAGTGGAATGCTCAAACACAGTAAAATGCCACCTCCATTTAAGGACGTGACAGTTAATGAGACTATGCTCTCATTTAAGTTGATAATTCTGAGGTAATTCTGAAAATCTCAATATGAAGACTACACCAAGTGAAAAGTATGTATTGCCCATCAATTATTTAACTGTTATTAACTTACTCCAGCTCACTGTAGTCATTTTTGGCAATTTGGCTAATCATTCCCGGACCAAAAGGATAGATTGGTGCGGTAAATCGTCATGCTATCACGGTTACCCCAGAGTGATCTCTGGGGTTTTGCTCTAGGTTATCGTTCTAGGCTGAACTTCCACTTTCTCCTTGAATGACTGCTGCTGCTATCAAATGTGATAGACGTAAAGCTTCTGGCACTTTGCCGCAGTCGGTTAAACGTTGCAGTACAAGAGCTACCACGTCAGGTTCTTCACCACTCACTTGGAAGACAAAGGGTGGAGATTCATAAATTGTACCTGCAAGTTTCAGTAACTCCAGCCGATACTGGAAATGTGGCAGGCGACTCATAGCTTCTTTAACAGCAACTAAATCAGGCTGACGACGCATAACAGCAACACAGGGTAGCTGAAGCCGAGAAGCTAACTCTTGTAGATTAACGAGATTAAATCCACCAAACCCAATCCCATCAAGTAACACAATATGTAGCTGTGGTAGAAACTTGCTGCCAATTAATAACTTACAAATGGCATCTGTCGCGTCTAACCCATCTTGCTGTATCTGTCCCCACACCATACCTTCAAACCGCGTTCCAGCACACACTACTCCCGCTATATGCACCTTGCTACTACCAGCACCCCGAATAAAGGGAGCATCATCAAAACCAATAACGCGAATAGTACGCTTAAGTTTAACTAGAGATGCCAGTTTCATTCGTAGTAGTTTCCTTTATGGATTGCATTTTTTTAGCAAACATGTATGTTCAAAAATAAATTTTATTGATATAATTTCTTTATTTTAAAAAAGAGTTTAAATAACACTTTATAAGTAAGAAAATATTCTAGAAAACAGAATTTTTCGATACAAAGTGAATTTCAGGAAAAATAAAGTTTTTAACAACTTTACAAAAATAATTGTGAGCAAAATAAAAACAGAAAAGAAGATTGATTAAAATCTGCAAGGGAGACGACTAATGGTAGCTCTCACAGAGAATACCCAAAAACGCCTATCTATACAAACTGTAGAAATAGCTCCTAATACAACGGCGATTCGCTCTCTTGACTGGGACCGCGATCGCTTCGACATTGAGTTTGGACTACAAAACGGTACAACCTATAACTCATATCTAATTAAAGGTGACCGGATCGCTTTAGTTGATACAGCTCACGTTAAGTTCCGCGAACTGTATTTAGAGACGCTCAAAAGCCTCGTCAATCCGAAGGCAATCGATTATGTTATTGTCAGCCACACAGAGCCAGACCACAGTGGCTTGGTTGAAGAGGTTCTCCAATTAGCTCCTAGAGCCACTGTTTTAGCGTCAAAAGTTGCACTTCAATTTTTAGAAAATCTAGTTCAAATCACATTTATAGTGTAAAGTAAATTCTATAATCGTTATATGGCTTATGTTGTATGGATTCTACCGATTCTGAGTCTTGGGGCTATGCGAGGGTATCGACCGACGAGCAAGCACAGGACAAAGATGCACTCATCAAGCAAATGCAGAGGTTGAGAGATGCTGGTGCTAATAAAATCTTCTTTGATATCGACAAACGTACCAAGCATGACCGTAAAGGTCTGCTTAACTTAATCAAAGCAGTCCAAGAACTGCCGATTAACCACAATATTAGATTTTTAAAATTTACTCGATTAGATAGAGTTGCAGCATCGCAAGTCATTTTTTACAAACTTATAAGCGAACTTCAAAAGAAAAAAATTAAACCCATTGCACTCGATGACCCATTCGACTTGGATTCAGTTGGAGGGGAACTGACGGTTGATATTCGCTTAGATGTAGCCAAGCATGAAGTTAAAATGCTTGGCTTGCGAATTCGTAAGGAACGGGAACTCCGGCGTAAAGAAAAGAAGAGTCATTTTTATGCACCGTTTGGCTACAAAATTGAAGCAGACAAATACATCTTTAATAACGACCCATGCATTTGTCTCCTTGCAAATAAGGAAGAGTTGTCAGTAGTTGAAGTTGCACAACTGATATTAAAAATATTTTATGAGGTCGGTAGCTGTACACAGACAGCGAAGAAATTAAATGAGTTTTTTGGGATTAGTTCAAAATGTTCTGAAAAATATGTTAGGAAATCAGGTAACTACTTACTTGATGAAAACGATACACTTACTCAAACAACACTAAATAAGAAAGTAGATGAAAAGTCTAATGCTGGGCTACGTTACCCATTCTCAGGTCTGAGATGGACTACCACTGGGATTCGAGATTGGTTAACTAATCCGGTGCTGGCAGGTGGCACTCCTTATGACACAGTTAAGGAAAATGGCTACAAAAAGTCGTTTGATGAGATCAAAGTTTTTTGGAATACACACGATAATCAAGCATTAATTACATTTCAACAGCACCAAGAAATTAAAGAAATTATCCGTAGTAATCGAAAGAATGCATGGGCCTCACATGGTGATCGCGATCCACAAAAACTTAATATCTTCCAAGGTTTGATATTCTGTGCAAAATGCAATGCTAAGTTTGTCAAAGTTTCGACCTATCAGTCTCGAAGAGATAGCAAGTTTAAATCATATTACCAATGCACCTACTATCTAAAAAGTGGTATGTGCCAGCAGAAAACTGCTATTACCAACTTTGACCTGGAAGACCAAATTATTGACTTTCTCGTTCAGGAGGCAGAACGCCTTGCTGTACTGGGAGAACCAGCCAATATAACAGTCACAGAAAGCAAGGAATTACTGGAGTTGCGATCGCAACTTCAAGCGCTTGAATCTATTCCAGGCAATAACCCTGCTATTGAGACGGCTAAGGAAGGACTGCGCCTACAAATTAGTGAGTGGGTTAATAGTGGGGAACGGAGCAACCAGGCGATGCTTATCAGTCGAGAAAGAATTTTAGCTGCATTCAGCAACAGGAATTTTTGGAAAGGGATACAAAACCCTGTGGATAAAAAACGCCTGTTACGTGAATGCATTATTTGCGCGGTTGTGGATGAAGGGAAAGTGGTAGAGGTAAGGCTGCGAATTTAGTGGACTTCTTTTGTTCTTCTGCTACTTGTCGTGCTTCATGGTCGCATACTAAACGTGCAATCAACTCTGCAACCGATTCCACCCCTTCATGAGCATTGTGCATAGAACTCAACCAAGACTTACAACTTAAAAATAAACATTTGTCAAAAGACGTGCAGTAGCCTAAGGCGCGATCGCACGGTATGAAAATGTTCTGCGCAAGCCAAATGCTGAAGGTTGTTGTTTAATTTTTAATTTTCCATTGGCAAAAAAGCTATGTGGCGATCGCACTTATTCCAGAGATGATAATTTCATTCGCCGACTCTCGCGTGACAGTGGTACTAAAGCTGGGGCTTGACTTTGAATTTGGCTTGCTTTGAAGCTTTCTACCACTTGAGATAATTTTGCTATTGTCGGTGCTTCAAATATAGTATGTAACGGTAACTCTAGATGTAAACTGTCACGCACTCTAGAGATAAACTGAGTTGCCAGTAAGGAATGACCTCCTAATTCAAAGAAATTGTCGTGAATTCCGACTTGCTTAAGTCCCAGAACTTCAGCAAAGATTTTGACTAGCATTTCTTCAATAGGAGTTCGAGGTGCAGCATAAGTTCCTGCCCATTCTAACTTTCCTAACTCGACCTTAGGTAAAGCGCGGCGATCTACTTTACCATTAGCTGTCAGAGGTAGGGCATCTAGCACAACGAAAGTAGATGGAATCATGTAGTCTGGCAGTCGTTGGGCAAGATAAGTCTGAAGCTGAGGCACTAACTTACGGGCTGCTTTCATTTGTAGGGGATTATTAGCATAAGATTGCCAAGAACGCAAGTGCATCTTCCGTGAAAAATTAATTTTCTTATCTACGGCTTCTTGACTGACAAAAACAACATCATACCGCCCTTCACAATTTGAAGCTGACCAGCTAATATCAACTTTGTAAGCCAATTGATGAGCCAGCGTATACCAATCCTCTGGATCTACTCCCAAATTATCGAACTCTTGCAATGCTTTACGCATCTGAGCAACTGTTCTCAAATTTTCTGCACTCGATAGCCATTCTGCGGTTTTCACTGCTGCCATGACTCGCGCATTTGGTACATTGGTAATACCTAAAACCTTTGGTTGGTTCTCAATCAAAAACTGATGCACTCGTGAGACTGTTAAATTATCGTCGTGCCAGTCGAACAATGAATCATCTTCAATATTATTAATAGTATGATTAACACTTTCACCACCGATGTGAAGAATCACATTGTAACGAAACTGAGTTAATTCATTGCGATCGCCTCCCCGCATCAGTTGAATTTGTACATCGCTAATCTGGGGAAAATGCTGCACAAGTGCATGGAAAAAAGCTGGATCAATGACTAACTCTGTTTCTTGAAAAATTTGCGTTTGTACACGTTGCCGCAACTCCTCGCATGTCAAGGAAGACTCAGCTTGATACAGTTGTACTGAGGCATGAAATGCTGATAAAAGTGGCAGACTACGCACATCTCCTATGAAGATAAAACCGCCAGGAGCAGTTGCCCGTAAAGCACCTTCTAAGACGCGAATCAGATAATCAATACTGGGAAAATATTGCACAACTGAGTTGAGAATCACTGTATCAAAAGCTGCTTCTTCTATTTCCTCAAAATCAGTAGCCATCTTTTGATACAGCTTTACCTGTGGCACTTCTTGCTTGGTCAACTGCTGTTGAATGTAGTTAAGTGAAGTAGGTGAAAAATCAGTCCCACAATATTTAGTACAGTGAGGAGCAATTCTGAACAGCATCAGACCTGTTCCACAACCAATCTCTAGTACTTGTTTAGGTTGTAAAGCCAGAATTTGTGCCACTTGGTTGTTAACCCACGCGCGCATTTGTTCTGGTGGAATCGGCTGATTTGTGAAACTACTATTCCAACCCACAATATTAAATGTTGAATCTAAGTCAGTGCCTGGTTGCTTGTAAGTCTCGTTGTATACCATCTGCCATTGCAAAACCTGCTCATTCTCATTCTGCAATTGCATATTATCCTGGTCACTGATGTATCCAGCGTTCAGCGCTATGTATGCAACTAGAAGCTTTTGCTCTGCATCCTCATGTGTGATCACTATAGTTTGCTGCACAGATGGATGCTGACTCAACACAGCTTCAATTTCTCCCAACTCAATTCGGTAACCGCGAATTTTGACCTGTTGATCAAGACGACCTAAAAAATCAATGTTACCATCTAGTCGATAGCGGGCTAAGTCTCCAGTCTTGTAAAGCCTTGAATTTGATTTGTCGTTGAAAGGATGAGAGATAAATTTTTCCTTTGTTAAATCCAGACGGTTTAAATAACCTCGTGCTAGTCCATCTCCACTGATGTACAACTCACCCGGAATACCAATTGGTACAGGTTGTAAATGTTGATCAAGTATGTATATCTGCGTGTTGGCGATCGCCTGACCAATTGTAGGTGCTATAAAAGAGGGGTTGAAGGAATCCTGACAATTGCTTACAGGAACGTAACCAGATGTGGTAACTACTGTATTCTCAGTAGGCCCATAATTATTCACTACCTGGAAAGGATGAGACGCTGAAGGGTATTGTTTGAGTTGGTCACCACCTGTGAGTAACACTCGCAAAGCTGCATTATCAGGCCAATCTAATAATAATAATTTCTCTGCTAAAGGTGTGGGAACAAAACTCATGGTGATTGCTTTTGAAACTAAACAATCTTGTAACTGTTCAGGCGATCGCCTAGTTTCATCATCAATAAAATAAATGCTTGCACCAGCGCTAAGATAGGGAAAGATTTCCCAATTGCAAGCATCAAAGGCAATTCCAGCCAGCTGTGTTGCTCGCTCAAAGGGTGAAACTTTAAATGCTTTTTGGTGCCAAAAGACCAGATTTAACAAACTTCTATGTTCTATTTGAACTCCTTTAGGCTGACCAGTTGAGCCAGAGGTGTAAACGACATAAGCAAGGTTATCTGGTTGAATATTGCTTGTAGGATTACTTTCAATTTCTTGAGAAAGAATTTCCCAATCTTGATTTAAATAAACGACTTGTAAATTTGGGTTCCCAATACTCGTCATCCATTGCTTATGGGCTAGTAAGACTGAAACTTGAGCATCTTCTAGCATAAAGTTTAAACGCTCAGATGGATAACTTGGATCTAAAAGCATATAAGCTCCACCAGCTTTGAGGATGCCCAACATCCCGATAACCATCTCAAAAGAGGGTTTGACACAAAGTCCTACTAAAACTTCGTTTCTGACTCCTAACTTGATGAGATAATGGGCAAGTTGATTGCTGCGGATATTTAATTCTCGATAGCTGAGCTGTTGCTCCTCAAATACCAGGGCAATCGCATCAGGACTCTGCTCTACCATGCTTTCAAATAATTGATGGATGCACTTGTCTAGAGGATATTTAACCTGAGTATTGTTCCATTCAACTAATAACTGGTGTAACTCTGATGCACTTACCAGTGGTAAAGTTGCAATTCGTTGTTCTGGATTGGCAACTATACCCTCTAATAAAATTTGAAAATGCCTTATCATCCGGGTAACAGTAGCGTCATCAAATAAATCAGTGTTGTAAATGACAAAGCCGCTGATTCCTTCTGAACTATCTACCCATAAACCATTTTGAGCCTCTGGCTCCCACAGATGAAGCTCTAAATCAAAGCGCGTTGTCTCAATATCAAATTGCAAAGGTTTGAGAGTTAAACCTGGTAATTCTAGGGCTGATACAGGCGCATTTTGGAGGGCAAAGACTACTTGAAAAAGTGGATTCTGGTTCAAGTTCCGTTCTGGGTGTAGTTCTTCTACCAGCTTTTCAAAAGGTAAATCTTGGTGAGCATAAGCTTGTAGCGCGACTTCTTTAACTCGACTCAACAATTCCAGAAAAGTTGGATTCCCTGAGAAGTTAGTACGCAAAACTAAACTATTCACAAAAAAGGCAATCAATCCTTCAATTTCACTGCGATTGCGGTTGGCAATAGGTGAACCAACAGTAATATCTTCTTGTTGTGTGTAACGGTAGAGTAAAAGTTGAAATGCTGCCAGCAAAGTCATAAACAAGGTGACTCCTTCCTTCTGGGAAAGAGCTAAAAGGTCTTTGCTCAGGCTTTTTGGTAGTTTTAGTAATTGCCTTGCACCCCGGTAAGTTGGAACTGGCGATCGCGGTCTATCGGTAGGTAGGTTAAGCATGGAAATGCCAGCCAAATGTTGTCGCCAGTAAGCTAGCTGAGATTCTAAAACTTCCCCTTGTAACCATTGGCGTTGCCAGTAAGCAAAATCTGCATATTGGATTGTCGGTTGCGGTAGGGGGGAAGGGCGATCGCAAGCATTGGCTGTATATAGTGCTACTATTTCTCGAATCAGCACCCCAATAGACCAACCATCAGAAACAATATGGTGCATATTTAGCACCAACACATGCTCAGCTGCATCCAACTGTAGCAGTGTAACTCGCAGCAGTGGTCCAGTTGATAAATTGAAAGGTCGTTGGGCTTCCTCGATAGTGAGTAGTCGTGTTTGCGTTTCACGTTCGGCTGGTGACAAATGCCGTAAATCTGTGACTGGTAATGATATTTTTAATCTGGAATGAATGACCTGGACTGGTTGCCCATCAACCACCATAAAGGTTGTACGTAAAGCTTCATGACGCTGTACAATTTCTTGAAAAGTTTGTTTTAGTGCCCCTAAATTCAGCGAACCTGTTAGACGAAATGCGGCTGGGACATTGTAGAAAGGATTGTTGGGTACTAATTGGTCAAGAAACCAGAGTCGTTGTTGAGCAAACGAAAGAGGGAGATGTCTGTTGCGAGCAATAGGTACAAGAGGCGTGGAAGCGTGAGTGGACTGATAATTAGCTGCTTTAAGAAATTCAAGAATTTCTACTTTACGCTGTTGAATTTCTGCCCGTAGTTCTGCTGTCAGAACCGCTTCAGGGGCGTTACAGCGTAACTTTTCTCCATCCACAGAAATCTGAATATCTAGGCTGCGAAGATGAGATAAAAACTCAACTATCTTCAAAATTACCTCCCCTCGCAGCAGTTGTTGTTTAGTAGTTATTGACTAACCCAGTAGTTCTATCACACCGAGAACAGCACATAAATCATTCTTGAGGTTGAAAATTTCATGATTCTAGCGAGACAAGCGTTTGAATACCTGGGAATTGGTTAAAATTTGCAATCTCCTATTTTCACTGTAGTAGCTGTATTAAGAGGCAGGTGTAATTACTCTCAATCAGGTAATTAAAAACATTATATATGCTGTACAATTAAGAATTGATACTTAAAACGTTTGTATTCTCACCTTAATGCAAGCACATCAAAATAAAGTTTTTGGAGCGTTGTGATAGTTTAAGGAGCATTAAGGTAAATCGCCAAAACTATTATCCTGCCTATATTTTTCGCTTTTTTAGCAATTTCTCAAATTTGGAAAAAAATGAGTGAATCGAGAGTTATTTGTCTTCAAAGATGCTATCAAACAGCGATCGCTTGACTCTGAAATTAATTGCCACTAGCTGTTGATAAAGTTGCTCTAAGCTATCAATGGTAATTTTACCATCTGCCTGAAGTTTCTTGATGACTGCGAGAGTCCCCTTCACTTGCAGCCCTAACCGAATTGCTTCCTTTCGAGCCGCGTTGTCATCTAAAATAATGTAATCACATGGCAGTTCAATACCTAAAGCAATGGCTTCTGACTCTCCTAAACCTAGTCGTGCATTTAGACTGTTAGCTAAAAAAGTTAGCTTAATCGCTCTGGGTGTTATCTTAACTAAATCAATCAACTGTTGCACGGATTGACTAGCTTTGTCCGATTTAGCAGAAATTTCCTCTGCCACAAACATTGGTAGATAAAATTCATTGGCAGAGTCAACAAAAGTATTGAGAAATCCTAGACGCGCTAGAAAAATTAATGGGGATGAGTTAAAGACTATTAACACATTCCTTACCAATCCTTTTCAAGTGCAACATCTTGTGAAGTTAGATAGGAAAACTCTAAACCCATGATGTCTAATAACTCTAAAAAGATATTGGGTTCCATTTCCATCATTTCTGCTGCTTTTTTTAAGCTAATCACTCGCGAAAATAATGCTCCAAGCACAAACAGAAAAGTTTCTTTCTGCTCAATATCATTGAACAATTGAACTTCTGCCGCCACGCTTCTCAGTGCTTCTCTATTAGTCATAAATCTGTTAGATAAGTTTAAGAGTAATCTTACACTTAAAAGCCTTCAGAAGAAAGCAGATGCTCTTGGTTTTCAACTTGTCCCTAAAACTGAAGATAAATCAAACACACACTTTTCTCAAACCTCTGCTACATAGGCTTTGCAGCATATATTTCTTGAAAGAGGGATAGAATACAATTTTGTTTGTAGAGTTGAGCAACTGTTCGGCTTTAACACCAACTAAACTACTGCCCTGCCAAACAAATGCTGACAAGTTTTGTGGAGGACAGCATCTAGGTATTCATTATAGGCAGGCTCACCCAATTCAGTGAATTCTGGAGCATCCGCAAAATGATCCGTATAAAATGACCATATTAAGCTCTCCATCAATGAGTTCATAGCGTGTGCTATCCCCATATTGGGAGATAAAATCCTCAAAGCTCGGTGGTTTAGGTGGGGTGTAGGTCATAGGTCGTGTTGCTTCGGAAGTAGCTTAATTATAAAAGACCTACGTCGGAGGAGTAAGACATGTGGCATAGGCAGAAAACAACAGTTTGTAGTTTGGTAGAGCCCTCAGATCAAAATTCTACTTCTTCTCGTTCTTTTTTTGTCGTTCTATTCTGGCTCAAACCTTTTTTTGCCCAAGACATTGTATCGATGTGTCTAGCAAGTTGTTCAACAGTCGGTGCTTCAAACAAATTACGTACAGATAAATCTATTTGGAAGGTATCCCGTATTCTTGAAACTAACTGAGTCGCTAGTAGAGAATGACCACCCAGTTCAAAGAAATGATCACGGGTACCTACTTGCTTTTTTCCCAAAACCTGAGCCCAAATTTCTACAAGCAATCCTTCAACTTGTGAGCGTGGTGCCACATAATCTGGTTGAGTAAAAGTAAATGTGTCAGGTGTGGGTAAAGCACGGCGATCCACTTTGCCGTTGGGTGTTAGTGGTAAAGATTCCAGTATTATATAAGCTCTTGGCACCATGTATTCTGGTAAGTTTTCTTTGAGAAATTGTCCGACTAAAAACACTAATGTTTGTGTATCTTGTGTTGATTTATGTGATTGATTAGGAATAATATAAGCTATCAAATACTTATCATCAGGTATATCTTCATTAAAAAGAACTACTGTTTCTTTCACTACTGGATGTAAATTCAACACCGCTTCAATCTCACCCAATTCGACTCGGAATCCACGAATTTTTACTTGATTGTCAATGCGGCCTAAAAATTCAATATTACCATTTGGTAAATAACGACCTAAATCACCTGTTTTGTAAAGACGTGAGCCAAGCTTATAAACAAAAGGATTAGAAATGAAACATTCGGCAGTTAATTCAGGGCGGTTGATATATCCTCGTGCCAATCCATCACCCCCAATGTACAATTCACCAACAACGCCAATTGGTAAAGGTTGTAAATAGGGATCTAGTAGATAAATTTGTGTGTTTGCAATTGGGCAACCAATGGGAATAGATGTAGCTGATTCTGAAATTTCTTTTGCATAGTAATAAGAAGAAAATGTTGTACCCTCTGTAGGGCCATAAACATGAATTAAGTGTTGGGGTGGACCATGTTTAATAACCTTTTTGACCCATCTTGGATCAACAGACTCGCCACCAAATAGCAAGTATCTTAATGAAGAAAAAGCTTGTGGGATATCTCTAGTGATTTGCTGGAATAAAGCAGTTGTCAAAAATAGGACAGTGATACTTTTTTGCTGTAGCTGAAATGCAAACTCATGAGGTGAAAGGGCTATATCTTTATTGATGCCAACGAGTTGAGCCCCGTTCAGTAGCGCTCCCCAAATCTCGAAAGTAACAGCATCAAAAGAAGTGTTGGCAGCTTGCGCAATTTTGTCATGAGATTCTAATGTTATATAGTTGGTGTTACATACCAACCTAATGACAGCTTTATGGCTGACACTTACACCCTTAGGTTTTCCCGTAGAACCAGAGGTGTAAATGACATACGCTAAATTAGCACTAATAACACTGCTTTTGAGGTTTTCTTCGCTTTCTTGAGCAAGAATTTCCTTCATTTCATCCAAGCAAATAATTGGATGTAAGAATTTCTCAAAATGCTTGATAAATTTTTCTTGTATTATCAATATTGAAACTTGTGCATCTTTAAGTATAAACTTTAGGCGTTCTTGTGGATATCTAGGGTCTAATGGAACATACGTTCCTCCTGCTTTGAGAATTCCCAGCAATCCCACAATGAATTCTACAGACTGTTCAATACAAATACCTACTAAAACTTCAGAAGTAACACCTACTCTTTGTAAATGATGCGCTAGTTTATTACTATAATTATTTAACTCTCGATAAGTGATTTGCTGATTCTCAAAACTTATTGCTGTAGAATCAGGATTCTTCTCTACCTGATTTTCAAACAACTGATGAATACATTTATCTTGAGGGTAATCTACATGATTGTGGTTCCATTCTACTAATATTCGATTTAGCTCCTGTGCACTTAATAGTGGTAACTGGGAAATATGTTCGTTTGGATTTTCAACAATGCCTGATAGCAGTGTTTGAAAATGTTCTATCATTCGGGTAATTGTCGTTTTGTCAAACAAATCTGTGTTGTAAACAATTACACCTCTAATACCATCAGAAGAATTCCAGTTAGTACCCCATAAACTTCTAAAGTCTTCAGAAGCTCTCCATAGGTACAACTCTAAATCAAAACGTGTTTTTTTAAAATCAATATTTATAAAGCTAGGTATTAATCCTGGCAGTGTTAGTGCTGGCATTGGTGCGTTTTGAAACGCAAACACGACTTGAAATAGAGGATGATAACCTAAATTTCTCTCTGGTTGTAATTCTTCTACTAGCCTTTCAAAAGGCAAATCTTGATGGCCATAAGCTCCTAGTGTGACTGCCCGTACCCTACGAAGCAGTTCCCGAAAAGTAGGATTTCCAGATAAGTTGGTACGCAATACTAAGCTATTGACAAAAAAACCAATGAGCCCTTCAATTTCACTTCGGTTGCGGTTAGCAATTGGCGAACCTACAGCAATATCTGCTTGATATGTATAACGATAGAGCAGTGTCTGAAAGGCTGCGAGTAGAGTCATAAATAAAGTAGCACTTTCTTGCTGAGAAAGTGCTTGAAGTGCATTAGTTAGCGTTTGCGGTATCTCTAAAAATTCTGTTGCTCCTTGGTAGTTTTGTATTTGCGATCGCGGTCTATCGGTAGGCAGATGCAACATGGCAATATCTTTTAATTGCTGTCGCCAGTAGGTTAATTGGGTTTGTAGGGGTGAGACACCATTGACATCAGTAGCTTGCAGCCATTCGCGTTGCCAGTGAGTAAAGTCGGCATACTGAACAGGTAGTTCTGGTAGGGGTGAAGGCTTATTGTGGGCAAAAGCTGCATACAGGATTCCCAATTCCTGAATCAGCACCCCAATAGACCAATCATCACAGATAATATGGTGCATATTCAGCACTAGGATAGATTCTCTCGCCGAGAGAACAAGTAGCATGACTCGCAGCAATGGCCCTGTAGACAAATCAAATGGACGTTCTATCTCTGCAGCAAGAATGCGTTTTGCTTCAGCCTCGCGTTCATCGACTGGCAATGTCTGGAGGTTTAACACGTTAAGGGGTATTGTTTGGCTGCAGGCGATCGCTTGTAGGGGTTGTCCATTTAATACCTTAAATGTGGTGCGTAAGGTTTCGTGACGACGTACAATTTCCTTCAATGTCCGCTCTAGTGCAGCTATTTTCAGCGAGCCTGTTAAACGGATGACTGTGGGTACATTATAAATAGTGTTGTCGGGGATCAACTGGTCGATAAACCACAGCCTTTGTTGGGCAAAAGATAGGGGGAAAATAAAAACTTCTTCAGAGGACATCACATGAACTTACGTATACTAGGGGGCATGGGGAATAGGGGCATAGGGCATAGAAAAATAGTCTATTCATGCCATAAATGAGATAGGGCGGGAACGTTATCTTAAATTGCTTATCGCTGCATCTGCTGGATGAGGGTTTGTACTTGTTGATAACCTTCAGTGTTTCCTTGTTGCTGAAAGAGTCTTGCTGCCACTTGTAGATCTTTAACAGCGTGTTTACTGTCTCCTAGAGCATAGTAAGCAAGCCCCCGGTTACCATAAGTATCAGCCCGATTGGCATTGATTTTAAGGGCATGGTTAAAGTTGGCAACTGCCAGCTTGTGCTTTCCTAATTTAAGGTTGGCAAGTCCAAGATTATAGTAGCCATCTTCAAACTGTGGATCTAGTTTGATTGTCTGGTTGAAGTCGGCAAGCGCTGCAGGGAGATTTCCTGTCTCCGCATAAGCTGTTCCTCTTCCGTTGTAAGCTTCTGTATGGTTGGGATTAAGGTGTAGTGCCAAAGTAAAATCAGCGATCGCTGTTTTAGAATCTCCTGATTGTGCTCGTGCCAGACCTCGGAGACAGTAGCCTTCATAATATTGAGGATTCAATCGTACTACCTGATTGAAATCCTGAATAGCACTGCTGAAATTGCCGATTTTAAGTTTTTGTAACCCCTGATTATAATATTCTTGGAAACTGACTAGCTTAGTTGATACTTCTGGAAGTTGTGCATGAACCACAGCAGGTATTCCTCCTAAGATACTCGTTATTCCCAAAATTGCGAGCGCCTGCTTGATATGGTTCATAGCTTTACCTCCTAAAGCAATGTTTTCCTTACCCTTATTCTAATGAAGCAACGCACGTATGCAACCTGTCATCCAGCACCGGAGAAAACAATTTGCTAAACGTACTCAACAGATCAATGCTTATTAGATAACAGCTACTAACGCTTGCCATTAACTTCAAATCAGCACTCAGCCTAAATCATTTCTTGCCAGTGATGTACAAGCGCTTGCTGCAGCAGACATCAGCTTTGCTGTAGAGGGAATTGATATTGCTTTAGAGACAGCAGATATGACGATAGTAAAACGATAGGGGCAATTGCATAGAAGCACTTCATCGGTGCAATGAACCCGTCCCAGTGGTAGGAAGTACATGATTTAAATTGTCATTTTCATCCAGCAGGCGCACATTCTTGCTTAAGAGATTCAATCAGGTGAATGACTCGCTCTTTAACTTCATCGCGCACTCTGGGAAAAATTTCTGGCTCCTCGGCCGGATCATCTAATTGCCAGTCTTCAAATACCTCACGGGTTACCCACCCCGGCGGAAGATTTACGCCGCAACCACACAAGGAAATAACAATATCAAAATCCTCCGGCTTAAAATTTGCCAGTGGCTTTGAAGTCTGATCACTAATGTCAATGCCAACAGTTTGCATGGTGGCGATTGCGCCTGGATTGACTTGGCTGGCTTCCAATCCAGAACTTGTCACTTCCACCAAGCCTAAGCCAAGTGTTTTAGCAAAGCCTTCTGCCATTTGGGAACGAGCAGAATTCTTTTTGCAGACAAACATCACACGTTTCATGATTTAAATCCTTTGCTAATGCCACACTTTGCTACAACACTTCTGATTCGGATGCACTGAAATAGTGTCTCTGGAACCAAAAGGCAACGTTCACCAAGCTAATCAAGACTGGCACTTCTACCAAGGGACCGACAACAGCGGCAAATGCTGCACCAGAATTAATTCCAAACACAGCAACAGCAACAGCGATCGCTAACTCAAAATTGTTACCTGCGGCAGTAAACGCTACACTTGCTGCTCTAGAATAGTCTGCCTTGATGCGCCACGCCATGTAGAAGCTAAGCAAAAACATCAAGATAAAGTAGATGATCAGTGGGATGGCAATCCGAACCACATCCAACGGAATCTGAACGATCAAATTCCCTTTCAAGCTGAACATGACCATGATTGTAAACAACAAGGCAATTAGTGTGATGGGGCTAATTTTAGGAACAAACTCCTCATGATACCAGTGTTTGCTCTTTGCTTTTACTAGAAAGAAGCGAGTAAAATAGCCGGCTGAAAAAGGAATGCCAAGATAGAAGAAAACACTTTTAGCAATCTCCGCAATACTGATATTGACGACACTTCCTTTCAAGCCAAAAAGTGGTGGTAGCACACTGATGAAGAACCACGCATACGGACTGTAAAAGATGACTTGAAAGATGCTGTTGAAGGCAACTAAGCCTGCTGTGTACTCACTATTCCCCCGCGCTAGGTCACTCCACACGACCACCATCGCAATACACCGGGCCAATCCAATTAAGATCAACCCCACCATATATTCTGGGTAGCTACGCAGCAAAGTAATTGCTAGCACAAACATCAGAGTCGGTCCCATAATCCAATTCTGAAGTAGCGATAGACTAAGAATTTTTCCATTACGAAAAACATCTCCTAATTCTTCATATCGCACCTTAGCAAGGGGTGGATACATCATCAGAATCAAGCCAATAGCTATTGGTATATTAGTCGTTCCGACCTGGAAATGGTTGATAAATCTTTCTATCCCAGGAAGAAAATAGCCTAGGCTCACCCCGACCGCCATCGCTAGAAAAATCCACAAAGTCAAGTAGCCATCAACAAAAGAAAGTTGTTTGGAAATAGTTTTTGATTTCATCCTTGCTATCAATGCACTAGGCTAGTCAGGCACTGAGTTCAATCTATTTAGCTTCATGCCTAGGTAGCCGAAAAAGAGCGCTTACATTTCAAAAAAAATTGATACATCCTTATTATTTCAAAAAAACTTGATTTGTCAACCTAACGGCTAAGAGTGCCACTAGCAGCAAGATCCCCTTGAACAAATCTATTAAGAATCATCTTGACAGCGCCGAGGAGGTAATATTGAGCTTGTGCGGCGGAACTCTGCCAAGTATTGTTCTAAGATGACAAATTGAGGAAGATTGAGACTATAGTAAATCCACCGCCCTTCTTGTCGAGCGCGAACTAAACCTGCTTCCTTCAAGGTTTTGAGGTGAAAAGACAGTTTAGATTGAGTGGTTCCCAAGTGTTTGCACAAGTCGCACACGCACAGTTCTTGCGATCGCAACAGTTCTAAGACTTGAATCCGTAAAGGGTCAGACAGGGCATGAAAGCCAGCAACAACAGTGTCGGCTGAGACGGTGTTTGAAAAAGCCATCAAATTTTATTGAAATGTTATCTACTATGGTAAATTCAATTTTAAGAAGTTTGTGTTCAGGGTAAAAGTCATAACTATAGCAACCTTGAGCAGAACAATTCTCACACCTCAATTAGTGAAAGGCTGTGAATGTGGAAGCGCCCTATTCTAAGCGCATTCTTCCGGCATTGCTGAATTTAGGCATGAATTGTGTTTGTAATATCTTTGTAGCCAAAACCCGAATTCTTGTAGAGACATAGCATTGCTACGTCTCTACATAACCGTGAATTGCAAATTCATACTTTGATTCAGCAGCGCCCATTCTTCCCAACCTACTTACGTTTTTCAATGATGATTTTTAGTGTTTCTGCAAGAACTTGGATATGGGGTTTTCTCAGCATAGTAAGGTGATTACCAGGAATCAGATGAATTTCTGTTTTTCCAATAGCTAATTTATTCCAACCCATGCTTGGGTCTGGCTGGGAAATGTTTGAGTTTATACTGGTTTTCAACAAAGTGATTTGCTGTGGGTAGACTTTTGGAACGTAGTTGAGAACGGCTTGACTATTGGCATAGAAAACACGAAGCATTGGACGAACTGAGAATTCACTTAAAAGTCGTAATTTAGACTCCCCGGATATAAGATTTGCTGGGGATTTATCTTTGAAGATAAAGTGTGAATGATGGTGATTTTTTAGCCAGTTAGTCAGTTTAGGAAGATGAGGAATACGAGATGTGAAATTATGAATTTGCTGCTGGCTAGAGGCAATCATTAGATAAAAATAATCGAAGAAGAACGGCCAAATATAGCGTGTGACTGTATCGAGAAAAAACTTTAAAGCATTGGGAAAGGAAGGAACGTTGTCAGAAATTGGTGCTAAAGTATCAAGCATTGCAAGTACAGCTACCTTATCACCAGATTTTTGCAGTTGTTGTGCCATCTCAAAAGCAACCAACCCACCAAAAGACCAACCTCCTAAAAAATAAGGACCTTGTGGTTGCACTGAGCGTATTGCTTCAATGTAATGAGCAGCCATATCTTCAATGCGAGTTAGTGGAGCATTCTTGCCATCAAGTCCAATGGGCTGTAGCCCGTAGAATGGTTGATTTTTCCCCAAATGATGGGCTAGTTCGTAATAAGGAAAGACCACACCAAAAATTGGATGAACACAGAAAAAAGGTGGATTGGAACCTAGAGGCTGAATTGGAACTAAGGGAGACCAAGAGGGAGACTCTGTTTGTGAGGTTAGAGAAGCTGCTAAGTTTTCAATGGTTGGATTTAAAAATAACTCTGTTAAGCTCAAGTCACGCTCAAACTGTTTGCGTATCTGCTCTAAAAGGCTCACAGTTAAAAGTGAATCTCCTCCCAAATCAAAAAAATTATCATGAATACCCACTTGCTCAATGTTAAGAATTTCTTCCCAGATTTTTGCTAGTTTTGATTCAGTGAGGGAACGAGGAGCAAGAAAGATTTTATCTCTTAATCTATGAGTTGAAGTATGAATTGATTTTAGTGCCAGACGATCCACTTTACCATTGGGGGTTAGAGGTAGAGTGTCTAGTGCTACAAAAGCTTTTGGCACCATATATTCTGGCAATTTTTTCTTTAAAAAATTGCGCAGTTCAATGGTTGTTGGTGGCTGCTTGGAGTTGAAAACAATACAAGCTATTAAATGTTTATCATGATATGTATTTTCTTGAACAATTACTATTGCTTGTTGCACAGTTTTATGTTGACTGAGTACTGTTTCAATCTCTAACAACTCGATGCGGAAACCATGAATTTTTAACTGATTGTCAAGGCGGCCTAAAAATTCGATATCGCCATTTTGTCTATAACGGGCTAAGTCTCCCGTTTTATAAAGCCGGGTGCTTTTTTGATTACTAAAAAGATTAGGGATAAACTTTTGGGCAGTCAATTTGGGCTGGTTAAGATAGCCTCGTGCTAGTCCATGACCACTAATATACAATTCACCCGGAATCCCAATTGGTAATGGTTGTAAATGCTGATCTAATATATAGATTTGAGTGTTGGCAATAGGCTGACCAATAGGCGGTGTTGCGTCAGGAGTCTGAATTTCTGCTATGCTTGACCAAACAGTTGCTTCTGTCGGGCCATAAGCGTTGAAAAATCTCCGGTTGGCACTCCACCATTGTTTTACAATCTCCTCAGAACAAGTTTCGCCTGCACAAATAATAGTTTGCAATGCGGGAAGTGATTCTGTAGGTAAGGCCGCTAACACCGCAGGTGGTAGAGTAACGTGAGTGATAGCTTTTGCCCGCAAGAATTGCAGCAAAGCTTTTCCAGGAAGAATATGTTCTTGTTTTGCTAGGTAAAGACTTGCTCCTGTTGCCAATCCCATGACAATCTCAAAAATTGCAGCATCAAAGCTCAATGATGCAAATTGTAGAATCCGGTGAGAAGGCTGTACATTAAAAACATCAATCTGAGCTTGTGCTAAGTTGGAGAGTCCTCTATGCTCAACTAAAACACCTTTAGGCTTTCCTGTTGAGCCAGAGGTGTAAATGATATAGGCAAGATTGTCAAATTTTACTAAACTAGTTGGGTTTTCTTGGCTATATTGTGTGATAGTTGCCCAATTTTTATCTATACAAACTATGAGATCCTTCCTGTCTTCTCCAAAAAAGGAAACTAGACAGGAATGAGTGAGCAGGATAGACACTTTCGCGTCTTCCAACATGAAATTTAGACGTTCTTGAGGATAGGTAGGATCTAAAGGCAAGTATGCTCCACCTGCCTTAAAGATAGCCAATAGCCCAACTATCATTTCTAGTGAACGTTCTAAGCAAATACCAACTAACACGTCTGGACCTACTTTCAATTGTTGTAGGTGATGTGCAAGTTGATTAGCTTGAATATTTAGTTCGCGGTAAGTTAATCGCTTATCCTCAAAAACAACTGCTATGGCATTAGGAGATAGCTTTACCTGCGCTTCAAATAACTGATGAAAACATTTGTTCTGTTTGTAGTTTCTTGTGGTTTTATTCCAATCTATTAATAATTGCTGTCTTTCTGGTGCAGTTAGTAAAGGCAAATCTAAAATCCGCTGTTCTGGATTGGCAACAATACTTTCTAGCAGCGTTTGAAAATGTCTCAGCATCCGGGTAATTGTGCTGTCATTAAATAAATCGGTGCTGTACACGACTTGTCCTTTCAAACTTTGCGAGTCTTGCCACAGGTGAAACTCCAAATCAAGCTTTGCGGTTTTGCTGTTAAACTCAAATAGCGAAAGTGTCAATCCTGGTAACTCTAGTGCTTGAATTGGTGTATTTTGTAGGCTAAATACTACCTGGAACAAAGGATGATGACTCAAATCTCGCTTTGGGTGCAGTTGATCGACCAGTTTTTCAAAAGGTAAGTCCTGATGGGCATAAGCTCCTAAAGTGACCTCTCGTACACGATATAACAGTTGTTTAAATGTCGGATTACCCCATAAATTGGTACGTAGCACTAAGCTATTGACAAAAAAACCAATCAACCCTTCTATCTCACTGCGGTTACGATTGGCAATGGGTGAACCAATTGCAATGTCTTCTTGCTGGGTGTAGCGATAGAGTAAGAGATTAAACGCTGCCAGCAGAGTCATGAACAATGTCACGCCTTGTTTTTGGCTCAGTTGGTTTAGTGCTTGAGTTAAGGAGGATGGTAGTTCTATAAATTGTTGCGATCCCCTGTAGTTTGGAACGGCTGGTCTTGGTCTATCGGTGGGGAGATTTAACACTGAGAGCCCATCTAACTGTTTCTGCCAGTAATCTAGTTGAGTTTGTAAGGGAGATGTGCCGTTGCTCCCCAATCCTTGCAGCCACTCTCGTTGCCATTCGGCGAAATCGGCATACTGAATAGGTAATTCTGGCAGGGGCGATCGCCTATCCTCGACAAAGGCTTCATATAATGTTCCTAGTTCTTTCAGCAGAACCCCGACTGACCAGCCGTCGGCTACTATATGGTGTAAATTTAGCAACAGCACATATTCTGCTTCATCAAGTTGTAGCAGTGTCACTCGCAACAATGGACCAGTCGTGAGATTGAAAGGATGGCGAGCTTCTTGGGTTGCAAGTTGTTGTGCTTGGGTTTGGCGATCGCAGCTTTCGAGATGGCGTAGATCTATTACGGGGATATGTATGGTGAGATTGGGTGCGATCGCTTGCATCGGTTGCCCCTCTACCATCACAAATGTAGTGCGTAAGGTTTCGTGCCGGCGGACAATTTCGTTAAATGTCTGCTCTAAGGCGGTTAAATTGAGGCAACCTGTCAAGCGAACTGCTGCTAATATATTGTAGGATGAGCTCCCAGGTGCTAGTTGGTCGAGAAACCACAATCGCTGCTGAGCAAAAGAGGTCGGAAAAATAAAAACCTCTGCTTCAAAAATACTTGGTTCTTTGTCTGTAGCTGTCTGAAAAGTGTCAGAAATATTTTGACTCATAAATACAAAACTACAGTTATAGTTCACCAAAATTTATAAAGTTTGAGTTTGTGGTTTTGATAATGCCTGTAGTTCTTTCCAAGAGTAGTGAGGGAGTAGTTCAATTGGTTTATCATCAGCTCCTAATCCCAATCCAATTGTCGGCTGGATATCTTCAATCAGTTCTTCAGTATACCCTGCCAGCTTATTGGCTGCTACACCACCAGTAACTGCTCCCGCAACTCCACCAATAGCTGCACCCAAGTTACCACCAATTGAACGACCAATTGCAGATCCTGCCACAGTACCTCCTAAAGCACCTAGACTTGTAGCTAAGGGATGAGAGTCTGTTTCTTTTGAGTCTGATTGTTGAGATTCAGTCGGCGGTTGCTCTTGTGGTTGAATTTTCTGTTCCTCATTGGCCATAATCTTCATCCTTTTTGTTTTTATCTCTGTAATTAATAATTGCTAACTATTTCATCTCAATCGTTCAGCTAGATGATCGCCAACACGTAATGCATTCGCCATAATCGTTAGCGTAGGATTAGCACCGGAATTTGATGGAAAGAAACTACTATCTACTACGTAGAGATTATCGACATCATGAGTACGACAATTGAGGTCAAGGACTGAGGTTGTAGGGTCAGTACCAAATCGACAAGTACCACATTGATGAGCAACTGCTTGTTCAGGTATGTAAGTGCGGGGATATATGCTAAATGGCAGGACATGTTTGGCGGAACGAGGGATGGACTTGAGTACCGATGTCCATCGGTGGATTAAGCGATCGCTTGCCTCTGTGTTATTAAGTGTATAGTCAATGTGAATTTTGTCACCTACCAGGCGAACTCGATTGTTCGGATCTGGTAAGTCCTCTGTTTGCAGCCACCAGCCAACTGATCGCTCAGCTAGTAAATGTCGCTCATAATGAGGAATGAGTTTGACAAATGGAGCCATAAGTGGAGGAGCTTCTGCGGGAATCATATCAGCTAGCACATTGCCTGTATTCTGCACCATGCCCATTGGATAAGGAAAATCCGGCTCTCCCCAATAATAGTCGTTGACAGCAATTGTTTTTTGAAAGTTAGCTCGATTCACTTCTAAATGTATTGAAACTATAGCGGTTTCTAGCTGTTTCATGAAATTCCGTCCCACCTGATCGGAACTGTTTGCTAATCCACGAGGATGTTTGTCGTTTGCAGAACGTAAAAGCAGGACAGACGAATTAATAGACCCACATGAAACAACGACAATATCACCTGAAAACCAGTGCATCTCGCCTGCAATTTCAGTTTCTACACTTTTAACTTCTCTTCCTGATTCGCTCGTATGCAGCCGTAAAACTTTGGCCTTAGTTATGAGGTTGACATTGGCATACATTTCGCGGGTAGGACGAATGGCATTGATATCAGCATCAGCTTTTGCATGCACCAGACAAGGATATCCATCAAAGGTATCGCAGCGAATGCAGGGACTGTTCAGGCGATCAGCTTCATTGAGCTTTAATCCTAGTGGCAAATGGAATGGGTAGTAACCTAACTCACGGATACCATCTGCAATTTTCTCCATATCTGGCTCATGACTCACTGGGGGATGAGGATATGGTTCACTGTAAGGTGGTTCGGTTGGATCTTCCCCACGTTTGCCATGGACATCATACAGCTTTTCTGCCTGTGTATAATATGGCTCAAAATCTGAGTATTTGAGCGGCCATGCTGGAGAAATACCTCCCTTGTGAATGACTCTTTCAAAATCTCGCTCTCGTAATCGAATCAAAGCTGCACCATACAGTTTAGTATTGCCACCTACCCAGTAACCTGTCTGTGGCTGAAAGGCTTTACCTTCTTTGTCGTACCATTGCTCATCAGTATGGTAGCGGTGTTTTTGATAAACCTCCTTTGGATTCCAGTTAGCTTTCTCTCTTGGTAAAAAGTCACCTCGTTCCAACACTAGAATTTTTTTACCTGTGGGTGCGAGGCGGTGAGCTAGTGTACCTCCACCGGCTCCGGTACCAATAATGATAATGTCGTAATGCTCACTGATATTGGTCATAGATTTTTAGTTACCCACAAAAAGATTTTGTGCCACCCTTGCAAGATCTCTCTTGGCATTGTTTTTTGTATCAGGTAGCCATGTTGTCTTTCATTATTAACTTAAAGCAAACAAGTTTTATTTATATTGAGAATGAAATCAATAATTTTCATGTCAAGATTATGATTCTATTCGTTTTAGTAGAGAGTTAATTAACATGACTTAGAATCACTATCTAATTTTTTTAAAAAGATTTCTATGCTTAGATTAAAATTTACACTGTAATACTGCTTCTATCTAATGGTGTAATATTTATTTATCTCTAAAGAAATATTTTCATTTCATTTTATTTTCATTTTCTAATATATATTATATTATCTGATGGCAAACATAAATTATTTGCAAAGCTTGAGAGATAGGTTTTCTAGAAATGATAAGTCAGTCAAATAAGCTCAAATAGGATTGCTATATAAATTATTAATTTTAAATTAAGAAAGAATTAAGTTAAGGAAAAGTAATTTTCTATTCAAGATAAAAAACTTGTATGGAGAAGCATCAATTTGATTAAATTAAATAGTCTTTAAGCAAAATTTAACTACTAAAATTTTACAAAATCTATGTCTATAGTTCGAGGTAAATTAAAGCGAATGTCATAAGAATTATCCTTATACTAATTACCTATAAGCTTGTGCTGAATCAATTAGTGATAAGTGGTGATAAACAATAGCCATAAACTATATACTCTGTTTTTTTTAAAAAAATAGGCACAGCTTCATAAGGATTTGGGATTAGGGTGAAGCTGATATTTATCTACAGCAATCAAGTTAAATAACCAGAAAATACTATGCCTATGCCTGAAGCTATTGAAATTTATGATGAGCGTATGCGTGCACTAGTACGTCCAGGTGCCTCACTTGAAAAACTTGCTAACGGTGCCGTCCATAGCGAGGGTCCTGTTTACTTTCATGAAGATGATAGTGTTGTGTGGAGTGATGCTCATGGCAACCGCCTGTTGCGTTGGAGATCCACTGACAATGTCAGCGTCCTGCGAGAACCATCTGATTACCAAAGTGGTAATTACCGGGATTTGGAGGGACGTTTGGTTGCATGTTCCTCTGGACTGCGCGCCATTATCCGATATGAGCACAATTTTGAATGGAAAATTTTAGTAGATCGCTACCAAGGAAAACGCCTTAATAGCCCAAATGACCTGGTAGTCAAAAGTGACGATAGTATTTGGTTTACTGATCCACCTTATGGTATCACTGAACCAAACCAAGGTTATGGTGGTGAACAAGAACAACCCGGAAGCTATGTGTACCGCTTTGACCCAGCAACTGGTGAGATTTATCCTGTAGTGACAGACATGGTGCGTCCTAACGGACTAGCTTTCAGTCCAGATGAAAGACTCCTGTATGTTTCGGATACAGCTGCATTTAATATTCCAGGAGGACCGCATCATATTCGTGTCTACGATGTTGTAGACGGTCGTCATGTCAAGAATGGTCGTGTGTTCGCCATCATTGAGCCAGGACAACCTGATGGATTCCGAGTTGACGAACATGGCAATGTTTTTACCAGCTCTCAAGACAGTGTGCAAGTATACGCCCCTGACGGAACTCGCTTAGGAAAAATTCTTGTACCAGAGACAGCCACCAATCTAACTTTCGGCGGTAAGGAACGCGATCGCCTTTTGATCACGGCAGGTCATTCCTTATATGCCATCGACCTGAATACCCGTGGTGTACAGCAATGATTTATAAATTTGCAATTGGTGTGGCGATCGCGTTGTATCTAGCTTCATTTGATTTCCCACAGCTAGGTCCATACCTGTTGAGTTCAATTTATCATGTTTATCCTGATGGATTTCCAGGATTGGCACTTTTGTTGCTCAGAGTTAGTGTTGGCGGGTTGTTCCTCTTACACGGTTATCCAAAAGCAAAGCATCTTCGTCAGTGGGCAGAGTCTCTCAAAATGCCTGTGTTTCTTTGCTTTTTATCAGCATGGTCAATGTTGGGTAGTGGGATTTTTTTGATCCTTGGATTCCTGACGCTCTTGGCCACTTTCCCTCTACTTGCTTCAATGTTAATGGCGATATTGTTACACCTTAGTGAAGGTAAACCTTTTGTCGCTAAAGATCCTTATTTAATTCCTGAAGGACAGTATAAAGGTCCTTTAGGGAAAGGCGAACCACCCAGTTGGGAAAAGGCATTTATGTATTGTGTCATGCTAATAGTGATCGCCATGGTAGGACCAGGTGCGTACTCACTCGATGCTTTGATTTTTGGACGATGAATTGTCATTGTGCAATTAACAGTATTGTATTTGTAACTTTTTCACTTCTGATTCAATTCAAGGATGCTGAGAAATTATTTTTACTTTACTTTGAAATTAGGTGAAATGGTGTAAGGAGTAGACTAATAGTCTGCTATCTGTATACTTGATTGTCACTTTCTTTATCTAACTTCTGAATTTTTCAAAGATTTCATATAGCTATCTTACATCATTTGTAAACATGGAGAAACTCGATTTCTTCAAGAAAGCGATTTTAATGAAATTGACGAATTCGTTCCTCAAATAGGATTGCTATTCAATCATGAAACATGAAAAATAGATGAAAAATTTGTAGACTTTTTGGCAGAAGTGCTATTACTCCAATGGTTAGAGGAAATCATTACTATTAAATTTTAAAGTGATTTTCATAGCCACCAAATGAAAAATTGTCTAATTAATGTAAATATCTTGGCTAAAAGGTGAAAAAGCAGTAGTTGAGCTTATTTGTAATTACTTTAAAACTAAGCTAACTGCACCATACTGTTGGTTGTAAGCTGATAAATCAACGACAGTAAAGCACAAGGTTTTTGTTCGTAACACACGCCTAATTGTTTAGTAATTTCTTAGAAAAGAATGTCGATTTTCATTAAATAAAGAAGTAGTAAACTATGAGATCATCAAAACCTGAAGTTGTTGCCATTACCGGAGCCTCAGCCGGTATTGGACGTGCAACTGTACAAGCGTTTGCTAAGAGAGGAGCTCACATCGGACTAATTGCCCGCAGTCTTGATGGACTGGAAGGTGCACGTAAGGAAGTTGAGGCAATGGGTGGCAAGGCTCTAGTTCTACCAACAGATGTTTCCGACCCTGATCAAGTCGAAGCTGCAGCGGCGGCGGTTGAGAAGGAGTTTGGACCTATAGATATCTGGGTTAATGACGCAATGGCGTCGATTTTATCACCATTTTTAGAAATTAAACCAGAGGAGTTTCGGCGTGTTACCGAGGTGACATACCTAGGATATGTGTATGGAACAATGGCGGCATTGCGAAGAATGAAGCCACGTGATCGCGGCACAATTGTACAAGTCGGCTCTGCCCTTGCCTATCGCTCAATTCCCTTACAATCAGCCTATTGCGGAGCTAAGGCTGCAATTCGAGGTTTTACTGATTCTATCCGTTGTGAACTGCATCACGATAATAGCAACGTTTACATCACAATGGTGCAAATGCCAGCCGTGAACACGCCGCAGTTTGACTGGATCAAGAACAATATGCCCCATAAGTCACAACCAGTGCCACCCATTTTTCAACCAGAAGTTGCAGCAGAGGCGATTGTTTGGGCTGCAACTCACAAGCGGCGCGAGCTTTATGTAGGCACTCCTACAGTAGAGGCGATCTTGGGAAACAAAGTTGCCCCTGGACTGCTAGACCGTTACCTTGGCCAAACTGGATATAAGAGTCAGCAGACAGAACAACCAGAAGATCACAATCGTCCTAGTAATTTATGGGAACCATTACCGGGAGACCACGGTGCTCATGGTAGATTTGATGACCGAGCACAAGATTATAGTACCCAACTTTGGGCTACTGAAAATCAAGATTGGCTTATTTTAGCATTGGGAACTGGTCTTGCTTGTGTTGCACTGGGAGCTTACTTGGGGTCTCAAGCTCAAGCTCAACCTTATGCAATCAAAGATGATAATGACAAAATGACTGAGTCAGATATTCAGATGGAAGTAGCTCGCCAGATGAATCAAAACATGAACCATGGCAGCAAATTAGATCGCTGGAATCTGCTGACTGGATTGGCTCGATTTGCATGGAAAACACTAACAGCAGAATCAAACAATCAAAAGGTGACTCAGAGCACATCAGCACAATAGAGTATGGTAAAACGTTTTATTCAAGAACAAGCTTTTGGCTCCCCAGGCACAACTCCTCGATGGACTCATGCCAATAAAAATGGAGTAGGAACAGCCTACTCTACCTCAAGCCGTGTTTGGTTTACCCTTTGGAATGGTGTTGTCACTGAAGTTTACCATCCCACTGTAGACCGACCGCAGATTCGCGACCTACAGTATCTCATATCTGATGGGAACAGCTTTTTCCACGAAGAGAAACGTCATCTCAAATCAAAAGTTGAATCTCTATGGACCAATGGTTTGGGATACCGTATTACGAATTCCGATCCAGAGGGGCGTTATACCATCGTCAAGGAAGTTATTTCTGACCCGAATTTTTCCTGTATAATACAACGCACGAAATTAACAGGAGAACCTCACTTCCTCTCCCAACTGGATATATACGCTTTGTGTGCGCCTCATCTTGAAGTTGGAGGTAGAGGTAACAATGGATACATAATAGAAGTAGCCGAACATAATATTCTCGCGGCAGAAAAAGGCGGAATCTGGCTAGCACTGGGTGCAACAGTCCCGTTTACTCGTCTATCCTGTGGCTATGTAGGTGAAAGTGATGGCTGGACAGATTTGGCTGACAATTTCCAGATGGACTGGGAGTTTAGCTGTGCTTTAGATGGCAATCTTGCTTTGACTGGAAAACTAGATTTAGATGATAAGGACGAATTTACTCTGGGGCTGGCATTTGGCACAACTCTGCACAATGCGATTTCCACGCTATTTCAGTCACTCAATGTTCCTTTCCAACAACAGAAGCAACACTACATCCAACAGTGGGAACGCTCACGTCACAACATCCGACCCTTGGAAAAGGTTTCTTGTGATCAAGGTAAGTTGTATCAAAGCAGCATTAGTCTGCTTCTGGCACATGAAGATAAAACTTATCCAGGTGCTTTAATTGCATCCCTTGCCATTCCTTGGGGTGAAGTCAAGGGTGATCAGGATCAAGGAGGATACCATTTAGTCTGGACAAGAGATATGGTCAGCAGTGTTTCCGGTTTGGTGGCTGCTGGCGAAACTGATACAGCAGTGCGATCGCTCATTTATCTGGTCACCAGTCAGCAAGAGGATGGCGGTTTTGCCCAAAACTTCTGGGTTGATGGTGAATTTTACTGGAAAGGTATCCAATTGGATGAGGTAGCATTTCCCATTCTGTTAGCATGGCTATTACATCGGGAAAATGTACCATTCAACTTTGATTTTTATCCCATGATTCTGAGAGCAGCGGGGTACCTGATCCGCCATGGACCCGCTACGCAACAAGAGAGATGGGAAGAGGTTAGCGGTTATTCTCCCTCAACACTAGCGTGTAGCATTGCTGCTTTAATTTGCGCTGCCCAATTTGCCCGTGAACGTGGAGATGAAACAACAGCACAATTTATTGAAGAATATGCTGATTTCTTAGAATCTCATATTGAAGACTGGACAGTCACTAGCGAAGGAACGTTAGTACCTGGCATTAAACGGCATTACATCCGCATTACTCCCACAGACATCAATAATCCTCAACCCAATGAAAATCCTAACCAAGGAACTCTTTTCCTAAGTAGTCAGCCACCAGGGAAACCAACAGAGTTTCCTGCTAAGGAAATTGTTGATGGAGGGTTTCTGCAATTGGTACGCTATGGAATTCGTAAAGCCAATGATCCCATCATCGTGGATTCTGTCAAAGTCATTGATGCAGTTTTGAAAGTAGACACCTCTGTTGGACCTTGTTGGCATCGTTACAATCACGACGGTTATGGACAACAAGAAAACGGAGATCCCTATATTTCTTGGGGCAAAGGACGTGCTTGGCCTCTATTGACAGGAGAACGAGGACATTATGAATTAGCCACTGGTGGTGATGTCAAAACATATATTCAGGCAATAGAAGGATTTGCTTCAGACACTGTTTTACTACCAGAACAGATTTGGGATGAAGCAGATATCCCAGAAGCTGATATGTATTTTGGACAACCAACAGGTTCTGCAATGCCTCTCATGTGGGCTCATGCAGAATACATCAAGCTGCTACGCTCGTATCATGATGGTCAAGTATTTGATTTTATCCCAGCAGTGGCAAATCGATATTTGAATGATCGTTCACAATGCAAACTGCTAGAAATTTGGAAGTTTAACCGTCAGGTAGACAAAGTTAAAAAAGGTTATACCTTGCGAATTCAAGCTCTAACACCTTTCCAATTACACTGGTCACAGGATAATTGGCAAAGTGTACGAGATATACTTTCAACTTCCACAAAATTAGGAGTAGATTGTGTCGATATCCTAGTTTCTGATAATCAGCAACAGTCAATCAACTTTACTTTTTTCTGGATTGACAGCAGCCAATGGGAGCAACGCAATTATACAGTTGCAGTTGAGTAGAGTGATTACATACCACCTAATGAACTTGGCTTTAGTATTGACATGAAGCCTGAGTTTTTAGATACCTCTGCACTCCAAATGTCAAGGCATGGCAATCCAATTGAGTCTCTCCCATCCGCTAGATGCACCTTAGAGGAATCAATTTCAACATGAAACAAAACCTTGTAATAACAGGTTCTGTGCTTATTCATGTAAATGCAAGGTGGTATCTAGCTAGACAAAAGCAAAAGGTTGGGGAATAAAAAATGGTAACAACAGCATCTGATGTTCTCGTTGATACTCTCATAGATTGGGGTGTAGATACGATCTTTGGTCTACCTGGTGATGGCATTAATGGTGTTATGGAATCATTGCGCCAACGCCAAGACAAAATCCGCTTTATCCAAGTGCGTCATGAAGAAGCAGCGGCTTTTATGGCTTGTGCTTACTCTAAATACACGGGCAAGTTGGGTGTTTGTCTAGCGACATCAGGACCGGGCGGTCTCCATCTGATTAATGGTCTTTATGACGCGAAGATGGATGGTCAATCAGTGTTAGCGATTACAGGTCAACACTTCCATGACTTGATTGATACTCACTCCCAGCAAGATGTAGACCTTGACAAGGTGTTCATGGATGTTGCTGTCTATAACACTCGTGTGATGGGACCTGATCATATTGAAACTGTTGCAGATTTGGCTTGCCGTGCCGCTATCTCTAAACGTGGTGTGGCTCACATCACGTTTCCCATTGATTTCCAAACCGAGAAAGTTACTAGAAAGCATTCCATGCACAATGTACTTCATCACACATCGGAGGTGAGAGCACAAGGGGCCCATCTGCCCAGTGAAAATGATTTGCTACGTGCTGTTGAAGTTCTCAATGCTGGCAAGAAAATAGTGATATTTGCTGGTCGTGGGGCTTTAAAGGCAACAGAGGAATTGGAACAACTGGCACAAAAGTTAGGTGCACCTATTGTCAAAGCAATGTTAGGTAAAGCGGCTGTCCCAGATTTCAGCCCATACACAACAGGTGGCATTGGTCTAACTGGAACAAAGCCTTCTCAAGAGGCGATGGAGGACTGTGACACTCTGTTGATGGTAGGTACATCTTTCCCCTATATGGAGTTTCTGCCAAAGCCGGGACAAGCACGAGGTGTCCAAATTGACATTGACCCGATGCGAATTGGATTGCGTTATCCTGTTGAGGTGGGATTGGTAGGTGATAGCCGTCGCACATTGCAAGCCATTCTGTCGATGGTCGAACCTAAAGAAGATAAGAGCTTTCTGGAACAGGCTCAAGCGGGTATGAAAGATTGGTGGGAGTTAATGGAACAAAGGGGTACACGACAGGATAAACCAATGAAACCCCAAGTAGTGGCTTGGGAATTGGGTAAACGTTTGTCTGATACCGCTATTGTTTCTGCTGATTCTGGTACCAATACGACTTGGTGGGCGCGACAAATTCCCGCCAAGCACGGTCAAATGCACTCAGTATCGGGAACTATGGCCTCAATGGCTTGTGGTTTGCCTTATGCGATCGCTGCCCAAGTCGCTTATCCCGAAAGAGAATGCGTTGCCTTTGTCGGGGATGGAGGCTTCTCGATGTTAATGGCAGAGTTTATGACGTGTGTCAAATATCAACTTCCCGTCAAGGTCGTCATTATTAAGAACAATACTTTAGGCCAAATTAAGTGGGAGCAGATGGTTTTCTTAGGCAATCCAGAATATGGCTGTGAACTGCAACCAATGGACTATGCTGCCTTTGCTCGCGCCTGTGGTGGAACTGGCTTTACCATTGACGACCCGCAAGAGTGCGGTAAGGTTCTTGATCAAGCACTAGCCACACCAGGACCTGTCATAGTTGAGGCGATCGTTGATCCCCATGAGCCACCCTTACCTCCCAAAATTACCCTCACTCAAGCTGCTAAGTTTACTGAATCTTTGATTAGAGGTGAGCCTAACCGTGAGAAGATTATCGTCTCAGCAATATCAGATAAAGTGCGAGAACTGATCTAAATTTCGTATTTTGATCTACTTACTGTTTACGTCTAAGACCAATCAAAATTCAGAAAGCTAGATTCAATAAGGGTTTTTTCTGTTAGATCTGTTGCTGAATTTTGGAGAATTGGTAGAAAGTACTCAAACCCTTTGTCTTAAAACTACACAACTATTTTCAGCTAGATGAAAACTCCAACAATTGGAGCATTTTTTCCATAACCACACAATCAAGGAGAGCAATTCTTATGCAAGATAACTCATTACATAGCCGTACAACATCACATGCTAATGAGAATCCAACACCACCAACAATTGACTACTGGCATGTCTGGACCGACCGCAAAGGCGTCAGTCACCAGTCCCGTTGCAAAATTCAAAACTTTATTCAGAAAGGCATAGCACCAGATACTTCTCCTCAGTGGCTTTCTAAATTGAAGCAATCTGGTGCCACAATTCTCTTTACAGTGCTACCTGTTGGATGGGTTGGAAGCTGGCATGAGAATCCGAAGCCTCAATGGATTATCCCATTGTCAGGACGTTGGTTTGTGGAAACCATGGACGGGCAACGAGTAGAGATGGGTCCTGGTGAGATCTCGTTTGGCGGAGATCAAAACACGAAAACAGACGAGCAAGGTCATAAGGGTCACCTTTCTGGAACAGTAGGTGATGAGCCAGCGGTGCTAGTGATGGTGCAACTTGAAGAAACTCCCACTATAGAACAGCCTTGCTGCTTTGAGTGAGATCTCTCAATCTATATCAGCTTGCACGTTAACCTTTTTAGGAATTCAAAGTTATGAATTTAGGATACAACTTCCTAAATTTATTCATTGGCGTTGCTGAATTTAGTCATGAATTATGTTTGTAGACTTTTTCGTAGCTTGAACCGAAATCCTTGTAGAGACGTAGCATTAATACATCTCTACACACCCTTGGATTACAAATTCATACTTTGATTCAGCAACGCCTTATTAATCTCATAAAAATTGTTAGTTATTCAATTTTGAATTTTGTGCCTCCTCCAGAGGATCTGCGCCAATGCGTAGCTAGTCTGAAAGAAATATTTTGAATTGACATTACCTCTTTTATTACAAGTTAGTCTAATTATGCGATCTAAAACTCGTAGTCATCCTTATTTCTTATCTACCCAAATATCTAACCCTAGCTATCCACTCTTTATATTTTTACCAGGGATGGATGAAACTGGAAAAGAACTGATGTATCTTCAAACAGCCAATTTAGAGGATGCTTTTGATGTGCGTTGTTTTGTTATTCCACCAGATGATCTCACGAACTGGGATGAGATGACAGAAGAAGTGGCTAATTTAACCCAGATAGAACTAGAAAAATCACCGCGATCATCTGTTTATCTGTGTGGCGAGTCTTTTGGCGGTTGCTTAGCTCTGAAGGTTTTAGAGAAATTCCCTCAACTATTTACAAAGATTATTTTGGTGAATTCTGCTTCTTCATTTCATCGAGTACCTTGGTTGAGTTTAGGTTCGCTTTTATTTCCTTATACCCCTAATTTTTTTTACAAGATATCTTCATTGGTAGCTTTGCCTTTTCTAGCA
>JAJPJF010000518.1 GCA_021324415.1 Nostocales cyanobacterium Centralia_MAG_434
GGTGGTGTGTTGGGGTACGACCAATTGACTCGTCTCAATTTGAAACTGCGCCATCACCAATTCTCACAGATGAGGATAGAGAATTTGCTCTTGATATAAATAAAAAACTCAACGATTATTTACCACTGTGGGAACGCTTAGATAGTCTCATCGTACTATACCCCACAGACTATCGCCTTACTTTAGAATGGCGTAAGCAAGCAGAACGCCAAATGATTGCTGCTGGTAAATCAGGAATGACAGAACAAGAAATAGAACAATTTGTTCACTATTTTTGGCGATCACTTCACCCAGAATTATTCATTAAGCCATTGGTCAAATCTGCAAAATTAGTCGATTTAGTCATTGAAATTCATCCCCATCCCGACCATACTTTTGGGCGAGTCTATAAACTAACAGACGTTTAGATTTCAGCGCCAAAATATGAAAATATTCCAATCAATCGGCTCTAACTTATTTTGGTTTTGTATAGAAATTATATGTATGCCTCCATTCTGTATTAGGTGTTAAGTATTGCGAAGTAGACAAAGGTGGAAAGATATATGGCTCAAACTTTTTCAAGTTTTCGCATTCTTCAATAACAGGAAATGGCTTGTACGGAGGAATATCACACCAACCAAAGACTAGAACACCGCCTTTACGTAAAGCTTGAAAACACTGTTTAAACGATTCTTCTGTATCTTCCCTAGTGTTAGTTCCAAATCCGAACACCCCATTATAGATAATGAGATCGAAATAATCACTTTTGACATAATTACTTAAGTTTTGGAGGCGATCAACAATGTGATTTTTTGAGCCATATTTCTTATTTCTCTCATTTATTTCTATTGTCCAATACTCTTTGTTATTAAAAATTTTCTTATAAGGTTGAGTATACCAATCACAACCCACAAAAAGTACTTTTTGTAAGTTACTGCAAGAGACTAGGTAGGGAAAAATGGTATCTTCTAATACAATTCTGTCGGGTGAATTAAGATGCAAATCAAAACCTCGAATCCGACTTATTGAAAGTTTATAAGCAATATTTTTGATTTTACGAGCCAAGAAGAGAGGATTTATTTTTTTGACATCGAATTGTATTGTTAGCAACATGTTGTTTAGACTTCTAAGGTTTTCTATAATATATAAGATTTTTGAAAATTAATACTAAGTAAGTCAATGCAAATCAAGCTAACTATTTGTTTTGGGGGGTTAAATCTCTTGTCTTTTACCTATGCTCCATGCCCTATGCCCTCTAATTATTTATTTCTTATATAGTTATGAGTTTTAAAAAATATTTCATAAGATGAGTAAAATCTATTTAAGAAGCCAGCAGGCAAAGTAGTCAATTGAGATGGATAGGATGATATTGCTTGATTTTTTTTATCTTGAACTTCACTGATAGATATGCGATAGCTATTAGATATTTCATCTAGCTTTAGTTCAGAGTATAATGGATGTTGCCAAAGTATCCAAATTGGATATTGCAATATTTCTACTTGTATACCAGACAAGGTAACTGCCTCTTGAACCAAATTGTAGGTTGCTTCATGATCTGCATGAATATCTTGACGATGGGGAACATAAATTTCTTCAGGCCTAAAAGATTTTAACAAATCAGTTAATTTTGTAATTACCTGTTGGTGATCTTCTTCAGATAAATACTTTAAGTTTCCATCTATTTGCTCAAGAAAATAGATTTCTGATGGTGGTAAACCTAATTTCTCTAGAGCACTTAAAGCCTCTTTTTTACGAACTTCCGTGATTTCTTCAACTGGAACCGGATTTAAGCTTCCGTACCTACCATCAGTCATAAAAACGACTTTGACAGGTATTTTCTGTGCACATTTTAAAGCAATTAAACCACCACATCCGAGAGTTTCATCATCCTGATGGGGAGCAAAAACGATAGCTGGTTTTGAATTTATCTTTTTTAATTGACTTTTATGTAAAATCCACTTAAAGACTATTGTACAGTAAATTTCTCGTACTTTATAACGCAAAATTAGTCTAAAATTACCAAGTATTTTTTTTGTATGCTGCATGAGATAAACCTTATAATTGGTGTTATTAATAAGCAAAAGCAGAAAAGTCTCTTCTGCTTTGCTCTTAACTAATTACCAGACTGAATTTGCTTGACTAACTCATAAAAAGGCTGCCAATTATCTTCCTGAGTGATTGGTTCCCAAATTGACTCAATCACTGGTCTTAGTAAGACCGTTTTTGGATTATTAAGAGCTAGATTTTGGGCAATTATACTCATATCTTGTATATCAAAATTATTCAATAACTTATGATAGAGTATACACCAATTATCAAAGATTTCAGACGTTCCTGTTACTGGTACAATATTGGATGTTGCCATGACTAAACCTGGCTCATCTCTCCATTTGGGTGAGAAAGTGCGAGCAATTTCATAGAAAAATTGGTGATAACCAACTTGGCTGTCTTGTAAAAATTGAATTGTTAGCTTCAAAAGCTCTGTTTTTTGAGTATCTTGTAGTTGCTCAAAACCTATTTTTTGTAACATTAAAGAATCATATTCTCTCTGATAATGCTCATCAAAGCTAGCTAATCCCATTTCCATATCAGCTAAAGCAATAACAGATTTTAATGCTTCTTGGAGCATTTCTAAATTCAACTGGCAAATACTTGGTTGATGGCTGTAACAATAACGTTTATAGTAGTCAAAATATGCCGCAGTAAAGTAAGGTTGGTAAGTAGGAATAAACGCGTAGGGACCATAATCAAAACTCTCCCCAGTGATCGACATATTATCTGTGTTAAGCACTGCATGACAAAAACCCGCCGCCATCCACTGTGCTACTAATTCTGCTACCCGTTTGACTAATTCTGCATAAAATAGAGCATACTTCTCTTGTTCATGAATCAGGTTTGGGTAATACTGCTCAATGACGTGGTCTAATAACTTTTTGGTTAAATCTGGACGCCTTAAATAGTGCAGTCGTTCAAACGTACCAAACCGGATATGTGATTTGCTCATCCTTACCATTACGCAGGAACGGGTAGGAGAAGGTTCATCACCCCGCCAAAGCGATAAACCAGTTTCAATCATACTCAGACAGCGTGAGGTACGTACACCCATGTGATGTAATGCCTCTGCTGCAAGAACTTCTCTCACGCCCCCCTTAAGTGTTAGCATCCCATCCCCACCACGAGAGTAAGGGGTTCTACCAGAACCTTTGGTACCGAAATCATATAATTCACCATCGCTACCACGTACCTGTCCATAGAGGAAGCCTCTACCGTCACCTAGCATGGGGTTATATTCACCGAATTGGTAACCGTGGTACCGTAGCGCTAGTAAAGGTTTCCGCTTTTCAAATTTCCCAAAAGCTGTGACGAAGTCTGCGTCTGTTACTACCTCGGGATCTAGTCCTAACCGGGGTAGCAGTGCGTCATTACGCCAGCGTAGGATATGCTGGGGAAATTCCGCCGCTGCAACTTCATCGTAGTAGTCATTTCCTAAAGATTCTAAGGCGGGTTCGTAGTTAAGACCCAGAAAGGCATTGATAGAATTGTTGTTGTTTGAATTTTCAGCCAGAGTCATTAGACTTTATTTGCACTCTTAGTATTGAAATAATAGTACCTCTGGGTTGTGGAAACCAAAATCCCCTAACAGAAAAATTGGATAATTGTGAACTTCAATATATCTGTTAGCTTATTGCGAAAACTTCCAATCTCGGTTGGTGATACTTGTTAAAATATGATCTTGCCATTGTCCATTAATTAATAAATAGTCTCTGGCATATCCTTCTACAACAAATCCTAACCTTTTAAGCACATTGCCGCTACGTTGATTGTGGGGCATATAATTGGCCATAATGCGGTGCATATTCAATTCTTGGAAGACATACTGAATGGCTGCCTGCAAAGCTTCTGTCATATACCCTTTACCCTGCTCAACTTCTGCCAGATTGTATCCTAAATTACAATATTGAGCAGACCGTCTAATAAAATTCGTAAAGTTGACAACTCCAATAATTCTTATTGGCTCTTTTTTAGGAAAAATAAATAGCTTAAAGGACAAGTCATTCATAAATTCTAGATAATTATTCTCTACTTGCAGATGCCAATACTCTTGTGTAAAAAAATCTGGGGACCAACTAGGACAAAATGGGGTGAGATAGGCTTTGTTCTCAGTGTAATAGTCGAGAATTGCAGGTATGTCTTCTTGAGTTGGTAGTCGTAATAATAAACGTTCAGTACCAATCAGTGGCAGTTCTGAGTTGTTCATGGAGTTGATCAAAAACTATATTCAGTATATTGGGGCATGGGGCATAGGGCATAGGATAGATAAGAAAGAGCGTCCCCCTTGTCCTCCTTGTCCTCCTTGTCCCCCTTCCCTTCCCTTCCCCGACTTGATTGCCAAATGTATCAAATTTACAGTGAGGACAGGGGCGACATTCAGGGACTTTGATCATATTCGGGACTTTAGGCCCATATAAATTTTTCTGTAAATTCCTATGATAGATATCGAGAGATATCAAATCGTTTTAATACTCCTGGGGCCAAAAGCTACAGGGCTCATAAAAAGTTGTTCCGAAAAATGCTAAAGCTATCGTTGTCCAATTCTCCAATTTAAGAAAATTAATCCTCCAAACTTCTGTTAATGCAGCTTTTTGGGCACCATATCTAGATAGCAGCTTAAACGTGTTGGTTTGTTGTCCTCCTAAGGCTAAAGCCATGCTTGTTTCCAAACTTCCGCGAGGTTGTTCTATGAGTTTTTTCTAAAATAGGAAAGTAAAAATGAAACTGAATATCTTAAAAGCTGTTAATAGTTCGTATTTAGTGCCAAATACGTTGAAGAAAAAGAGCAGTCAGGTTCGCTGGTCGTGGCTACTGATCCTTTTGATTTTTGGTGGAATTGGCTATGCAGTTTATCACCAGATGGTCACGGTCCCCCAGCAAGAAGTAAGACGAAGAATCTTGACTGCGCCTGTAGAACGTCACAGCTTACCAATAACAGTTTCAGCAAATGGAACAGTGAAGCCTGAACGCTCAATTAATCTCAGTCCTAAAAGCTCGGGAGTGCTGAAAAAACTGTTGGTTAAGGAAGGTGATATTGTTAAACAGGGGCAAATCCTTGCGATGATGGACGACTCGGATCTGCAAGGGCAACTCAAGCAAGCTCAAGGGCAGTTAGCACAACAACAAGCAAATCTGCAAAAGTTAATTGCAGGGAATCGCCCACAAGATATTGCTCAAGCACAGGGAGCATTGGATGAGGCTAAGGCGAACCTGCAGAAGGCGATCGCAGGAAATCGACCACAAGATATTGGTCAGGCTGAGGCACGCTTAAGAAGTTCTCAAGCAGCTTTAAGTAAAGCAGAGGATAATTTCCGTCGGAATCAGCAGCTTTACAAATCTGGAGCTATTTCTCTTCAGACTTTAAACCAAACACGAGCAGATCGTGACAGTGCTTTAGGTGATGTGGCGCAAGCACAGCAAGCGTTGGCATTGCAAAAAGCCGGATCGAGGACTGAAGACATTGCCCAAGCACGGGCTGTAGTGAGTCAGAAACAGCAAGCTCTTTCACTTCTTAAAGCTGGATCACGCATTGAGGATATTAACCAAGCAAAGGCTCAGGTGACGGCTGCTAATGGTTCGTTGCAAACCATTCAAACTCAGATTAATGACACCATAATCAGAGCGCCTTTTGATGGTGTTGTGACACAGAAATTTGCTGATCCAGGGGCTTTTGTCACCCCAACAACTTCAGGTAGTTCTGTTTCCTCTGCAACTTCTTCTTCTATCTTGTCTCTGGCTTCTCAAAATGAGGTGGTAGCCAATTTGGCTGAGGTAAATATTCCCCAAATACATCTTGGTCAGCAAGTTATTATTACAGCAGATGCTTACCCAGGAAAAACCTTCGAGGGTCGAGTCAGTTCAATTTCTGCTCAGGCAACAGTAGAGCAAAATGTAACAAGTTTTCAAGTGAAAATAGCCCTAGTTTCCCCAGAAGCTAAAAAGCTGCTGCGATCTGGGATGAATGTAGAAGCCGATTTCCAAGTTGGTCAAGTGAAAAATGCTCTTGTTGTACCAACAGCAGCCGTGGTGCGCCAAGACAGAGCTACAGGAGTGTATGTGATGGGTGCAGGTCATAGAAAACCTGAGTTTACGCCCATTAAGACAGGCGTTACTGTGGATAACTTTACTGAAGTGAAGTCTGGTTTAACAGGAACCGAGAAAGTATTGATCAGCTTCCCACCAGGTTTACGACCACAATCAGTACCACGAGGAGGAATTCTTCCTGGTATGGGAGGTGGAGGTGGTCGCCAAGGTGGAGGTCCTGCTGGTGGTAACCGTCCTTTTTAATATTGCTCTTTAATATTGCTCTTATTTAGAAAAAATATGTTTAAGGGCTTTTTTCATTCTAAGAGATCTAACACAGTATCTCTCTTAGAAATTGTGTCAATGTCAACAGAGGCTTTGTGGAGCAACAAACTGCGCACAGGGCTGACTATGCTGGGTGTGATTATTGGCATTGCTTCAGTGATTGCCATTACTTCTGTCGGTCAGGGTGTGCAAAAGGGCACTGAGCAACAGATACAGTCGTTGGGTCCTGATATTGTCCAAGTTATTGCTGGTTCTGCAAGAAGCGGCAATATTCGTCAAGGACTTGGTTCTACGAGTACCTTGACTTGGGCTGATGCTAAAGCGATCGCTAAACAAGCACCATCTGCCAAGATTGTCTCTGCTTACTTACAACGATCCATACAAGTTGTTTACAAAGGTCAGAACGATTCAGTACCAGTTTACGGAACAGATTTGAATTATCCAGCAGCCAGAGACATCCACGTTCAAACAGGGAGATATTTTACTCAGCAAGAACTAGATACTGCTAAATCTGTGGCTGTGATTGGCACCACAGTCCAAAGTACTTTTTTTGAAGATGATGTCAATCCCATAGGTCAGAAAATTCGTATTCGGGGAGAGGCTTATGAAGTGATTGGCATAACCGAGTCTAAAGGTGCGCAGGGAGGAATAGACCGAGATGATGTTGTTTATATTCCCTTGACGACTATGTCAGCGAGGATTGTCGGAAATAATGCCTTGTCAGGTGTTTCTGTTAATGTCATTTTGGTCAAAGCTGCTGATCAGAGTCAGTTGGATGCAGCTCAGTTTCAACTTACAAATATCTTACGTCTGCGTCACAACATTTATCCCCCTGAACCTGATGATTTCCGGATTATCAATCAAGCCGATATCATTAGCACCTTCACGAATGTCGTGGGTTTATTTACCGTCATGGTGGTAGCGATCGCTGGAATTTCACTGGTGGTAGGAGGGATTGGGATTGCTAATATTATGTTGGTTTCTGTTGTAGAACGAACACGGGAAATAGGAATTCGTAAAGCAGTGGGAGCAACAAATACAGCTATTCTCAATCAATTCTTGGCAGAAGCGATTATGATCTCCACGTTTGGGGGATGCATTGGTATGGGGAGTGGCATTGCGATCGCTGCTGTTGCCTCGATGATTTTTAAGTTTCCGTTTGTGATTTCTACCTTATCAGTCGTCATTGGTTTTGGACTCTCATTCATTGTTGGGTTAACAGCTGGAGTGATCCCAGCACAGAATGCAGCCAAGTTAGACCCTATCACAGCTTTACGCAGTGATTAAAATTGATTAGTTGTTAGTAGTTAGTCGTTCTTTTGATAAACAAATTATGATTTTGATGGAAGCGATTACCAAAACGTATCGCTTAGGAGAAGTGACTGTCCCAGTACTCAAAGGAATTAACCTGTCAGTTGAGGAAGGGGAATATGTCTCTATTATGGGTGTCTCAGGTTCAGGTAAATCTACACTCATGAATATCATCGGTTGTTTAGACCGCCCTACAACCGGACAATATTTTCTAGAGGGTAGAAACTTGACGACCTTTGACGATGACGAATTGGCGTATATTCGTAATCAGCGGATAGGTTTTGTCTTTCAACAATTTAACCTGTTGGCACGATCAACAGCGGTAGAAAACGTTATGTTGCCGATGGTCTATGCCAATGTGTCCAAGCAAAAACGCCGCCAAAGGGCAATTGAAGCATTAACCAGAGTCGGTCTAGCAGATCGCTTGTTCAACCGTCCCAATCAACTTTCTGGAGGACAACAGCAACGAGTCGCTATTGCTCGTGCTTTAGTCAACCGACCTGCTTTGGTTTTGGCAGATGAGCCAACAGGGGCCTTAGATACCCAGACATCTAGGGAAGTTATGGATTTGCTGACAGAACTTAACGACCAAGGAATCACAATTGTGGTTGTGACTCATGAGCCAGATGTCGCCGCTCAAACAAAACGGACTATTCGCATTCAAGATGGTTTGGTTGTTGGGTGACGAACTCGATAATATAAATCCAGACGACAAGAGGGACACTGATGTCAGTAGGAATACGCTACGATTGGCAAAAAGAAGAAATCCAGGCGATATATAACACACCATTATTAGAGCTAATCTATCAAGCAGCTAGTACTCATCGTCAGTACCATGACCCAACAAAAATACAAGTCTGCAAGCTGATATCTATTAAAACAGGTGGTTGTCCAGAAGATTGTAGTTACTGTGCCCAGTCTTCTCGCTATAAAACAGAAGTTACCCCGCAAGCACTTCTAGAAAAAGAAACAGTAGTAAGCATCGCGCAGCAAGCTAAAGCCAACGGTGTGAGTCGCGTCTGTATGGGTGCAGCTTGGCGAGAGGTACGGGATAACTCACAATTTGAACACGTGCTGGCAATGGTCAAGGAAGTGACTGCATTAGGATTAGAGGTATGCTGCACTCTAGGAATGCTGACAGAAGCACAAGCCCAGCGCTTATCAGATGCGGGATTGTATGCCTATAACCATAACTTAGATACCTCTCAGGACTACTACAGCACGATCATCACAACTCGGACTTATGATGATCGCCTCAACACCATTAACAACGTCCGGCAAACAAATGTCACTGTCTGCTCTGGTGGTATTCTTGGTTTGGGGGAAAGTGTTGATGATCGCTTAGCTATGTTGCAGACTTTGGCAACATTACGTCCACATCCAGAGTCAGTGCCGATTAATATTCTCTCACAGGTAAGTGGTACACCCTTAGAAGATCAACCAGATGTACCTATCTGGGATGTGATTAGGATGATTGCTACTACACGTCTTGTAATCCCCGCTGCTGACGTTCGTCTCAGTGCCGGTAGAGCAAGGCTTTCACAAGTTGAGCAAGCTTTATGTTTCCTTGTAGGAGCAAATTCGATCTTTTCCAGTGATGACGGCCATATGCTAACAGTCACAACTCCCTGTCCTGGATACAGTGCTGATCAGGAAATGCTTAATTTGCTTGGTTTAGAGACACGTCCTCCCTTTGAAGGTGCAAAGAAGGTGGATCGAGAGGTTGTTTTAGGATAAACACTAATCAACTTTAGGTATTAGGGCAAAGAACCCCGGTTTCTTGAAGAAATCGGGGTTCTCGTTGGCTCTTAGTTGTTTTAGCGCCTTTTGATGAGCTTCAAAGAAGCGTTACCACGCCTTTCTAAAGGATCTTCGCGGTACGTAAACCGAACAACAAACCAACAGCAATAGCAAAAAATAGACCCAAAAAGCCAATATAAGCAACGACGGCTAACATTTACGTTTCTCCACAATAGTTCTAAATCCATTGAACCATTAGTGAAATGGAATGGGGAATAGGAAATTTGGATCTGTTATTAACCTCACGCCCAATATTACGCTAAAATACAGCGACTGCCGTTTGTTTGGGGTTGGCAATGGCTCGTGTCATTAATGTAAATCTACCACAGCAATCTTATGAGATTGCGATCGCACCTGGTGGTCTAGATAAACTAGGTGAACATATGAGTGGTCTGAAGTTGGGTAAGAAAATACTGCTGGTTTCTAACCCAACAATTTTCAAGCATTTTGGGGAAAAGGCGATCGCATCGCTTAAAGACGTTGGGTTTGAAGTTGCTAGCTGTACCCTACCGATAGGTGAACGCTACAAAACCCTAAATTCTGTTCAAAAAATCTATGATACCGCCTTAGAAAACCACATAGAACGTTCTTCAACTATGGTGGCTTTGGGTGGAGGCGTGATTGGTGACATGACTGGCTTTGCAGCAGCAACTTGGCTCAGGGGAATTAACTTTGTGCAAGTGCCCACCACACTTTTAGCAATGGTCGATGCTGCAATTGGTGGCAAAACAGGCGTAAATCACCCTTTAGGAAAAAACCTCATTGGAGCATTCCATCAGCCGCGATTGGTTTTCATTGACCCAGAGGTGCTGAAAACCCTTCCCATGCGGGAGTTTCGAGCAGGAATGGCGGAGGTGATTAAGTACGGTGTTATTTGGGATGCTCAGCTATTTGCTGAGATGGAACAGAGTAAACGCTTGGATCAATTACGTTATTTAAAAGCTGAATTACTAGACAGCATATTAACATGTTCTTGTCAAGCCAAAGCCGATGTTGTCAGTAAAGACGAGAAAGAAGCTGGATTACGAGCAATTCTCAACTATGGACACACAATTGGTCACGCGGTGGAAAGCCTGACGGGTTATCGTGTGGTTAATCATGGCGAAGCTGTGGCTATTGGTATGGTAGCAGCTGGGCAAATTGCTGTAGAACTGGGAATGTGGCAAAAGGCAGAAGCTGAGCGTCAAGACGCCCTCATTCAAAAAGCAGGGTTACCAACTCGGTTACCAGAGGGATTGGATATTGACGCGATTGTAGCAGCTTTGCAAACTGATAAAAAAGTTCAAGATAGTAAAGTGAGATTTGTCCTACCCACACAGATTGGTGCAGTCACAATAACCGACCAAGTGCCATCAGATACAATCAAGCAAGTGTTGAAGAATTTGTATGCTCATTCTGAGAACTGAGTTCTCTTGTTCTTTCAGGTTGAATCTTTCCGGATTTAGCGATAACAAAGCTGCATATATATATGGTAGATGCACCCTAATTGCGATCCCCAGCCGAAGACTGGGGATTTTTTAGTAAAGAACGCAAGTGCCAGACCTCTGGCTGTTGAAATGGTATCTATAAATAGTCGGAATTATCAGAATTTTTCAACAGTATCTCCTAAATGGAATAAGTAGTGCAAAGCACATGCTTCGCGAACGCACTACAAAATAAATCTGCCAATTCGGGAGCATCCCGAATTTTGCATAGCATCAGCATAGCTTTTGTTAGGATTTATTAATTTATCCGATGAGATTGAGCGATTTTTTCGTCATTTTGTAAAAATGAATACATAAATAATTTCATCTTTTTCTATTCTGCATGACAAAAGAGATTGTTTCTATTAGAGTTTATTGATCTGAAACGGAGAACGAGAATGCCTCTTCAATTGACGCACCCACCCCTAGAAGGGGTGGGATTCGTGCGGGTAGCCACACCCAGCACTATCCCATAAACTCAATTGAGTTAGCGGGTTCCCAGGCACACCGCGTTCACTCTTGCGAGTACGGTGTTGTTTCCTTTTAACCCCTGTTGATTCAGGGATGGGCGTTTCAAACAAGCAAAGCTGTTTGGGTTCCGGGCAGTCCACCCGTACCATCTGCACCTTAAGGCCACATGCTTTACTTGGGGAGACCCCAAGACCGCAGTGGCTCACCTTTTTAGGTTTAGGTGCATTCTTTTTAATAGTCAAACTGTATTCTGCTATTGCACGGCGCTTGACCATTGTTGCTGCTTGCAAGTCAGCATGGTCTTGATGCCCACATTCAACACACACGAACCTTTCACCAAACCTAGATTTGGCATCAACTACCCCACAATGGGAGCAGGTTTGGCTTGTGTGCTTGGGATTGACTTGATAAAAATTCTTTCCCTGCTTTTCGGCAGTGTACTTAATCTTGCTTATCAAATCTCCCCAAGATGCATCTGATATTGAACGATTTAGACCACACTTGGCTGATTGACCATTGCGAGCATGACTACCATCATCATTCTTTTTTGGCTTACAACGCGCTTTCATGCCGTTGATGTTCAACTCCTCAACGGCAACACCATCTGCTTTTTTAACAACCAAGTTAGCTACTTCCCACTGGTAAGCAGTTCGTTTGTCAACTCGTTGTTTGTACAGACGCGCTACTTTGATGCCTACCTTTTTACGGTTGTTGCTTCCCTTTTTCTTTCTCTCCACCCTACGCTGTCTGATTTTTAAAGTTCGCTTTGCTTTTTTTGAAGTAGCAAACCTAGGGTTAGAAATCTGTTGTCCATCCGAACAATGAACCAGTTTTGTTAGCCCCATGTCCAATCCGGTTAATGTGTTAGGAGGAGCAGGAGCGATAAAATCAGGAATCGTTTTGTCTTCAAGTAGAATGCTGACGTACCAGCCATCTGCTTTTGTGCGTACCGTTACCGTGCGAATTTCATACCCTGTTGGGATTGGACGAGAATTATAAAACCGCATCCAACCAATTGAAGGCAGATAGATTTTGTTTCCATCTACCTTGACATCACCGGGTTTGTATTGAAAAGACCGAAAATTAGAACGGTTTTTGAATTTTGGAAAGCCGCGCTCATGCTTGAAGAATCCTTCCATTGCTGCATCTAGTCTTTTAATAAGAAGCTGCAATACATTGGAATGGATGGATTTATACCAAGGTCTAGCTTTCTTCATTTCAGCCAGATATGCATCTTGCATTAAACTTGCAGAACGCTTCTTGATATTGCCTTCTTTATCAGGATTCTTCCAAGGATTATGGAGCATTGAACTTCTGCTGAGAGAGCAAGTTAATGGACAGCGCTCAGTTTTTGTTCTCGTGTCGCAATAATCCCCAGAAATAAAGGATTGATGATATCCGTCAATACGATCAGCTAGCATCCAGTTATACAAAGAACGCATCATGTTTAACCATGAGTCCATCAAGTCTGATTGTTCTGTTTTTGGGCGCAATTTGTATTGGTAGCTAGTTTTCATGTTGACAACTTTCCTTTGTTCGACCTACTATTAGCTTAGTATACCTAGCTTTAATATGTCAACCCCAAGACCTAAGAGAAAAGCAATAAGAAATGAACCTTTGCTCTATGACGAAACAAAGATCAGAAAAGCAATTTGGTTAACTCCTTCTACATGGAATACCTTAAAGCAAGCATCTGAAATTGAAGGTATTAGTATCAGCGAATTAGTTGAACGATGGGGACGGCAGCTAAAGCTGCCTGCGGCTTCCTCCCACCCCTAAAGGACGTTCAAGGGAGAAAACCAAAAAGTTTTCTCCCTTTAACTGGTGGGCTTCCGCCTTAACGTATTGTGAAGTTATTCTCGATAGAAGCCATTTCTATTGTTGAGGTCAAAAGGAAAACCCCACTATTCAGGTTAGTGGGGTGCTTGTTTTGAAAAAAACCACCGCTGCTTGCAGCAATGATGCATCTAAGAACACTCAAATATAATCTACCTATAAATTCTGAGGAAATTCTGAGAACCTTTACCACTCAGAGCCTTCACTCAGAATTTTTACGATTCTAACCGTCAGATATTTCGATAATGCCTGTATATCCATCAATGCGTACTTTCTGACCATCTTGCAGTAGTGAAGTAGCATTTTGAACATCCATGATTGCAGGAATACCATACTCGCGAGCTAAAATCGCTCCATGAGAAAGCTTTCCACCCGTCTCGGCGATTAATCCTCCAGCCCTCACGAGCAGAGGTGCCCAACCTGAATCTGTGTAAGGCACGACCAGAATTGTATCTGGTTCAACTTCTGGCAGAGCTTGAAAATTCTGTAGCACTTTCACCCTTCCCTCCACTTGTCCAGGACTAGCAGGAATGCCGTGTAGCTTTTGCTCAGAAGAAAGGGAAACAGGTTCCAAACTCACAGCAGGAGGAGGATTATTGCCATAGATTAAAAGAGGTACAGAAGTGAGCTGACTGTCTTCTGTGAGTTGAAGTTGTCTTTGTTTGACTAACTCCTGTAAACTTGCAACAAATTCTGGCTCGAAATTTTCAACCAGACGTCGCACCTCATCAAATTCTAGAAAAAAGATATCACCGGACTGCCCCAGTAGACCTGAGTGCAACCAAATTTTTTCCAACGCTACAAAAGACCAACGCAACTCAGCCAGTAGCTGAGAATAAATCTCTGTGACTCTTCCTTTAAGATTCACACGCCTTTGTACAAATCTTCTCGTTTTCCTTGGTTGAGGATTTTGGGGTAGTTGCTTGACGTTGGGGATACTGCCAACATTGCTATTTTCTTCAAGATCAGGCTGCCTTTCCAGTTCACTGTTTTGGATTCGTGGTTTTTCCCCTTGCATAAATTGCACAAACAATTGCCTAAAAGCCTGAGGTTCTTCTTTCCAGGTGGGTACTGCAATATCAGTTCCTACCTCACTCAAATAACCGTAACGCTGAAGTAATTGCTCAAATTTTTCTAGAATTTCTTGTCCTTGGGGTGTTTGGGCTAACTGCTCGAATAGTTGATCTGGATTAAACTCTGGTAGGATTTGCTGAGCAGTTGTCGCTAAATCTTGCAGCGATCGCAACACTGCAACCTCTGGAGTAAGGCTATTGTCAATGTCTCTATCTTTGACACGTAAAATTGCTTGGCGCAACGCTGCACTGAGGGGAGCCAAAATACTGTAATAAGTTGCAACGTGCAGTAATTCTAGGATGAAGTTAATTCTTTCTAACAGTTGATGTGGCTCAAGATCATTCACTGGTTCCTGAGCTAACTGAGACAAAGCAGGAGCAAATCGCTTGGAATTATGTCTGTTAAAGTCCTTTTCTAAACAAAATTCTCGCACAACCAACCTTGCTAATCCTGGCAGATTTCGCAAAGTGGTTTCTATTGGCGGCTTGCTTAACTGAACGCCTCGAGTCAAAAACTCCAGGCTTTCAGGAGGCAAACCCATGCGGCGGAAAATCTCTCCTAACAGCGAGGCATTAAAGTATGCTCTTGAGTAGTGAAGCGTCGCTGTTTCATTGAAATCCAAGCCTATGGCACGTTCATTTAAGACTAGAGTGAAAATCTTTCCCCAGACACTACAAGTCAATGGACGATTGATTGACCAAGTTAATGGGCGAATCAATCCTGGGATCACTTCTGCAGCAATTTTGCGTGTCCAGATGGGCAGCAGAGTGCTAATAGGTCTAGCTTGTAACACCCAAAGCGTTTGACCATCGTAGCTCCATTCGATATCTTGGGGAATGCCGTGGTAATGTTCTTCTATATGTCGGCTCAAATATGCCACTTGCTTGATCAAAGCTGGCGGAACTTGACCTTTACCTTCTAGTTGTATAGATGCGAAATTTTCTGTTTCGATGACGAAGGCACGGTATTGCTCAGGTGTCACTCGTCCAGAAACAACTTGTGCTGCATTCCCTGGTAATGCTTCAATGACGACTGCATCACCTTGTTTCGTCATTGGGTCACGGGTAAACGCAACCCCAGAAAAGACTCCTTGAACTTGTTGTTGAATCAGCACTGCCATTCCGGCTTCATGTAAAGAGCGATCGCGGCGATACTGCGCTGCAGTTGGATTATTGTAAGAAGCCCGAACTCGAGCGATCGCTTGTTGCAACCCATCTTTAGTGGTAACGTTCAAAATAGTTTCATACTGACCTGCAGCGGAAGCGTATTCTGAGTCTTCTCCAATTGCGGAAGAACGCACCACTAAAGGCGATAAATCTGATGGCTGAAGAAATTCTATCAACGATGCCGGATCATCGGATGGCGCAAGTACCCATCCTTTCGGTACAGAATAACCCCATCGATGAATTTCTGATAATCTAGCCGCTTTGTGTCCAAATAGCGTGGCATCTAAATTTTCGTCCAAAGAGAGAATAGTTGACTCACCTCGTAAAAACTGAAATGCTGCCTGAGATTCTGCCTGTGCCTCTTCGGCTGGGAGATTCAAATCATCAGGCATTGTTTTATAAATCCAGCTTAACAAAGCAGCCAAGGCAATAGCAGCGTAGATTCTCGGTGGATTTTCGGGGTGCAGGATCGCTACAATTAGGGGAAATAAAACCAAAACGCCAAATTTTGCTAGTTTCCTAGAGCGTATAATCGTAAAGCTCGTACTTGCAAGCAAAAGCACAAATACTGCTGCCAATGGATCGTGTACTGCAAATCCCCAGACAACGTTTGTGGTACCAGCTCCCCTGCCTACCCAGTATCGACCCAATACTACAGCAATAAGGGCAATCAATTCCCACGCCGAGCCATTCCCAAAGAAAACTCGGGCAAGCAGAACAGCAGCAATGCCCTTAAAAGCTTCTGAAAAAACTGCTAGTATACCTACCAGTGTTCCGCCGTGGTAGAAAGCAGATGAAACACTAATATTGCCAGTTCCCACGTGTGCTAATCTACGTTTGCTTATAGCTTGAGCCATCCAAGCAATCAGCGGTATCGCACCCAAGAGCGGGCAAATAACAAAAACAACCAGAATACCCCAAAGTTCAAACATGTTTAATCTTGGACTTTAGCAATTTTCGCAAGCATGACTGGGATGAGAACGATTTAATGAACCACATTAACCTCTACACTGACCAACTTTGTTGGAAGATAAAGGGTTGCAGCAGGAGATCAGCATCCTTGTCCTTATATACTATGATCTCCTTCGTAAAGTTAGTAATGGGCTATACCTATCAATTCCTATCGGCTTTGGTTCAGAGCGTTGAAACACATTGCTCAAAACTATGTAACCAGAACTCATTTATGAGCGAACGAACAACGCAAAATCAATATGTCTTAGGAGAGGTTTACCCTCCTGCTTCCATTAAAAATCTCAATTAAAATTCTTTCAATATCATGATAGAGGCATATGGAATAAAGGACACCTTCATAGAAGGATAAACTTCTATGATCAGTGTCCCCCCCTACTTGCTTTTTTAGATTTTTGAGCTTTTGGGTAATATAATGAAATATTTTATTAGCTTACTGCATAGGCTGCTTGGAGCGCCCAAATGATTAAGGCAAAGATTGCACCTAGAAGCAGCACAGTGGAGATCGTGACTGCTTTTGGTGAATCAGCACCCTCAAATTTCATGATTCCTCGGTTTAAATCGGACATAGCTTTGTAATCCTCCTTTCTTACAGTGCTAATTTGTCCGTCTTGATTGTATTCCTTTCATTCGCCGATCATGCAAAGTTCATAATAAGATTTTGCATTCCTTTCATAATTTTGACTTCAGCATAATTGCATATTTCAAAAGACGTATCATTTTTATCAGTGGTGTCAAGCCAAAATATGAATTTCCAATGCACGGCTGTGTAGAGATGTAGCATTGTTACGTCTCTACCGTATATAGCAACCCGTATAGGCGTGGTGAAAATTATTTATCTAAGGGTGTTGAATTATGCTAGTTATTCTTTTTACATTATTAGTAGGATTGGCAGTGATATTAGAGATCGGCTTGCGTACCATCGGCTTTGGTAATCCCCTAATATACATTGCGGATGAGCAGATTGGTTATTTGCTAGCTCCAAATCAACGCACTCGTCGTTTTGGAAATCTGATCAAGATTAATGAGTATTCTATGCGAGGTGAGCCTATCCAAAGGACGCCTCTAACTTCTACTTTGCGAGTCTTGATTTTAGGAGATTCTATCGCTAATGGTGGCTGGTGGACTGATCAATCTCAGACTATTTCCAGCTTAATGACGCACTCTTTAAGCGCGGCAGTTACTAGTAAATTTCAAGCAGTGGAAGTACTGAATGCTTCAGCCAACTCCTGGGGACCAAGAAATGAATTAGCCTATCTGCAGAGGTTTGGCACTTTTAATGCTCAGGTTGTCGTCTTACTAATTAATACAGATGACTTATTTGCGACTGCTCCCACTTCTTTGCCTGTAGGAAGAGATCGCAACTACCCTGCAAAGAAACCCCTTTTGGCTTTACTGGAGGTCTTTAATCGTTATCTATCAAAGCCAAAACCAATACCAGAAATGCAATTGGTACAAGATGAGGGAGGCGATCGCGTCCGTTTTAATTTGGAAGCAATCAGCAAAATCCAAGCTTTAACACGTCAAGTTCATAGTCAATTCCTGTTGGTTATGACTCCCTTACTGCGAGAAATCGGTGAAGGGGGACCTCGTGATTACGAAATCAAAGCACGTCAACGCCTCAGTGAGTTTACGCAAACTCACCAAATCACTTATATAGATTTTTTACCAAAATTTAACACGATCCCAGATTTTAAAACCCTGTATCAAGACCACATCCACCTCAACTTCCAAGGCAATCAACTTGTCAGTTCAGTTATCAGTGAACAGTTATCAGTAAACAGTAAACTATTATCCATCAATAATTTTGATAACTAATAACTAATAACTGATAACTGATAACTGTCTCAAAACCTTAAGCCAACACCACCTTGCAAGGCGAAAGCTGACCCATCATTACGGTAGGTATCAAAACCAATGATGGCGTTACCAAAAATAACAGTGTTACTATTGGGTACTATATAATCAATTCCTGGTTGCAAAGCAAAGCCTACTCTATTACCAACGGGAGAAGGAGTATGTCCTCCAGCTAATACAAGTCCAGCACCTAAATAAGCATCCGTTTGCCAGTTGATCGGATAGTCGTAGGAAACCGTTGGCACAAATGCTGTACTCTTACCAACTAAAGCTTGTGCACGGAAAGAAATTGGTTGTTTGAGGAGCTTATAGCGAAAAGCAATCATTCCCCCAACCTGAGCATCATTTGATAAACCAAATGTTGGACCTACACCAACATAGCTACCATATGCTACCTGAGCTTGTGCTGGTGGGGTGAATTGAGCAAAACTTAAAAGTGAACCGGTTAACACAACTGATAGTAAATACTTTTGAAGACACGTCATTTCCTGACTCCTCACAGCTTTGATTTTTGAAACACTTTTGAAACACACGCGTATGTGCACAGTAGGGGTGCAAGACATTGCACCTCTCCATTCACGGGCAATTTGGATGAATGCCTCCTTGTGTACAAATATACGCTAGTTGCTTAGGATCTAAATTTTTGACTTGACTAAAATCAACCCCCTGAACGACAGCCGATTGTTTGCCTGTATTCGGTTTTTGCACAAATTGATCTGTTTGATCTTGTTTAATAGGAGAGAGAATTGCTCCTTGAAAATCAGCTCCTGCCAAATGTGCTCCCCGTAAATCTGCAAGGCTTAAGTCGGCGTTGCGCAAGTTGACGTTTTTCAAATTCGCAGAGCGTAAAATGGTACCAGCGAGGCGTGTGGCGCTGAGGTTCGCATCGCTAAGGTTGGCATGATTTAAGTCAGATCCTGATAGGTCTGCTCCTTGCCAATCAGTTCTTGCTAAGTTAGCAAATGACAATTGTGTTCCAATAGCAACAACACGACCTAAATGAGCAGCGAATAATTCAGCTTCGTTCAAGTTCGCCTGTCCTAAATCGGCTCCTGTCAGACTAGCATTTTCTAGGATCGCGCCTTTGAGATTAGCTCCTGTTAGCTGAGCGCTACTGAGGTTAGCACCCATAAGATATGCATTAGATAGGTTGGCGTTCTTGAGCGTGGCGCGACTTAAATCAGCATTGTTCATTAAGACACGGCTTAGGCTAGCATCAGTGAAATTGGCTTGTTTCATCTGAGCTTGGCTAAAATCGGAGATTAAATCATCACTGGTATCCCAGCGACCATCCTCACCTGCTCCTCGAAAGTGGCTCCCCTTAAAGCTTGCTTGGTTAAGATTTGCTGACTTGAACTTAATTCCCCATAAATCAAGTTTGTCTAGTGTCAAATTGAAAGAGCTTTTTTGTGAGCCGCTAGAACCTAATTGAGCACGGCTAAGATCGATCCCATTGGTTTGACCACTATATACAGTGAGGATTTTGTTGATTGCCTGCTGATTAAGAGACAATTGCCTTTGTCTCAACTCTTGTGGCTGCTGGAATTTGTTTTTATTTGCAGACTCCAAATCATGAGCTAAAAACTGATTCATTTGTTTTAAATCAGGGATCGCTTTTGGTCCTACACTCACTAAAGCTTGCTCAATCGTACCCAGTAGAATCGGGTTGGTTTCTTTAGTTAGGAGATCAACAAGAAACTGAATTGATTGTGAGTCTTTTAGAGTACCTAAAGCGAGAATGGCACTCTGACGCTCTTCATTTGTGGCTCCTGAGTTAGGACTTAATCGTCTTACAAGTGCGATAAACTCTTGGCTATTGCGTTGCTCTATAGCTCTCTGATTTTGCTGAGTCTGAATATAGATCTGAGTACCTACTAAAGTTGCCAACACAGCAGCCATACTTGAGAGCGCTACTACTAGCAAAGTGAGATTTGGGTTTTGCCGTACCTTTTGCCAAATGTGCAGTGCTTGACTTGGCTCTTCGGGGGTCATCACAATTGATGCGATCGCTGCTTCCTCATCTCCTTCCGTCCATTGAGATTGACTCTGCTTGTTTTTCTGGAAGAGTGAGGGTGTAAAGGGTTTCATCGCATCTATTGTATACGTACCTGCTAGCCAATCGTGAAATGCGCGACGTCCTTGTCTGCAAGGAAAGGCAATTCCATCTGCTAAAAGCGTGACTGCTACTAGTCCTGTGAATACGCTTAAATAGGGAAAACCTAGACTATAGCGCCACAAAAAATAAGCAACAGAAACAGGTATGGTCCAACGCCCAATTCCTTCTCGTAGTAAAATTGCCCCCAAACCAGGAGCCTGACCTTGAGAGTTAACAACCCGAACACTAAACCAACGTTTGGGAATAGTGCTACCGATTTTTGCTAGTAAATATAGTTGCCAACACGATAGTGTCAAGGGTGCTAAAATAGCTACTGTCCATAAAAAGTTAGTGGGCCAAGCCACATTACGCGTACTGTAGTTTACAGGCAAAGCTAAGGGGCGACCAACCATTCTTTCTGTAACTATGAGTACCGGGTTGAGTGGTACTCTGTCCAAATCACTTTTAGTATTGACATATACACCTACGCTAAATGGTATCAATCCACTAGCTGCTACGAGTGTGATTTCGGTTACCCAAGCTGCGAGGCGTCTGGTAACCAGGGGTAATGCTTTGGTTGTTCTTGGTTCTTGCGAGCGGCTAGATTGATTAGTACTTCTCCTCACAATTGGGGTTGCCATTCGATAAATTCCCTATAACTTTATTTCTACATCACTCATTAGCGTGTTTAAAATACGCTGTTTATTCTTTTGGAAGCTACGAAATCCAAGAAATGTGTATCCAAGGTACACTATTAGTGTGTATAGTGCCACATTCTTTCTGAAAGCAATGAGTCTGTTGTTCTATGCTGGATTGTTGGTTTTATCTGAGGCACAACTATAGACGAGCAATGAATCATTGCCTTCGACTGTTGAGGGCTATGATGTAAGTCTTCTTCTGATTGAGCATTCATCAATTTCTACCTCAGCTAGGACACTTATTAGATAAAACTACCAACACAATTTCTGATTGGTATTTGTCAAGCGTAATTTCAAGGAACGTTCTTGTTTTCAAGACACTTTTGATAGCAAATAATCTATTTTTTATTTGGTTGAATTTTAATTCTATAATGATCTTTCTGACAGTTGTTCACCAATAAAGATTTGTAAGATTGACCAGGGAGCAAAACCAAGGAACTAAGACGGTTTGCGTTCGTCGATCAAGTCAGAATATGTATATCAATATCGCTCTAGAAACAGTCGAGAGCATAATAATATGAAGACGGGTAAGTTAATAATGGTTGTTCCCGCAGTGCTAGCTATGAGTCTGGGACTCATTAATGTTAGTTTTGCTGAAACACCAGTGGTGCAAATTCATCCTAATTTTCAGCCTGATCCGCTGACTCTTCAGGGCACATCTGGAGGACCACACTCAAGCAAATGTGGTAACATCAGCACGACACCAAATCAAGTGATTGATGTGACACAGCCACTCCCTTACCTGCGATTAACAGCAGAAAGCAGTGGACAGCCAACACTTACGATTGACGGTCCTGGAGGACATTTCTGTGTCTTAGCAGATAGTTATTCTGGAGGCAAGCCGGAAATTTCTGGATACTGGCAAAAGGGAAAGTACTCTCTGTACGTAGGAGAGTTATCCCAACGACAGTATACATATACCTTATCAATTTCGCAACAGAAGAAGAAATAGTTGTTGGGGTATGGGGATTGCTATGAGGGACTATCGTTTGGGGGTGACTTCGCCGAATTTTATGAGGAGGGCGATCGCTACACTGACGACTAAAATCAAGGTTGTGCTAAGAGCTGAGCCAAATCCCCAGTTTTGGGTAGCGCCAAGGAACTGGTTGTAAACTAAGCGCGCCATAGTCATGCTGGAAGCACCACCCAGTAATTCTGGATTGATAAAGTCTCCTAATGCAGTAATAAACACTAGAAAAGAACTGGCAGCAATTCCTGTTAAGGTTTGAGGTACGGTGACTTTCCAAAAAGCTTGCATAGGATTTGCACCTAAGTCTGCAGCTGCTTCTAATAAACGCTTATCTAGCTTTTCTAAAGATGCATATAAGATCAAAACCATATAGGGCAGTAAGCTGTAGCTCATACCAATCAATACAGCTGGACTGCGGTTAAGCACATCTAAAGTAGGCAAGCCAACACTTTCTAGCAAGCTGTTTAGTAAACCTGTAGGACGAAGAATTGTAATCCAAGCATAGGAGCGAAGTAAGGAAGAAGTCCACAAAGGCAAAACAAAGCTAATCAAGAGTAAATTGCGTGCCTTCTTTGGTGCTATTTGAGCAATCCAATAAGCAACAGGTAAACCTAAGATCAGGCAGATGATTGTCGTCTCAACAGCAAAAAAGAGCGATCGCGCGATAACTCGCAGGTAAAGAGGATCAAATATCCGGATATAGTTATCTAATCCACCAGGATTCACCAAATCTCCTGGTCGAATCCCAGGTACCAAACTTAACTCAAAAATGAGCAGTGTTGGCAACACTAGTAAAAGTAACAACCAAATACCAGATGGTGCAAGCATAACCAAGGGCTGCAGCCATCTTAATTGAGGACGAGACAATTCTGGTATTTTGGCTATATCGTCACGAGAGTTGAATTCGGAAGGAGGACTCTGAGTAGACACCAGTCTATACAAAAGTTGATGGACTCACCAAGTCTAATACCAATAGCATAAAAGAATGCAACAGCTACCTACATGTGTAGCTATGTGTTTTGGCTTGGAATGTTAAATCTCTTGTTTTCTGTCCTTGACCCATCTTAACTAATACCATTTCACGACGAAATTGTTGATACAAATCCATTCCCTTGTCCTCCTTGTCCTCCTTGTCTCCTTGTCTCCTTGTCTCCTTGTCCTCCTTGTCCTCCTTGTCTTTCCAGTTGCCAAGCGTATCAAATTTATAGTGAATTAGTATAAGAATCCTCTATTCTCACCCATCTACTTAACGTGTCGGTGAATCCAACTGTTATCAAAGATCCGTTCATAGATCCGGTTGTGGACTTTCAGCGAACCCTGTTGCTTGACCACTAGTCCAGACAAGAGCAATTCCTTTTCTTCTGGACTATCAATGGCGACGACTTCTCCTTGATGTAAAATTTGTCGATAGAGTGTTAGCAGCCGAATAGGTTGGAGATTGCTCTTGAGAATGCGATCGCGAATTGTTCTCAAATGTTCTGGTTCATCTTGAGATTCCCAGTTTTCTATAGCATTGGTTTGCACAAAGTCTTGCACCCATTTGGCTTCCTTGTTTAAGGGTATGGAAGATGAACTACTACGAATCAACCTACAAAGCTTTTGGGTGAGAAAAGGTTGACCACTTGTCCAGGCTAACACTTCTTTGAGAACCACTTGAGGATTGCTAAGTTTTTGCGTCAATCCTTGCAGTAGAGGTTGCGCTTCGTGTAACAGAAAGCCATGAAGCTGAATTGCCTGACCAATATTAAAAGGTGTTCTTTGGTAGTCGGTAATTAAATCTGATGGTGTAGCCACTCCTAACAGAGCAAAGGTTAAACGTTGATAATTTGGGTTAAGACTGCGCTGATTGTAACAAGAGCGAATCAGCGCAAAAAAATCATTAACAGAGAAGTTTAAACCTAAAACGCTATCAATTTCATCTAAAAAGATGATCAAGTTTTTTGGGGTCGTGTCATCATCTGTTCCAACTTGATGCAGCACAATTTCTTCAATAAACTGACTTAACCTTTGTATAGGCGAAATATCCAGGCGCTCATTCCACCAAGCTTTCAAATTCACTTTTCCTAGTAAGTCGAAATTTTGCCATAACTCTACTGCCAATCCTTTGTACCATTGATCAGGAGTGACATTTTCGCTCCCAAGACGGGTCATATCAATTGCTATACAGATGAATCCCTCTTGCTGGAGACGATGCATCATACGTACCATCAGGCTAGACTTGCCTATTTGCCGTGTGTTGAGGATGTAACAAAACTCTCCATGCTTTAATGCCTTGTAGAGGTATCGGTCTGCTGAACGCACTACATATGTAGGCGCATCCATAGGCAAACTTCCTCCAACGTGATAATAAAAGGTTGAAGGATTTTCATCAGCGCTTCTGAGCAGAGCATTTTCAAATACCAATTCTGCTTGGGTTGCTTTGAGAATTTCGAGAGTTTGTGACAGTTCTTGAGTGCGCTCTTTAACTTTTTGTTCTAAAGTGAGGTTAGACTCAGCCAACGCGTCTTTTGTCTGTTGCAAGACAGTATTATTAAGTTCTAGCTGTTGAGTAAATTGAATACGTTCAGCTTCTGCTTGTTTGCGTTGGGTGATATCTTGAAAGGCAGCTATAGCATAAACAATTTGACCCTTTTCATCAAAAACTGGGGTAGCTGTTACCTCTAGAGGAATGATTCTGTCACCTTGGCGAATTTCCATATCGTCAATAGTGACAATTTCGCCATTTAATGCTCGTACAAGTGGCTGTTGTTTATCAGGGTAGAGCTGGTTGGTCCCTGCTAGATAGGCTTGATAAATCTCAGGCAATTGATCAGACGTAGCTTCAGTAATAACTCCCTTGCCAAGAATTTGTTGTGCTGTTTGATTGAAGTAGTAAGGTTTACCACTGGCATCAACAACAAACACCCCTACGGGCACAGCGTCTAGCAGTTGTGCTAGCCTTCTCTCGCTCTCATACAATGCTTGTTCTGCCTGTTGACGTACAGCCACCTCTTGTTGTAAACGTGCCAATAATTCTGCTTGAGCCTCTTTTGCGAGAATTTCCTTTTCCCAAGACGTTTTCATCTGCTGCACATGTTGCAGGGTTTTGTTGGTAGTGATTTCTAAATCCTGAAAATTGATTGGCTTGGTCAGAAAGTCAAATGCACCACGATTCATCGCCGTTCTAATATTCTCAATATCGCCATAAGCTGATATAATTACGGCTTTGATGATGGGATACAGCTCATTGAGTTTTGTCAGCAAAGTTAGACCATCCATTTCCGGCATTAAGATATCGGTTAAAACCATATCTACATCCGGTTCGGCTTTTAGCTTTTCAAGTGCTTCTATCCCATTGTGGGCAAAAATCAACTGGAATTGCTTTTCTCTAATTTTTCGTCTAAATTTCTGACGGAGGAGGTTTTCTAAGTCAGGCTCATCATCCACGACCAGTATTTTAGCTGGCATAGCCTTAGTTCCTGATGAGAGTTATTTACACGTTCCAGAATTATTGTATTGCCTATATGACAATTCCAGGTAATGCGCCGAAGGGGAAATTTTAAGCGCAGATGCATCCTTACTATCTATCTATAAATTCAATATTTTTTCCTTTAATTTGTCAAACTCAATTGGCTTTGTGAGATACTCATCAGCCCCATATTCTCTAGCAGTTTGATATTTTTGGTCGTCATCATAAGCAGTAATGATAAACACTCTTAAATAAGGGAATCTTTCCTTTACAATTCTCAGCAGTTCTAGCCCGTTCATACCAGGCATATTAATATCCGCTATAATCAGAACAAAACAATTTGTTTGCTTATTTTGCAAAGATTCCAAAGCTTCCTGTGCTGAGAAAGCAAAGTCTATTTTTATTTGGTTTTGCTTAATTTCTTTTCTAAATTTTTGTCTAAATAACGATTGAACATCCTGTTCATCGTCTACAACCATAACTTTCATCTTTTAACTTCGTTCTTCTCCAAAGTAAATTTAGGCAAAGTGACAATAAATTCCGTATAACTGCCCACTTCAGTTTCTACTTGGATATTGCCTTGATGCTGCTGCACAATAATATCATGGCTAATCGAGAGACCCAATCCAGTTCCTTCTCCAGGTGGTTTAGTGGTGAAAAAGGGATTAAAGATTTTGTCTAGCACATCCTGAGGAATTCCTTCACCGTTGTCACGGATACGAACTTCGATTTGCTCACCTAAATCGTGAGAACTGACTGAAAGTGTAGGTAGGAATTCTTCACCTGCATTGCCTGATGGATGTAAACGTGTTTTCTTGTGATGGGCTGCATAGCAAGCATTATTAATTAAATTGATAAAAGCACGGCTAATATTTTGTGGCACAATATTGACTTGTTCGAGGTTATTATCATAATTAGTGGTTATTTTTATGTTAAAATTAGCATCCTTGGCATGCATTCCGTGATACGCCAAATTGACTGCTTCTGCTAGTAAAAAGTTAAGATCAGTCATCTGTCGTTCACCAGTTTGCCCCCGAGAATGCATTAGCATTCCACGAACAATATTATCAGCTCTTTTGCCATGTTCATTGATTTTTTGACTGTTTTGGCTCAAATCGCTTAAGATTTCCTCAATATAATCTTTTGTTTCTGGCGCTAATCGGTCTTGTTGACTTTCAATCTCTTCTCGTAATTCCTCGGTTAACTCTATAGAAAGTTCGGCAAAGTTGTTCACAAAATTCAAGGGATTTTTGATCTCGTGGGCAATACCTGCTGTTAAAGCTCCTAAAGAAGCCAATTTCTCTTGCGCGATAATTTGAGCTTGTGTGGCTTTCAGCTTTTTGAGAGTACTTGACAACTCTTGATTTCTTTCTTGTAATTCTTCGGTTCTCTCACTCACTTTCTGTTCTAGTGTTCGGTTATAACTCTCTAACTGTTCGTAGAGACGAGAATTTTCAATAGAGATAGCGGCTTGTGCAGAAAGAATTCTTAATATTTCGACACGTTCTGGAGTAAATGCGCTCGTTGTAAGATTATTTTCTAAATATAGAATGCCGTTTACTTTGCCTTGATGGAGTAGGGGAGTGCAGAGTATCGATTTGGGTTGAGTGGCAACAATGTAGGGGTCACGTATAAATTGGCCTTCATTCACAGCATCATCTAACACCATATTTTTCTGAGTGCGCGCAACATAGTTAATGATGGCAGCTGATAGGAGAGGGCTCTTGCCTTCAGACTCTACAGAATTTATTGGAATTGATTGTAGTGTAGTGATGTTCTCAGAATCTACCACCCCTTCAGCTTCGATCACCCAGTTACCTTCTTTCTCGAGAATTAAAAAGCCCTTTTGTGCACCTGCATTTTCAATCACGTTCTTCATCAACTTTTCTAGCAACTTGTCTAGGATGATTTCGCCAGAAATGGTTTGCGAAGCTTGTAGCACACTGTTTAAATCTAAGACTTCAGATGTCGTTGTACCTAAATTTGTGGTTGAGAGATTTATACGAGTCTGAAGGGTATTTGTTGAAGTTTGGGCTAAAAACTGTGGGTATCTTGCTTCCAAATCTTTTACCTTAGCTATAGCCCCCCAGCGCTGATAAGCATAGTGGGCATCTTGCAGGTAGTGGCGGGCAACGTGTTTTTGATTTCTGGCTAGATAAAATCTCCCAGCTAGTTCGTAGGCGAGGGCTTCTTCGTTGAGATATTCGTTTTCTTGGGCGAGGGTAATGGCGCGATCATAATACTCTCTGGCATCGCTATCGTTACCTAATACACGGGCACGTTCGGCTTCGACTAAATAGAACTTGTGGAGAAAATTCATTGGGGCATGATGTGCCCAGGTTTCCATTTTTTTCTGGTTGGTAGCTATCCTTTCTAGGATAAGCTCTTGTTCTATTGCCTGGGCATTAGGAAATACAGCTAAGTGGGATAGGGAATTGTAGAAGTAAAAGATGGAGATTGTATACAATCCTATCGCTACTCCCAGATGCTCTTCAGCTTTATTTGCATTTTCAATAGCTTGCTGATAATTCTCAAACAGATAACAGAGAAAAAGTTTATTGAGATAAAAGAATCCCATTGCTTGTCTATCATTTACTTCTTGGTAAAGTGACAGCATGGTTTTCTCATCGTAACATTCACTGCCTAAATAACAGGGATTTTGTGTCCTTTCCAACAGATTCAAGATTGGCTGTCGAACCAATTCAATCCAACGCAGGGCTAATTCTTGTTTATATTGATTAATAATCTGACTGTATTTAAAAATCTCTCTTTCTAATGACTCCAATTCCTGACCTATCCAGTATGCGTGTAAAGCGTACATGAATAGCGCCGTGCTACTCCATATCATATCCCCTGTTTCTAATCCGCATTGGTGTACCTGTAGAAAAGGTTTTAATGATTCTCGGGAATGCTCTTTCCAATGTCTGACGAATGTATTAAATACATAGACTGTCTTTGCCTCAAATTGTTTTGTATCGAACCTTTCTAAAAAGTTTAACGCTAGTTTATTGAATTGATAGCCTGCATCAATGTCTTCTGTTAACCCACATAGAACGATTCCATATACGGCATAGGTAGGAGCAGAGAAAGACGTATTGCCAAACTTAAGCGATAAATTGACCAATTCAAGTATGAGGAAAGGGAAAATTTCAGGGAATCCTACAGAGGCAAGACTAAGTACTAGAAATAATAACGGCATTGTTGCCAACTTTCTGGGATCAGTCATTTTCGGAAGATCAATTAAATTCTCGATCTTCTGCCCAGCCCAAATAGCCTTTATACTCTCCTGGCGGTCTGCCAAATCCGCCTGCTCTGGTTTTTTGGGAATCTCCACTCCCAACAATTGCAAAGCTTGCAATCCAATCTTCATCGCTTCTAATGATTGCTGACGCCCATAATAAGCTTTTATCTTAATTTCATACACTTTCACTGTATCCAGAAGAGTTTTGGCTTTTTGCAGTATTACCTCAGTCCATTTCTCCACCTCCTCAAGGTGGTTGCAGAGGCATGCTACTTCTGCAGTTTCCAGGTAAATTGTCAGGGTAAGGTCATATTGATATTGCCAACTATCTTCTCCCTCTAATAAGGAGGAGTAGGGGAGGTTAAGCAGCCCGATAGAAATCTGCAAGTAATTGAACGCCGATTGATATGCTGCCGATGCCTTCGCTTTCTGACCTGCAATTAAGTTTAATTGAGCTAACTCATCGAGATCTGTCTGGTGTTCAAGGCGATCGCGACCTTGGTTAAGTTGATTGACAATGTCAAAGATTTTCTGCTCTCGTTCATCTAACGGTGTGTTCTGGAGCAGCAACTGCCCCACGTGCCAGTGTACAGACTGCTTTTTTGCCTCTGGAATGAGAGCATAGGCTGCCTGCTGAATGCGGTCATGGGCAAACTTATATTCGACCGAGAGTTCATCTGCCAAACCCTCAATATCAAAGTCTATCAATTTGTAAGCATCTCCCAAGGGTAAAATCAAGCCCTCTGCTATTGCAGCCCACAGATTACTAGCTGTTGTTTGGGGAGATTTTTCCGAAATAATTGCTAGAGTCTGGATGTCAAACTGGTTACCAATACAAGCGGCAAGCGTCAAGACCTGTTGTGTATCCTCTTCCAACTTTTGCAGTTTGTTGGTCATCAGTTCAACAACATTGTCGGTAATATTACGTGCTTGAATTTGCGCTATGTCCCACTGCCAACCCCTCTCCTGAGCGTCAAATTCTAATAGTGCTTCAGTATAAAGTGACTTGAGAAACTCATTCATGAAGAAGGGATTGCCACTGGTTTTTGCCAGTATCAATTCTGATAGCTGTCTGGCTGTTTCTAGTGAACAGTTAAGGGTATCAGCAGTATATTGCGTAATATCAGGCAAGGTTAAAGGAGCAAGCACAATTTGATTCACCATTGCCCCCTTGTTCCTAATTTCATGCAGTGTCAATAGCAATGGGTGAGTTGCACTCACTTCGTTATCTCGATAAGCACCAATGAGTAACAAATTGTCTGTATCTACTGAGGTCATCAAAAGTTCAATCAATTTCAGTGAAGCCCTGTCAGCCCACTGTAAATCGTCCAAGAAAACGACTAGGGGATGTTCTGGCTGGATAAAAACTCGGATGAAGTTTTGAAAGACTAGGTTGAAGCGATTTTGCGCTTCTGCTGGTGCTAGTTCTGGCACTGCAGGTTGCGAGCCGATAATCAGTTCTACTTCAGGAATTACGTCAATAATCACCTGACCATTAGAGCCAAGACTAGCTAGCAGTTTCTCACGCCAGGACTCTATCTGGATTTGGCTTTCTACTAACAGTTGCCGAATCAAGGTACTGAAGGCACGAACTAGTGAAGCATAGGGGATATCTCTTTGATATTGATCAAATTTACCAGAGATAAAGTATCCGCGCTTCTTTGTAATAGGCTTATAGACCTCCTGGACTAGAGCAGACTTACCAATGCCAGAATATCCTGTCACCAGAATCATTTCACCTCCCCGACTTTTTTCTGTAGGAGAGTTGCTGACTCGTTCAAAAGCAGCTAGTAGCAAGTTAATTTCTACCTCCCGCCCGTAGAGTTTTTGTGGGATTTGAAATCTACCTGAAATATCCTGCTCACCAATAGCAAAGGTATTGATCTGAGCTGATGTCTCCCATTGCCGCAGACATTTTTCTAAATCTGCCTTGAGACTATAGGCTGATTGGTAGCGATCTTCAGCATTTTTTGCTATGAGCTTCAGCACGATCTCTGAAAGGACTGGGGGAATTTCTTGCCTGAGTTCGTGCGGTGGCACAGCTTGTCGAGCAATATGGCAGTGCAATAATTCCAGTGCATCATCGGTAGGGAAGGGCAACTGACCTGTGAGCAATTTGTAGAAGGTTATGCCTAGAGAGTAAAAATCTGTTCGATAATCAATTGCGCGATTCATCCGTCCAGTCTGTTCTGGGGAAATATAGGCTAGAGTTCCCTCCAATAAATTCGGGTTGCGGAAAGTTGTGACTTCTCGTGAAAGTTTTGTCGAAATGCCAAAGTCGATGAGTTTGATCCGATCTGTTGTTTGATTCCAGACAATGTTGGATGGGTTAATATCTTTATGTATGATGTGTCGCTCATGCACTTGGCCTAGGATATCAACAACTTTAATCGCCAGCGACAAAAACTCATTCAGAGTGAATTTACTGTTTTGCTTTAATCTTGTTAGAGATTCACCACCAAAATCTTCTAGAACCATCACCCAGCGATGCTGATCGTTTTCCAAGCTGTAGACAGCCACGACACCTTTCAAGGAGAGATTTTTCGTAATTTCATATTCCCGCCGGAACTCAGCTATTCTTTTTGGGGTTGGATAAGCTTGTTTGAGCATTTTGAGGATAACAGGTTGGTTATCCTCTTCCCGATAGGCACGATAAACCAACGAGTTATCACTCTCATAGAGTACTTCCCTTGCTTGGTAGCCCAATATATCCATAGCAATCTCCGAGCAATGGTCGCATTTTACTCTAGTCCGTAGAAACGAACAGGATTATCCCATAGTAGCTTTTGCACAGTGTTCTTAGGTAATCGATCCTGAAGTGCTACAGCTTTCTCGCTCATGTCCATCTCGTGATCCACATGGGGGTAGTCAGAACCAAAGAGCAAATTATCAGAGCCGATGTACTGGATAATCTGCTCTAGATAAGGTTCCTCTGGCTCAATTGAGATAAAACACTGACGAAGGAAATACTCTGAAGGCTTCATCTTTACATTGTCTGCAACCTCCCAGTGGAGGTTTTTGTACTCTTCATCCAGCCGCCATAGCCAGTAGGGTAGCCAACCACAACCAGCTTCTAGAAAACCAACCCTCAGCTTGGGATGACGTTCCAGCACCCCTCCTTCAATCAGCGCCAGCATTGCCATCATCTGTTCCATCGGATGAGAGCAGGCGTGCATAGCAAAACGAGTCTTAAAACGATCTGATCCAGTAGTTGGTAAGTGACAATGGGTGCCTTCATGGATACTAACAGCTATTCCTAAGTGTTCGCACTCAGTCCAAAATGGCTCATAGGCGGGATCGCTCAGCAGTCTTCCCTTGACTGGGTTGGGACGCAATACAACTGCTTTCCAACCAAACTTTGCGACTCGATGCAATTCTGGCGTCATCTCTTCGGGAGCATGAAGATTAATTGCTCCCACTCCTTGGAGAATTTGCGGATCGTAGCTGCAAAAGTCTCGTAGCCAATTGTTGTAGGCTCGAGTGAATGCACCCGCCAGCTGTGGTGCCATTGTATCAACTGCCAACAGCCATAGCCCAGTGGTGGGATAAAGGAATGAAACATCAACTCCCATTTGCTTAATTACCCTAACCTGGGATTCGGAGTCGAATGAATTCAATACGGATAGGGGATGATCCCGTATAACTTGCTTGGCTCCTTCGTTTCGGATTTCAGCAGATAGTTTATGAAAAATTTCTTTGCCGCCAACTTTCATCTCAGGCGATGGTGCATGACTTTTAAAAGCTGGTTCCAGGTACTTTTCCCACATATCGTTTGGCTCAAGTACATGGGAATCTGCATCAATAATTTTATATCCTTTAAGCATAATTATTTTCTGCCTTCACATCCACATTGGAAAAGGGTTAAGTTGATTTTCTGTCAATGACTGTTGCAACCAACCCAATTGAACCGGAACATCATAAAGCCGTCCAGTACCTAACCGTTTCCAAAAGTGACGCATTCCCGGAACGATCACCCTCACCACCTTAAGTCCGATATCAGGACGGGTCTGATCCAACACCAACATTTCCATGCCATTTTTCTCAGCAATTTGCTTACATCTCATGACATCTTCAAGCAAATTATCGCTCCAAAGTTGGGGATAATCAGCACAAACTTTTGACACAGCACTTTCATCGGGAACTAAGTATGACTGATTTTCCAGCTTAGCGGTTTTCCACCAGTCTATAGCGAGTTGGTCAGCAGATGTTGGGTACTGGGTACTGCCATCTGCACCAGCTGATACAACTGCCGGAAGTGACTGGTTTGCCTCAGTTAATGCTCTCAAAATAGCAATCTTTGAGTCGAAATGAGTACCGAAGCCAAAGATAATATCTTCTACCTCTTGATCAATTCTCCTGCTAATGGCGGCAAAAGAAGGAATATGCAGATCGCTGGTAATATCTAAAACCCAGAGATCACGATTGAGAGTTTGATAATAATTCTTCAGGGTTTTAAAATACGGTTCATCAAAACTATCTAAATCTACCCTCGGTCTTTTAACACGGTTATACCACCATAAAGCTATACAGTCCCGCTCTACTAACTCCATAAAACCTTGCAAAATTGCCTCTTCTAATGTATTGCCAGCAGCACAGCCATTAGAGTCAGCCCAACAATCAGGCTTGGGGAGTTTGGGATAGCCATAATAGCAGTATGCCGTGGGCAAATACTTAAATTCTTGATGAGTTAGAGACCAAACAGGTGTCCATTCAATTTCTCTTTCTTCATCGAAAGGTTCTGGAACCCTCTGAAATAAGTTAGTGCAGCTAACGTTCCATTCCTGACGATTTTTGTATTGCTCTAGGCTGAAATTCATACAGGCATTGGGATGAATTGCCTGCTCCCCCATTTCTTGATAACTGCCTTTTTGCCTAATTTCGTCTCCTTGAAAGACTCCAGAGTATCTCTCAATTGCTTCACAAAAACCACTTGCTCTGGCTTGCTGATCTGTCTTTCCTTTACCCGCACTTCTACCTCCAATATTTTGGCGTAGGCTATTCAAATCATCAAACATTGGGGCGCAATGATGCCGAGCAGCATAAGTGTGGGTCAAGCCATTCACTTCTCGGGAGACTTTCTCTAGTTCGCGGACAACTCCGGTAATTGGGCTAATGTGGTATTGATATTTCTTCAAGGTCTCTTCAGGAGAAACACAACGATGTCCTCCATCTGTTGTAAATGTTTTCTTTCGGTTGCCTAGAATAATGGGCAAGGGTTTCCTATTCAACCCTATGTCTCCACAACGAAGGCACTGAGGACGCTTTACCAAGACATGGTTTCTTGTTTGTAGTGATATTGTATCTAGAGTAATTAGAGTCCCTTCAAGTTGTTTATTTTCTCCCTGTATAATCCATTTGGCAATTTCAGTTGCTGCCATCCCCAATGCAGTTTGCAATGTAGAGGGCAAAACACAAACAGAAGTGGGGGAAAGTGTTGAAATTGAATTAACTCTGTGTCTCTGGATAAAGGCTTCCACAGGTCTGTTTGCTCGTAAACGCTGAGCTAGACACTCCCAACAACCCGTTTTTCTAGGGTAAAATATTGGTCCAATCCAAACAATTGTTCCCACTGGTTTGACCAGCACCCAAGGGCGTTTGGACTCCAAGGCTTTTTGATTAAAGGTATCTAGATCATCTTGGAGATAGTCATCAGTCAAGACGACCTCAATGTCTCCTTCATCACACACTTGGATATGCAGTGAGTCAAGGATGGAAATGAATTCTGATGTAGCAATAGAACCACAGCTTTTCACTGCTACTTTGGTGGTTTGCAATCGGCAGCTAGCTGCTTGTGGGCTAACGTTCAAAGTCTCACAAAAAGCGGCTAGTGCAAATGGCAGAGAGCTATCACTTTCGACAATATAGCCCTTTTGTTCCATCTGCATGAGAGCATAATAAACATTGGCACTAGCTGAAATTACTTCTTGTGCAGATGCTTTTTCTGGCAGCAGGTATGGAATAACTTTGTCAACTATTTCATCAATGTTATGTTGACCATCAAGTAAAGGAGCTAACAGTTCATACAGACGACCGTTAAGCAAAAAAGAATCTCTTTCTGAGCATAGAAATACTCCTTCTGTTTCTACGATTTCAACTTGAAAACAACACTTAAACTTTGGCTGATTCAGCATAGCTCTTTGCTTTAAAGGTAGATATTGTCACATCTTACTAGTACGCTGATATCCTCTTAATTTATTTTCTAGTGGATATTGGACAAAAAAGGTAAGAGCGTTAATAAAAACACAACGATAAGTTATCTAAGCAAGCCCATCCTTGATATAATTAAAGACTCACTTTTTCTAAGTGAATCTTTAGAAGATAGACGATTCTGAATTAATTATTATCTTATTGAACTTTAGGCAATAAGTTATCTTCCTGCCAAATCATTTTAGAGAAACTTCAGCATGCAGTTAGAGGAATATAAGGATGAGGAGGGTATTGAGTATTAGTATCTGTGTTATTAATCCATTCCTCTAACTGCTCATCTGTAACTTCAGTAGGTCGTGGAGGATACGGTAGCCTATATATCACTTCGCCTACTACCTCTTCTTCTAGAATTCCTTTAAAGGAACTCCAATCTACAACGATCTTTAGCGGGTCAAAAAATCTTTCCAGATCAACACCGTACTTTTTAAACATCTCTTTAATCTCATTGGAGTTACGTCCATAAATCACTCTCTTAATCTCTGCTCCCTCTGGATCATTCGCTAGCCATGATTTGGCAATAAGTTGGGAGACCTTTTTCGATTGACTCTTAAATTCGTTACTGATTTCGCTGCTCATGATCTGATCCCCTGACTAAAAGTTGTAATCATCATGACATCAGGTGGTTAATAGTCTCATGATAGCTATATACAATTAAATATAAAAATAAGAAACGTAGGATTTTGATATAAACATTTACATCCTTAGCATCTTTTCCTGATTCAATCTAAAGATTCACTTTTTTATAAAGTGAATCTTTAGAAGACATAATTATTCTGAATCAATTATTACTTTACTGAGATCTAGGTAATAATTTATCTTTCTGTCAAATCATTTTAGAGAAACTTCAACATGAAGAGAGAGGAATATAAGGATCAAGAGGGAATTTGTTATCAGGATTTTCATCGTTTACCCACCTTTCTAACTGCTCATCTGTAACTACAGCAGGTCGTGGAGGATAAGGTAGTATATACGTATCAGCTCTATTCGAGATCCTTCCTGGAGCAGCTGCTTCTTTTAAATCCCCAAAAAAGGTATCCCAACTTACTTCTATATTTAGAGAAACGCCAAGAAAGCCTTCAAGATCAGCACCGTGGTTTTTCAGCCAATTTTTTATTTCCTCGGAGTCACCTTTTAAGAGAGCTGAATTTTCTCTGGACGCACACTCACAACAACTTCTTGCGATAATGTCGTTGGTGTGTCTAGGGTACGGCTCACTACGATTTTTTGTCCTGTTTTTGTCAAAACTTGTACGCTCAATGCCTCTAGCTCTATGATTTGACCCTCAAACAAATTGGTATCACCAATAAAATCAGCTACAAAAGGCGTGCGTGGTTGTTCGTAGATTTCGCTTGGTGTGCCAATTTGTTCAATTTTGCCTTTGTTCATGACAGCAATGCGATCAGATAAGGATAGAGCTTCTTCCTGATCGTGAGTTACCATAATGAAGGTAAACCCAAGGTCTTTGTGTAAATTCGCCAGCTCAATCTGCATTTGTTTACGCAGTTTTAAATCCAATGCTCCCAAGGGTTCATCTAGTAGCAATACAGCGGGGCGATTTACTAATGCCCGTGCCAATGCCACTCGTTGCTGTTGACCACCTGAAAGTTGACTAGGAAAGCGCGATCGCAAACTCTCCATTTGCACCAAAGCTAAAGCTTCTTGGACTCTGGCTTCAATTTCTGCTCTGCGTAACTTTTTTAATCGCAGTCCAAAGGCGACATTTTCCCAGACATTCAGGTGATTAAACAGTGCATAGCTTTGAAAGACAGTATTGACAGGTCGACGGTAAGGGGGGACATGAGTCATAGACCGACCTTGAATCAATATTTTGCCAGCATCAGCCTGCTCAAACCCTGCAATTAAGCGTAGAGTGGTTGTCTTACCACATCCAGAGGGACCCAAAATACTAAAGAATTCACCCTGCTTGATATCCAAGTCCACGCCATGTACTGCAGGCTCTTGATCAAAGAACTTGAAAACATTAAGCAGTTCCACATCAAGCGACTCAATACTCACTTTCTCCCCCTGATTGTGCGTCGCAGTTTGAGCCATAATCGTAAGTTGAACACCGTAATTTTACGTGTTTTTGCTACTTTGTGTAATCTAGCTCAACAGATTACATATTACACTCTGGTTTATTGTATCCGGCAAAACTAATTTGTCAGGAATACAGTCCTCCATTGATGTTGATGCTATATCCCGGCTGAGATTTTAACGTATTCGTATACAAATCAAGACTAATTTCCGAATCACTGACGATATTATGGCTTTACTACAATCACCTCAATTCAATAAAAAAAGAGATACACGTACAGTTGGACGAGGTTACCAGTCTGGGTTTTTAATTTTCTTTACCCTGTTAATGATTGCTGGGATCGGAGCACGTTTGGCATATTTACAACTGGTTGAAGGTGCACATCACCGCCAACGAGCTGAGGCAAACCGGATTAGGATGATACCGAAACAACCAGAACGAGGTAATATTTTTGACCGTAACGGTAAACTTTTAGCAACCACTCGTTATCCTCATTCCGTATATTTGTGGCCTATGGCTCACACTAGACCATCATGGTCGGTTGTTGGACCACGGTTATCAAAAATTCTCAACATACCTTTAGACGAAATTGAGAAAAAACTCGAAGATGCTGGCCCCAACACATCTTCACTTGTAAGGATTGCTCGTGATGTGAATGAGGCACAGATCACAGCATTGAAGGAATATGAAAACGAACTTCAAGGCGTGGAAATCAATACAGAAGCTGTCCGTTATTACCCCCACGGTAAGGAGTTAGCACATATACTTGGCTATACCCATGAACTGACATCCGAACAGTTGAAAGACAAGCAAAAACAAGGTTACCGACTGGGGGATGTGATTGGTCAAATGGGAGTTGAAAAGGCATATGAACATTTACTGCGGGGAGAATGGGGTGGTCAGCAAGTGGAAGTGGATGGTAAGGGTCGCCCAATTCGGGTTTTAGGCGAAAAACAGGCAAAGCCTGGTAAGGATATACACTTAACTATAGATTTAACCCTGCAAGAAGCTGCTGATAAAGCGTTAGGTAATACGAAAGGTGCGATCGTTGCACTTGACCCGAAAACCGGTGCTATTCTGGCAATGGCGTCTCACCCCACTTTTGACCCAAATATTTTCTCTAAGCAAAAACTCTCTCAAAAAGACTGGCAGAGCTTACAAGGTAAAGATCATCCATTGGTCAATCGATCTCTCAGCGCTTTTCCCCCTGCTAGTACCTTCAAAGTTGTGACCACGACCGCTGGACTGGAATCAGGTAAATTTTCTCCTAATACAGTGCTAGAAACTTTTGGTTCTCTCACTGTTGGTAGAGTGACATTTAGTGAGTGGAACCACGCAGGATTTGGTCCTTTAGGATTTCCTAAGGCGCTTGCAATGAGTAGTGACACCTTCTTTTATCAAGTAGGCAGGAGAGTTGGCGGTCCAACATTGATTGAATGGAGTCACAAATATGGGTTTGGGCAAAAAACTGGTATTGAGTTTGCAGATGAAGAATCAAAAGGCTTGGTACCAGATGAGGTTTGGAAGCAAAAAGTTTTTAAAATGCCCTGGACAGTAGGTGACACTATCAATATGTCCATTGGTCAAGGTGCCTTGCAAGTCACACCTTTACAATCTGCCATTATGTTCGCAGTTCCAGCGAATGGTGGATACAGAGTTCAACCACATTTGCTGAAAGACAACGAACAAGCAAAAAACTGGCGGGTATCTTTAAATCTAAAACCAGAAACTATAAAAATTATCCGTGAGGGACTGCGGATGGTTGTATCTGAAGGTACAGGTACACGGTTAAATGTACCATCCATTCCCCCAGCATCCGCCAAAAGTGGTACAGCAGAAGCTGGTGCAGGTCGTCCAAATCACACTTGGTTTGACGCCTACGCTCCTAGTGACCAGCCGGAAATTGTCGTTGTGGCGTTTGGTGAAAACACTGGTGAGCACGGTGGTACTATTTGTGCACCAATGGTTCTAGACGTACTGGGCGCATATTTTCATGAGAAATACCCAGGCAAATATACTATTCCTACACATGCGGAGGTTTCAGGACATAGTACTGGAGATTAGGGCATAGGGCATAGGGCATGGGGCATAAAATGGAGTGACTTCCTTGTCCCCCTTCCCTTGTCCCCCTTCCGTTGTCCCCCCTATCTCCCTTGTCCTCAACTACTGGGGTACTTGTGCGGGTTTTATATTTCTCGCTTTGAAGAAAAGTTCCAAGCTGTCGCGATCGCCCACATAACGCCAGTGCCAGGGTTCATAACTTACACCTTGAAGATTATCTTTGGGAAAAGACATCTCAAAGCTGAACCGTGCTGCATTGGCCTGTAGCCATTGAAAAGCTTTAGTATGTTCAAAGTTAGGATTTACGTTAGTTGCTGGGGCTGCACCATCTCCAATATCGACAGCATAACCTGTATGATGTTCGCTATAACCTGGGGGTGCACTAACAGCGGCTCGTTCTTCAGGTGATTGATTTCGCTGAGCACTCACAGCAAAAAACAATTGCTGTTGCTCTTTTATGGAACGAAAGGCAGAAACTGGCACTAAGATCACACCTTGACGTCTTGCTGCTTGTGCCATTTCCAGAAATTTTTGAGCAGCAGCTTTTCGCATTCTAGTACGTCCATCGCTAGAAATCGGTACTAGTTCTGATGCCGGTGCTTCAGGGTAAGAAAAATGCCCCAAAAGCGTATTAGTTTTTTGATTTGGAGTATTTTGATTTGGATTGACCGCAGTATCAGATTGTTGTGATGTATTCGTAGAGGGACTAATAGGAGAAGGCTGAGAGTCGGTATTTTTCTTGTGTGTAAAGACAAAAAATAAAAAACCACTCAATACAGCAATCAGGATAAATCCAATCAATCCTCCAGCTATCAAAACTGATGATTGCACGCGCGCCTTAAGCGGTGCCTCAGAAAGTGGGGCATCAGAAGGAGTATCGCGCAAAGCTAACGGAATATCTTCACCAGAGGTAGACGGTGAGCTTTGCGATTGTCCAGAAAACCCAGCATTATCCAAGGCTCCACTCCTGCTTTTGTTGAATAATCATAACAGATTTCGTTGGTTATTTGTACATATATAAAGGACAAGGGAAGGGGGACAAGGAGGACAAGGGGGACAAGGGGGACAAGGGGGACAAGGGGGAAATATTCTATACTATGTATGCCCTATGCCCTATGCCCTATGCCCAGATAATCGTTTATTCTCTCTGATAAACTCAGTGTTGACAAACATTTTAGAACTATACGTCAAGCTAATTGGATTGCTCCTAGTGGGCTTTGTTCTGGGACGCAAACTACCAGCTACAGTTCCAACTCGTTTGGGTCAATTTTTGTTCTGGGTGGGTGTACCGATAAGTATTGTAGCTTTTTTACGTAAATCTGACTTATCGGGACAGATTTGGATTGCGCCCATAATTGCCTGTACGGCCACTTTATTGGGAGCGTTTTTCGCTTGGTTAGGAATTAGAGGAAAAGCCTACTTGACAAAGAGCGTTCCTCAACTACCGACTCAGGGTAGTTATATTCTGGCTGCTATGGTTGGTAACACAGGTTATCTGGGCTATCCGGTGATTTTGACATTAGTTGGCAAGCAATACTTTGCCTGGGCATTATTTTATGATTTGCTAGGAACAAGTTTAGTCGTTAATGTCTTAGGTGTGGCTCTGGCGGCTCGTTTTAGTGGCAGTATTCAAAATCATGGAAACGTCTCTAGAGCAATCCTAACAAACCCGTCTTTGTGGAGTTTTGGATTTGGCTTGCTATTTCGACAAGTTGCGATCGCCCCTTGGGCTGAATTCACCCTAGACGAATTGGCGTTGACCGCTGTTGTTTTATCACTACTATTGATTGGAATGCGACTTGCAAACCTTACTTGTTGGCAAAATTTCCGGTGGACAAGTTTTAGTTTAGGAATAAAAATGTTACTTGTTCCTCTGATTTTGGGCTGTATCTTACCACTTTTTGGTTTAACTGGAGCTGCGGCACAGGTGGTTGTACTACAAATGGCAATGCCCCCAGCTTTTGCCACACTCATCATTGCCGAAACCTTTAACCTTGACCGTGATCTCACAGTCACCACCTTGGCAATTGGCACTATGGTTCTGCTAGTCACTCTTCCGATGTGGTTAAAGCTGTTTTGAGCTTCACCGAATTGTATACTGCCTGATGGAAGATTATTCGATGGAGAGAAGCGCATGACCGAGGCTGATAAAAATAAGCAGATCATACAGAAATTTGTTCAAGTTGTGTGGAGAGATCAAAACCTGACTGCATTGAAAAACTTTTGGACAGAAGATTGTATAAACCATGCTGTGTCAGGAGCAGATAATCGCGGTCTTGACGCGCTTCGAGTCTATCATGAGTCTTTCTTTGCTGATTTCTCCGCATTCTCCAACATCCAGATTGAGATAATGCAGCAGATTGCAGAGGCAGATCGAGTTGTTACTTATATAACTTCACAAGGGGAACATACTGGAACATTTTTCGGCATTCCGCCAACAGGCAAAAGTGTTTCGACTTCGGTGATTCGAATTGATCGCATTCACCAAGAAAAGATTGCTGAACATTGGTCTGTTTCCGACGCAGCAAGTCTGATCCTACAACTTCAACCCTGAGATCCCTACTCCCCACTCCTAAACGCCAGTTGCTACAAGTCGGGAAACCCGCCCAACGCACTGGCTCCTCCTAATTCCGCCGGGTTCATAGATTCATAGCGTTCAAACGGTTGGTGAATCCAAGGGTTATCAGGCAGATAGTCAACATAGTAATCGGGTTTTATAACTGAACAGGCTTTGTACCAGATAACAGCGGTACGAATTTCTTCTATTGGGGAATCACTATATTCTTTTATCCAAGGAATAGTCTGTTGAAGAGTGATTCCAGAGTCTACCAGATCATCTACTAAAAGAATGCGAGAACCTAAATTTTCACTAGTCATTGTTAAATGACGAGAGAAGATTAACTGGCCTCTTTCTTGCTTGCCAGGACCGCTGCTGTAGGATGATGTTGCCAGGATAGCCAAAGATTGCTTGTATATACGGGAGAGAATATCTCCCACTCGTAGTCCCCCTCTGGCAAGGCAGATAATTTGATTAAATTCCCAACCGGATTGATAGATTTGAGCAGCCAGTTGCTCAATTTTTTGGTAATAGTCTGACCAAGAAACATAAAGGTCTGGCATAAAAGATTTGATTTGATGTGACTTAGAGCTAATACTGGATAGCAGGCAACTTATTGTAATATGCACAAAGTCGTATGACCGATTCTACCCCCAATGAAAATGAAAAACTTGATTTAAAAACTAAACTGGCTTTTGGTGCAGGAGACTTAGGAACCGCCATCACTGCCAACATTCTGGCTTTTTTCTGGTCAGTTTTTCTTACCAATGTTGTAGGGTTGAGTGCGGGGCTTGCAGGCTATATTCGGCTAATTAGTGGTATTTGGGATGCAGTTAATGACCCATTTGTAGGGACACTGACTGACAAGACGCGTTCTCGTTGGGGGAGAAGGCATCCTTGGATGATGATTGGGGCGATTCCTTTGGGTATTTTCTTTTTTCTTCACTGGATTGTGCCTCATTTTAGTAATGACCCAAGTGCTAATCAATGGGGTCTATTCTGGTTCAACTTAGTTATTGCTA
>JAJPJF010000346.1 GCA_021324415.1 Nostocales cyanobacterium Centralia_MAG_434
AAACCATTTGTTTAAGAATTTATACAAGAGTTCCACTGTTTTAGCTCCGTAAATCAAAAAAAAGAAAACCCTCTAGTATAGCATAAAAAATTTATGCAAGAGTTCTAGGGATTAAACCTTGTTTGCACCTTGCGTTTTAGCAATGGGAACACTGCTTTTATAAGGATGACCACAGATGGGACAAAAGCGATGTCTAGTAGATACGACTAACTCACCACAATTGGCACAACTAGCCCGTAACTGTGTACCGCAGAGATAGCAAAACTTAGCTTTAACATGGCTCCACACAGGGTCAGCAGTAAGACCAGGACTCCAACAGTGAGGACAAAATTTCACACTATGGGCAAGTTGAACCTCTTGGCCTTTAGTGACAGCTTCGAGAAATTCCTGGGGTATGCCCAAAGCAACTGCCAACCCGCGTAGAGTTTTTTGATTGAGTTTGGTAGTTAGACCACGCTCAATTTTGCCAACCGAGCGAGAATGAATTCCGGCGGCAGTAGCCAACTTAAACTGAGTCATCTGGAGAAATTTCCTCATTCTTACCAGATAGTCAGCAAGGGATTCTCCAGGTCGTGGGGTTTGAGAAGTATCCATGAGAAGCTGTCAATATTTACTTCAAAAGATATATAATTTGAAAACAAAAAACCTGGTGGCAATCACACAATTTAAAGTGAAAAAAGCTGTTACTTTAGCCACAGTTGTGACGGAATTTTTAGAGCGCCCTGGACTAGCACCAACTACCAGGAAGACATACTCCGTGACACTTGCACCAATGCTTTCTGAGTACGGAAGTTGGGCAATAGAAATTATCAGTAAACAAACAATAGTTGAGTATTTAAATAGTCTAAGTCATTTAAAATACACAACTCATCACAAACATCAAGCAATACTGCAAAGCCTACTAAATTTTGCGGTTGAGCAAGGCTACATAAAATTTAACCCAATTAGTGGATTAAAACAGCGTCTTTGTGACCGAGAAAAAGGTGAGCATAAAAATGACGATGCAATCAGATACCTAACACCATCACAGATAGACATACTGTATAAAGCTGTAAAACCTGACCTGCGACTCAACGCCATAGTACATATATTGCACCGCACAGGATGCAGGATTGGAGAGATCTTAGCACTGAATTTATCAGATGTAGATCTAAAAAATCAAAAATTTCAAGTATTGGGAAAAGGAAATAAACAGCGTTGGTGCTTTTATAGTTCAGATGCTGCAAGAGCACTTGAAAACTACCTCAATCACTCTCGACATAAAAAATCATCAGCCTTATTTACAGCACAGCACCCAATCACTTTAAAAGTTAGTCGCATCAGCTATTACACATTGCATGACTATTGGCAAGAAATCACCAACCAGTATCAAGAACTTAACGGAGTACGCATCCACGATTTACGCCATACATTTGCTACTGAGCGTGTGGGAGTAATCAGCATTGAACAACTGCGTGCGCTCATGGGACATGAAAGTATTCAAACAACGTTACGTTATTCCAAGGTAACATCACAGAAAGCCGAATTAGCAGCACGTCAGGCGTTTGATGTTCTCATAAATCCAAATAACTCGACTCTTAATTAACCAGCGTTTTTACTTGGGAGTACAGCTTCTTTATCAGCACTAAAAACAGTTTTTGTACGTGTAACTAGCTGTGTACCCCAAAGAATGTAGAATACTTTGGGTTAAGTGAGTGAGGAATGATGAAACGAAACTGGCAACCAGAAGAACTGGTAGAGTGTTGGACGCTTCTACCAAGCGAATTAGCGCTATTAGCACATAAAAATCCTCAAAATCGCTTAATTTTCGCTTTATTACTCAAATTTTTTGAGTTGGAGGCCAGATTTCCTGAATCTGAACACGAGATTCCATCTGTTGTTGTTAACTATATTACACAACAACTCAAGATTTCTCCCAGTATTTACCATGAATGTAATTGGCAAGGACGGTCGATAATTTACTACCGCAAGAAAATTAGAGAATTTTTTGGATTTCGAGAAGCTAGTAAAAAAGACGCTCTTCAATTAACAGACTGGCTAACAGAACAAGCATTGATTTACGAATTAAAATATGAGCAACTTAAAAGTGCAGCTATATCTCGTTTAAGAGAATTAAAAATTGAACCACCTACTCAGAGTCGTCTAGAACGTATCGTTCGCTCTGCTCTCTCTAGTTTTGAGTCAAATTTTTTTCAAAGAACTGTTGCTCAATTGTCTAACAAGACTAAAGAGCAAATAGATAATTTATTCAAACCTCAAAAAATTGAAGAGCAATCATTAGAAGTAGTATCTCAGTTAGATATCGATGAGGAGGCGTTATCTGTCTGGAATGAATTAAAATTAGACCCAGGTAGGATTGGTGTCGGAAGTTTTCAAAAAGAAATTGAAAAATTATTGATTTTGCGTCAGTTAGATTTACCACCAGATTTATTCACTAACATATCTGCGAAAATTTTACAACAATATAAACAGCGTGTAGTGGTTGAATATCCAAAAGATTTACGCCGTCATCCTGAGCCTATTCGTTACACCTTAGTTGCTATTTTCGCCCTTTTAAGAAGTCAAGAAATCGTAGATAATTTAGTAGAATTGATTATTCAAATCGTACATCGTATAGGAACAAAAGCTGAAAAACGTATAGATCAAGAATTACTGAAAGACTTTAAAAAAGTCAATGGCAAGACTAATTTACTATTTCAAATGGCAGAAGCTTCTTTACAACAACCAGATGGAGTTATCAAAGATGTTATTTTTCCAGTTGTGAGTGAAACAACGCTTAAAAATTTAGTTAAAGAATACAAATCAACAGGTAACGTTTACCGCGAACGAGTTTATACTGTCATGCGCTCTTCTTATGGCAGACATTACCGTAGAATTTTACCATTAATTTTACAGCAACTGGAATTTCGCTCCAATAATGAGGTTCATCGCCCAGTAATTCAAGCACTCTTATTGCTCAAAAAATATGCTCTCAGCAACCAAAGATACTATGACTCAACAGAAAATGTTCCTATTGAAGGTGTACTACGTAGTGGTTGGCAAGAGTTAATTTTGGAAAAGAATAGTGATGGGGATATCAAAGTAAATCGGATTAATTATGAATTAAGTGTACTGCAAGCATTAAGAGAGAAATTAAGATGTAAAGAAATTTGGGTAGTTGGAGCCTATCGTTATCGTAACCCTGAAGAGGATTTACCAAAGGATTTTGAGTCCCAACGGACTGAATATTTTCAGGCTCTAAAACTCCCGGACGATGTTGAAGAGTTTATTACTGATTTACAGCAGAAAATGCAGTCAGCCCTGAGTCAGTTAGAATCAGGATTACCAAAAAATAAGTACGTCAAAATTAAGAATCAAGGAAAATCGAAAATTTGCGTTTCACCCCTCAAACCTCAAAGTGAACCGATAAATTTATGCCGCTTAAAAACCGAAATCAATCGCCGTTGGCCGAAGACTAGTCTTTTGGATGTCCTCAAAGAAACAGATTTACGTGTGAATTTTACTGAACATTTTCAATCAGTCTTAACTAGGGAAGTATTAGATTCTAAGCTATTACAAAAGCGATTGTTACTGTGTTTGTATGGTTTGGGGACAAATACTGGACTAAAGCGTTTAAGTGATGAAATAGGAGGCAGTAGTTATCAGGAGTTGTTACACGTTAAACGTGCTTATATTCACAAACAACAATTATGCAATGCTATTACCAACATTGCCAATGCTATTTTTGGAACCAGATTAAAGCATATTTGGGGAGAAGGTACGGCGGCTTGTGCAACGGAATTCTAAAAAGTTTGGTGCTTGGGATCAGAATTTAATGACGGAGTGGCACATTCGCTATGGTGGACGCGGTGTGATGATTTATTGGCACGTTGAAAAAAATTCTGTTTGTATCTACTCGCAGATCAAAACCTGTTCAAGTAGTGAAGTGGCAGCCATGATTGAAGGTTTACTCCGTCATTGTACCGAGATGAAGGTCGAGAAGAATTTTGTGGATAGTCATGGACAAAGTGAGGTGGCTTTTGCTTTTTGTCATCTGCTAGGTTTTCAGTTAATGCCACGTCTCAAACGTATTAATGTGCAAAAATTATATTTACCAAGTAATGGAAGTGCTAGTGATTATCCTAATTTACAACCTGTTCTCACGCGGTCAATCAACTGGGATTTAATTCGTCAGCAGTATGACCAAATGATTAAGTATGCCACTGCACTTAGGTTAGGAATGGCTGAAACAGATGCGATTTTAAAACGGTTTACTAGGGGGAATTTATTACATCCTACTTATCAAGCTCTATGTGAGTTAGGCAAAGCTGTCAAGACGATTTTTCTAAGTCAATATTTGCATTCATTAGAACTGCGTCGAGAAATTAATGATGGGTTGAATGTCGTTGAAAATTGGAATAGTGCTAACAGTTTTATTTTTTATGGTAAGGGTGGAGAAGTTGCTACTAATCGTTTAGAAGATCAGGAGTTGGCTATTTTATCCTTGCATCTGCTACAAATTTCCTTAGTGTATATTAATACATTAATGATTCAGCAGGTGTTGTCACAACCCCAATGGATGAAGTTGATGACTAAACTTGACTTGCGGGCGCTTTCACCTTTGATTTGGCTGCATATCAATCCTTACGGTACTTTCAACTTGGATATGAATGAACGTTTGCCCATTGAGTCTGTTGCATAAACACTTTTGTGCAACCATACAACTCTTGTTTCACTTTTACCTTTTAAGTCAGGCGAGCGCATCAAACACTGTTTTGGTAATTGCCCCAAAGCTGGCGTTGATTGATCATATCCCAACCAATCGCCTCGAAGAAAGAGAAACTTCTCTGGTTACGCTTGGTTTTTAAACTAAACTGTTTAGTTTGCACTTGGTGACAGCTTCGCCAGCTCTTCCCCAACTAAGCGTAAGGCTTTATTATTGAGAATATCAAAACTACCGGGTTGAGATGAATTAGCAAGCTCAAATATCTTTTGAGTGTAGTCTCCAAGAGGATCTGCTATGGGTGTGGAAGTTCCTAACTTGACGTTTGGATCAAGCAAGTAATTCAATAGCTGCTCAGATGTAATTTTTGTTTGAGAATACTTTGATGAAAATACTGCGACAATCTTGTTTTGAGTAAACTCCACTGGCTGAGTGCTTAAACCTTGATTGTAGAGTTTTTGTGGGTTCCCGATATCTGCGCTGGCAAAGACATCAGCAGTCGGTTGCCCTTGCTGGAGTTCTGTTTCGATTGCTTGCTCCCTAATCCCAGATGGACCAAATACTGTGCTCACTCCTATACCTGTTTCCTGAGTAAAGTCTTTACTGACTTCCGTTAACGCATTGGTTAAACTACCTGCTGCGTATAGTGTGAGATTAGCAGCAAAGGCTTGATTTGGTAGAAGTGCGCTGATGGCGCAAACTGTCAAAGAAACTGCGAAAAAATGTGGTTTCATCTACTTGCTAAAATTCTCAATTCTTTTGTGTAGTTACAATGTTCTTTCAGATACTCAAACTTTAAACTACCAACTTTGTTAGAATCTAATCAATTATGTTATATTTGTTTACCATTAAAGTTGGTAAGTTCAGATAAGGCACTTACCAGTAAATAAATATCCAGCCTTGGTGGTTAGCTCGTGGGTGCAGTCGGGTATTCGTTTTAATAAGGCTGGATATTTATTTTTTTGGATCTCTCTAAGCACGTCTTGTCCAAAGATTGGGATTTTGATTTCAAGGCTTATTCTATATCTCGGCGGATACCCTTAGACAGCAATAAGCCGACACCAACAGTCATTAACATGGCTGACATGAAATCTGATTCAGGAACTGCTACAATTCGACCTGAACCACTGATGGTGTTGTTAAAAACTCCAAAATCACTGACTCGACGACCTGTTGTGACTAAAAAGTACTCTTGTCCAGCACTCAATGGTTGGCTGAATTCAACAGTGCCACCAGTAGTAGTAGTATCTGCTATCAAAACATTAGTTAATTGTTGATTGGGATTGAAACTGTCCTGATATAAAGCTAAGAAAATATCCCATGGTCTGTTTTGCGATGGCGTCGCTTGGGATATACCTGTTATGGTATATGAACCAGATTGATCAACTTTAAAATCGAATACACTATAGGGGACACTCATTCCCAAATTGCCATCCTTTTCACCAGAGATCAGTGTGGGGGGATTACCTGGTGCTACACGCCGCCAACTTGTTTGATTTGTTGTATCACCCTGATAAGTGAAAACAGATGCTTCAGAAGGTTTAGCTGTCGTAAAAGCAGCTAACCCTAGCCCTAAAATAATCACTAATGATTTTTGGACGAACTTTGTTTCTAACATAAAACAGACTATGAGTAACAATGGGTGTTGTTGGTAAAATATTTTTTACCTTTATTGTTTAATACTGTTTGACACCTGAATCAGGAATGGATAACACTCGAATACGTTTGATATTGCTCACATAACGTCCACCTTTTTGATCTCCAGGTACAACAAGACGGGCAAATCCCTGATCTGTTAACAGTGTTTGCGCTTCCGATAAGTCTTCTTGTGCATATGCAACAAGTACCTGTTTCCCTTCAAAGTTTGGTTCAATTTCTCCAACTGCTATGACTGCCTCATAGCAGTCGGTCCCTTCAATCACAACGTACTGCCGAAGAAAGTTGTTTTTGACTGTCGGATTCGCTTTGAGTCCTCCTGACGCCTGAATCAGCTGCCACAAAGGAACTCCAATATAAGTATGCTTCTCTTGACCTTGTCCTGACTCAAATGTCACAGCTACTTTCGCGACTGGTAAAGATTCCAGGTCTGATAAACTAAACGTCTTGCTCTGTTCAACCTCACCACTCAAGCGAAACCTCTGTGAGGTGCCACCAGCACAATTTGCATAGTGTTGTCGATAGCCTGAGTCTCCATCAGCCAGAGTCGGCTGAGCTAGTCCCAACATCGATAGCGATAACGATACAACTGCAATCCCACGAGTTAAATGCATATATCAACCTTATTTTTAATTACCAATTTTTTAGGTAAGCCATTTATTTATACCACGAAATTTACTCACTGTATAAAACCATCCTGATGGTCACGCTGGTCTTGACTTACTTGCAAGTCGTTTCTTGCTCTCTTCATAAGGCACTTACCAGTTGCTTAAAGTACGGTTACATACTTTTGTAACGTGTGTTCAGGTTGGGTGACAACCGAAGGGCGATCAGTTTTGCTGCTGCCCCTTGGGCAATCGCACTCCCTCCGCCTTCCTCAGACTACACTTGCTACACCGTAGTGTCGAGAGATATGGTGAGGTGGCGATCGCACTACAGGAGAATTCTCCCCAGCAATTCTCATTTTGAAAAAAATCAGAGAAAATTCTGTTATTTAAATAGAGAGCTTGTGTGGAAGCATCATTTTCTGACAGATAATTATCATCTGACGGTGAAGATAGACAGATTTTAAGAAATTTGTCCATGAAAAATCGATTTCAACTGATAAATTCAGATGAAATTCTCAACAGATTTTTAGTTTTTTATTAGAAAAGACTCT
>JAJPJF010000007.1 GCA_021324415.1 Nostocales cyanobacterium Centralia_MAG_434
ATCCAATCGTCCAAAGCAGAGAGCACAAAGCTGGCAGCGGGATGATGGAGAAAAGATGCTAAAGCTTGAGTACCACCAGCTTTACAAGCACTGAGGACTCGCGCTGCTAAAGTCCGGTTATTTTCAATGTGTTCAATGGCTTGTGTGGCGATCGCCATTTTACCAGTAGTAGTATTGATGTTAGTAGACTTTTCTAGCTGTTGCAAAAGTGATTGAATTTCATTTGCTACAGCAGCGTGATAATCACCCTGGACATAGTTACCGTCAATGCTCTCGTTGTAATTACCACTCTCCATTTGGGTAGTGCGGTGATGGGTTACAGGATTTTCTTGAGTTTGGGTATTGTGATCGCCTTGAGAAGTTTGTATACTACTGTGGGTTTCCCACTACTGATACTGGTATTAGCAACAGTACCACTGATGTCGCCTAAAGTAAATGCAGCAGCGCCACTAGCATTGACAGTACCACCTGAGATTTCAATCTTGCGACTAGTGACAGTGTTGTCACTTACAGCTTTATTCTCTGAAGATGTAATAATAGTAACGTTTTCACTGTAAATAGTGTTATATTGACTGTTAGAAGACTGTTGTTTACTGATATTAAGTTCTTGCTGTAGAGGTGTGATGGCAGAATTTAGTTCGCGCTGATCATTGGAGGATTGTAAACTGACATCATCAATTAGCTTACGAACGTCTACCAATTGATAACTAATTTCGAATTGAATTTGGTATTGACCAGCATCTAAGCGCCTGTGCAAGTTCTCTAGAGGATTACTATACCTGGAATTCCAAAATCGGGGTTAATGCTCTATTTATTTCAAAATGAGAATTGCTGCTTGTCTTTATTATTACTTGATATTGAACGCCTCCGACCTTTAGCACTTAGTCATGGAATTGACATTACTATTTCCAGATGCAAGATATAAGTTTACAAGTGGAGCAAAAAGTTTCTCAGAAGGTGGCCACATTTCCCGTGAAAAGTCAGAGGTATTTCTTTGGTCTGATAATCCAGAGACTGTTGTCTTTTCTTTCTTTTTCAGCAAGCCCTATCTATATTTGTGTTGGTTTGTAAAAAAAATCGGAAATGGGTTTATTTGTTTTTTCTAATAGTGTTCTTTGATATACATAATAAGCAACACTAAGATCGAGGATTCCCATGCCAAATGGTGAAAATACTGTTGGCTTTTGTATATCTAAAGTGAGCTTTCCTTGAATAAGTTGATCTATAGTTCCGGTAACAAAATTCCGGTTGCCAACTGCTTGTTCGGTAAGATGCAAGGATGTCGCAGATTTTAAACAGTGATCTACATCATCAACAATGTTGTTTGAGCCAAGAATAATTTCTGAAGATAAATCTCGCAAAGATAAATGCAAAACAATTGGATTGTGAGAAAATACACTAATATTATCAACGTGCGGCACATTAGCAGTTGTAGTAAAAGTAATCAAATCACAAGACGAAATCAATTCTTCTTTGATTAATGAAATATGAACTTCCTCGATTCCATTTTTTTGAGCATACTCTTGCAGTGCCACACTGTACTCATCAACTAAATCAAACAGGTCTATTGCAGATATTTTCCAACCAGTATTGAGTAGAAATTTCAAGACATAATGAGAAATTAGTCCACATCCCACAATTCCTAATCTTTTGACTATTTTTGTTGTAATAAGATTTTGGGCTGCCAAAACTGCTGAAGCTGCAGTTCTAGAAGCACTGATAATCGAGCCTTCCAAACAGGCAATTGGATAGCCAGTTTCGTAATCATTGAGAATTATCACCGCAGATGCACGAGGAATTCCATTGGCAATATTCTTGGGAAAGCTAGCAATCCATTTGATGCCTGAAATATTGAAATCTCCTCCTAGATGTGCAGGTAAAGCAATAATTCTCGCTTCCGGCTTTTCTGGATATTTCAAAAAATAACTGTCTGGATTTATAGTTTTTTTATCTCCATGAGTAAGATAAGCTTTTTCAACTAAATTAATTACATCAGCATAATTATTTTTCAGTATTTCACTCACTATCAACCCAGAGATTACTACAAAATTATGCTCTGAAATATTGTTTTTCATGTCATCGATATTTATTAATCTATTATTGACTCAAGGCAATTAGGAAAACGTTCTAAAACCCACTGGTCATTATAAATTGTATCTAAGTAACGCTCTCCTAAATCAGGGCTGATTGCAACTATAGTGTCCGCCATATCAAGTTTATGTGCATAAGCTTTAATACCTGCCAAAACTGTTCCTGTCGAACCTCCAACTAAGAATGCTTTTTTGCGTAGTAGAGTTCGACACATTTTTATCGTTTCCTCTTCTTTAACTATGACAATATCATCAATCAAACTTTTATTAACTAATTCTGGTTTTCGACTTGTACCCAATCCAGGGATGTATCTTTTACTAGAAGGTAAATCAAAAGTCACTGAGCCAAAGGCATCAACTGCAATAACTTTTGTTTTTAACTTGTGCTCTATAATGTATTCAGCACATCCCATTAGTGTACCTGTAGTACCTGCTCCAATAAACAAGTAATTAACTTCTGGAAAACTTTCAAAAATTGCAGGTGCTGTAGTTAGATAATGTACATTTTTATTTTCATGATTGGCATATTGATTAAGCCAAAATAAATTTTTGTTTTCTTTAATTAGTTGCTTAATCAAAGCAATTCTATTATTTAAAAAACCTCCATTTTTATCTTGCTCTTTAACAATTATCAAATCACCTCCAAACAATTTTATATATTGCTCATTTATGGACGAAATATTTATATCGCTAACACAGGTAAAATGATATCCTTTAATCGAACAAGCTAGGCTAACAGCCACTCCTAAATTACCAGATGAAGACTCGATAATATGGGTATGCTTTGGTGATATTTCTCCTTTTTCTTCCAGAACCTCTAACATACGTATCGCAGGTTTTATTTTGATAGAACCTGCTAGGTTAAATCCCTCAATCTTTAAAAAGATATCCGCTTTCAAAGATAACAAATTCTCTAATTTATAAAAAACTTTGTCCAGAATAAGTTCTAAAGAGTTTTCAGCAATCAAGGGAGGTGTAATCAAAGATGAACGAGATGATTTGAAGTTTTTAGAAAAATTCAACGATGTATTTGTATCTAGTGCATTGTATAAATTCATAAAGTTTGTAAGATTAGTAATCGCGTTTTAGTAGAGGTTATTCTGTTCTTGATATTCATGCTTTAAGTCTTTATGGGATGCCTATCTACTCAAGTAATTAGTGATTGTGACACTAGTAAATAGATATATAAGAATCTTATTTGAGTTTTGAACAAGCTCTGTACATCTGAAGAGTGGTAAAGTCAAAAGTAGTGTGTCGAATAAACCACTCAAATATCCACTTCAAATACGAGAAGGAAGGTATCAACCCAGAAAAACGTCTCACCCATGTTTTGGCTTGTAACCAAATATCTTTGATCGGATTTCGTGATGGACAATTAGGAGCCAAACAAATGCAGTGTATTTTCCATTGTTCGGCTGCCAAGCCTTGATTAACCATTTTCCAGTAGACCAAAAAGTTTTCCAGAACCCTTAAGCACCGTCCATTTGAGTTTGGGAGCACAATCTGCTGGAATCCAGCCGCCATCTACTCTTTAAGGAACGGGCGTTGTAGATGGGTTAATAGTGCACTGTAGGTGATCGCGATCTTCAGCCCAAAAACGTTGGCTGAAGCCACATTCTTTCGTCAATTTCCAAAAGTTTTCGATCTACTGATTTGTTGTGTGACTTGAAGAAGATTTTGGACAGCTTTGGAAGAAGAAGTTGGACACATTATAAGCTGAAATACTTATAACTTTGTGTTTGGCATTAAGACAGCAATGGGAATTTTGGAAAAAGAAAATGGACATAGTACATAAAGTGGAAGAAGAAGATGGACATAATAACAAAAGTCAGTTTGAGCGAGATCAGCTTGTGGTAACCCTTTCCAGTCTCCCTGTTCTAAATTTACTCCCCGGCGATCGCTATTTTTGTCAGGTAAAGTTGGACAACCTGTCCAGAATCTTCTTCAAGTCACA
>JAJPJF010000508.1 GCA_021324415.1 Nostocales cyanobacterium Centralia_MAG_434
ATTGGGACAGGCAACAGGACCAAATTGAGTCATCCGAATACCAGCAAAACCAAAGACAACAGCTTGCCATACTCCGCCAGCGCTTGCTGCGTGAACTCCTTCAGCTGCATTTCGCCGCACATCCTCTAAATCTACCAGTGCTGATCGCATAAAGTGAGTGTATGCTTCTGACGGTTGATTGAGATCACAAGCCAAGATAGCGTTAATTGCTGGACCCAGAGAGGAACCATAAGTATGGTCTGTGCGGGGGTTGTAATAGTCCCAATTGGCTTGGAGAGTTTTATGGTCGTAGCGATCGCGCAACAAGTAAAGGAGCATTAACACATCTGGTTGCTTGAGAATCTGCTTTTGGCTGGTTGCTTCAATTCCCAACAAACCCTGCATAGACTTGGTGCGAGGTTCATAATCAGCTAAATTGACATCTTCAAGGTTGAAAAAGCCCTCAAACTGCTCAATTAAACCTGTTTCCTGATCTTGATTGAGGAACAGATGACTACTGATTCGACTCCAAAGTTCTAACCTGTCGCCAGTCAAGTCGAGTTGATCTTCTAACTGTGCTGCTTTCTGAGGATACGCTTGCTTGAGCCAGTCAAGGAGTGCCAAAGCTGACTGTAGGTGCCACTGCACCATGAGATTGGTGAAGGCGTTGTTGTCGATGCGATCGTGATTTTCATCTGGTCCAATGACATCACGGATGTCGTAACAGCCTCGTTCTTTATTCCACTCAACCCGGCTTTCCCAGAAAACAGCTGTATCTAAGATAATTTCTGCTCCACAATCGCGCATCCACTCATCATCATCTGTGTAAAGCCAGTAATGCCAAGCAGCATAAGCTATGTCGGTGTTGATATGCACTTCAATGTCACCGCACCAAATTCGAACTAACTCACCACTGGCAGTTGGGACCCAACGAGGAGTCACTTCATCACCAGTTGCGGCGCTTTCCCAAGCAAACATAGCTCCAGAGTAACCTGCCTCTTGTGCTTTCCGCCGCGCGCCTAGCAATGTATGGTAGCGATAGGTGAGTAAGTTACGCGCTAAAGCAGGTTGAGTCAGAGTCAAGAAAGGGAGAATAAAAATTTCTGTGTCCCAAAATATATGCCCGCGATAGGCAAAACCGGAGAGAGTTTTGGGAGGGATGCTAACTCGGTCATCATAACGGGGTGCCGCTGCCAGTAATTGGAAGAGATTGTAGCGGATGCTAAGTTGAGCTTTAAGATCTCCTTCGATGACAATATCGCTGTTTTTCCACACTTGCTCCCATGCACTAATATGAGCCGCTAGCAAAGTCCTGTAACCAGGCGCAGCCACTAAACGAATCAGAGCTAGTTCTGCTGGGGTTTGTGTTTCTCTTGATGTAAACACAGTGACAATTTTATCAACAGATACTGTCTGTCCTGGCTGCATATTGAAGGTGGTTTGAAGTGTTGAATAACTCTCACCTTGATGTACACGCACAGGAGCCGGATTTTCTCCCTCTACCACGAGTTTGGCTGCCATACCAAGTTTTATTGCGGAATGCAGTGTTTGACTATTCAGCCAGAGAATATGATCTGCACCACCTTGGTTAAGGGTTGTCCAATGCTTAACGCCTTGGGTATCTGGTTCAGCATCGAACCCAACGTCAACAGAGACTTCACCTGCAAAATCTACAGATTTGATTTGACAACGAATTGCCAAAACATGTTGATCTGCTAAACTCATGAACCGCTCAAACTGGAGTTCTAAAGTATGACCCGATGGAGAGCGCCATTGCACATTACGGCTTACTAAACCTAAGCGCAGATCAAGACGACGTTCGTAGTAGAGGATCTCGCCGCTATCAAGCCGAAAGCGTTCTCCAGCTACCTTGATCACAAAACATAACCAGTTAGGACAGTTGACTAGCTCGGTGAAAGCAATGGGAACATCATCGTAAATGCCATGAATTAGGGTTGCTGCAGAATCATTGGGATACCCTTCTTCGAATGTGCCTCGTGTTCCTAAGTAGCCGTTACCGAGGGTGAAGACAGTTTCTTTATGATGTATTTTAGTGGGATCAATCTCTGTTTCAATTATGTTCCAGTCAGTATAATCGAATTGTTGCTGAGTGTGTTCTGGATGACCAAATAGTAAGTCCTGCATGACTTAATAAAACCTATATTTAATAGCTCTACAGTTGGATAAGGATGAAATAAAGCTTGTAGGAGGAGTCCAATAAGTATTTACTCCTAAATTCTGCTGTTTAAACTTGAATGTAGCCTAAACTTTTGACAACTGACGTTTAATGCTCTAGTGCGTTCCCACGTTCATCCCTCTTTTGATAGATTTTATTATTTTTTGATGATTAAATAGTCATGAAAAAGAAAAAATATAAATACTTAATCTTTCCTTAAGATTTGATTCAAAAGCCTACTATAAGTACATTCTTCTTTACAAAGTCATATATATTTAGCCTATCTACATAACATTAAGTAGCTAATAACCTAGTTTTGCAATAAAAATTAATAATAGTTTAATAATAGCAGTTATAATCGGTACTTTGTGAAAACTTGTTATTGACCCAATATCAAAGGGCACAAGCCCCTAGTGGTCTATCTCATGATGTGAAAGTTCGTAATAAGCACTTTAGTGCTGGAAATTGAGCACGCTTTGTGCTCACTAAAGCTATCGGGATAAGCTCGTTTAATAGTTAACTAAATAATAAGCAACAATGCTTGAGTATTTATACTTTAAAAAATGGGTATTGACTTGAAAGCTTAACTTTTTCATCACCAAATTTTAATATCCTGAAAGAAACTTGTGTGTGAATGTAACAGAAGTTAGATGTAAGTAAGTCAGGGTGTGAGAGCCAGCTGATGCTCTAACAAAGATGTAGTCATAAATCAAAAAATTTCTATGAAATTACTCCACCGTCGTGACTTATATGGTTGGTCGTCCTTTAACCAAGAACGCAATCTAGATTTCAATAGCTTTGCTTGGATTCGTCCAGAAGGTAATGTCCTGATTGACCCATTGCCTTTATCAGCCCATGACTATAATCACCTCCATTCCTTGGGTGGTGCACGTTGGATTGTGATCACTAACTCAGATCATGTGCGTGCTGCTAAGGAAATCGCTCACGTTACCAATGCCCAGGTTGCTGGTCCAGCGGCAGAAAAAGATAATTTTCCCATTCGGTGCGATCGCTGGCTGTGGGACGGTGAAGAACTTGTACCAGGATTAGAGGTTCTAGAATTGCATGGCTCAAAAACCCCTGGTGAGTTGGCACTGCTTTTAGAAAAAACAACCCTCATTACTGGCGATTTAGTGCGAGCTCATCAAGCAGGAAGTTTAACGATTCTACCCGATACCAAACTTTCAAACTATCAAGAGGCTGTGGCTTCAGTGCAGAGGCTAGCACAAATGAGTGGTATAGAGGCTGTGCTAGTAGGTGATGGGTGGTCAGTCTTTAGGAATGGGAGTCTGGTTTTGAAAGAGCTGATAGCAACACTTCAATAGTACAGTGAGGTTAGGCACAATGATGCTGTGACCAACACTACTGCTTAGGCATACGTTCTTTGATGACTCCACGTTTTAGTAACCCGTTCCATTCTGTTATTCGGTTTGGGCAGCAAAAATTCCTGCACCTAGTATCAATGGGTTGTTTGATGGGTTTGGGAGGATCTCCTATCGTTCTCAAACCCCAGCCTGTTTGGGCCGCCGAAGCTGTTAAAGTATCTTATGGACTGCTTGAATTTTCCATTTCGCTAGATTCGCTGCAAACCTTTGTTGAGTCGGGTAAAATCACTGGAGATTTACAATTGTATGCCAAGTCTGTTGATAAACAGAACCTAGCCGAACTGCACCAACTTCTTCAACAAAAGTTTGAATATAGTCCTGTACTTGTGTCGCAATTGACATATTCTCCAATAGGAGCGGGAGTGCTGCAAGGGTTAGGAAGTATTATCCGAACTGATGCTCATCAAGACGGGTTTTATGCTCTTCGAGCTGCATTACTGTTAGCAGCTAGCGATCGCGAAGGACTAACAACACTCAATATTATTCGTCGCTTTCCATCAGCCAACATTCGGATCAACTTATTGCAACTATTAAGGTTTAGACGGCAGGTTGGTGGTTTAGTAGCATATCGGGATGCAGCACTGAAAGCGATCACCCAGCAAATGCAAACCGAAATTGCGTCTGGTTCTGTAGTAGACTTCTCAAAACTTCCGCATCTAGAAGAACCAGGTTCATTTCAGTTCTCCTACCGTCGATTGCAAATGAATCGCGATCGCCAAACACTCCAAGGGATGCAAGTTGATCGTCGATTTATAGTAGACCTGTACTTGCCTCAAGGAGTATCCCAGCCAGCGCCAGTCGTTGTTGTCTCTCACGGTATGGGTTCTAGCCCCGATGCTTTTGCCTACTTAGGAAAACATCTAGCATCTCATGGTTTTGTGGCAGTGGTACCCCAACATTTGGGTAGTGATGCAACGCGGCAACAAGGATTATTGAAGGGAATAGTCAGTAGTAATGTCAACCCAGTAGACTTTCTTGATCGCCCCCTAGATATTAAATATGTTCTGGACCAGCTAGAACAAATGTCTCAAACCGATCCGACCCTGAAGGGAAAAATGAATCTCCAGGATGTCGGAGCAATTGGTCATTCCTTTGGTGGCTACACAGTTTTGGCATTAGCAGGCGCTGACCCCAACAATGAGCGATTGCACCAAGACTGCCCAACGCTTGCACCTGGACTCAACGCAGCGCCAACACTAGAGTGTCTTGCGACTCGCCTACCTCCATTCAACTACCATTTGCGCGACCCTCGTATCAAAGCCGTTTTTGCTATCAGCCCCATTACTAGTGTCGTGTTAGGACCAGAAAATCTAAGTAAAATTCAAATTCCAACCATGTTGATGGGGGGTAGCAATGATTTCATCGCCTCCGTTGTCCAAGAACAAATTCATCCGTTTATTTGGCTTACCACACCCGAAAAATATCTAGCAATCAGCATTTCTAGCGGTCATAGCTACGCAGATGCAACAGGTGGCGATTTAGATCCAGCACCTGGTACCCTAGATCAGCTTCTTTCAGGACCCTCGCCTCGCCAAGCGCGAAATTATGTTCGGGCGCTAAGTCTGGCATTTATGCAAACCTATTTGGCCAATCGTCCAGAGTATAAAGTGTATCTCAGTCCTGGATATGCTCAGTTTGTGAGCCAAAAATCCCCCTTGCAATTAGACTTAGTAAGATCTCTCACTTCTGGTCAACTCAAACAATCATTTGGCAAAACTCCTCCTATTCCGATTGTGCCGCCACTGGCTAGCAAGCCTACACCACAGCGATCGCAACCTATCCTGCAAGAGATCGCACGTACAGGTGTGTTACGGGTTGGGATTCGCCAAGATGCAGCTCCATTTGGCTTCAAGAGTGCAAACGGACAGCCAACAGGGTTTTGTGTGGATGTATTAAACGCCTTATCTACCCAACTTCAGCAACAACTCAATAAACCAGTCAGGTTGGAAGTAATAACTTCCACACTAGAGAATCGATTCCAGGTTGTCCAGAATCATACTGTTCATTTGGAGTGTGGTCCTAACACGATTCGTAATAATTTATCTGGTGTGGCATTTAGCACACCGTTTTTCTTGACTGGAGCCCATTTTCTCATCCGTTCCAGTGAGAAAAGTAAAGTGAATCCCTTAACCGATCTCAGTGGTATTCGAGTTGGTGTGGTAGAGGGTTCGACGACGGAGACTTTTGTGCGTCAACGGTATCCTAGAACCAAGATTATTAATTTTCGTGGAGCCATGGGGCGATCGCAAGGGGTCAAAGCACTAGCAAGTGGCAATATTGACGCCTTTGTCAGCGATGGCATTTTGCTGCGAGCAGAAGCCACTAAACAAAACCTGAAGTTAGACGATTATCCTCTGACGCCCAAAGGACCCCTAAGTTGTGATCCTTACAGCATGATTTTACCGGAGAATGATTTACAGTGGCAGGATACAGTAAATAATTTCATTGATAGCCCAGCATTCAAACTCATTTGGAATAAGTGGTTTACGCAGAATGCCTATTCGTACATTTTTTTAAATCTAGACTATTGTGCTAGATAACCACACAAACAGCTAATAGAAGACTCCTGTTAAGTTTTGTAGTTCCTGATCAACTGCTTGTATGTATTGTTGATCTTGAAGAACGGTTGGTGGGAGTCTATTCATATTGACCGCAGCTTGGACAAGTTGCTGAGCACTGATACTTTGATCGCGATAAGAGTTGGTCAATACACCATAGCTAGGAATATTTTGCTGCTTCAAATAACCTTGATAAGCCAGAGTAACTAGGTTGAAAGGCTGTATCTGGTAAGCTGTAGTATGTAGTGGTCTTGAATTTATGGCCGTTGTTTGTGCTTGTACAACTGTTGTTAAAGCAGATGTAACAGTGGCAGGAATGAGAAGCAGTAAACTATATAGCAATATTTTCATAACTTTCACTTCAAAAAACTATCAGATAAATGAGTCATTAATTCACATTATTTTTGCAAGTCAATACATAAGTCTTGCTTGATACCTTTAATAGGTTGATTGTTTAGAATTTTAAACCTCCTGATTCTTGATAAACCCCTTCCTCAAGTTATATTCAAAAAAACTTAAGCATTAATATTTGGTATTTCTAATTTTCCTTCATCTTTCAAAAGAGGTAGGTAAATAGGAACAAGTATGTCGTTGAGAACAAACGATTATTTGTTAGAGTTGGATATGGAGCAGAGGACATCGAAAGAAACATATCAACATGACAAACTTAATATTTTATACAAATCGTGTTTATTAAATATTGAATATTGTTGATATAAAATCTGCCTTACTTTGTGTAGAAAAAATTCATATTTTCCTCATGATTAAAGTCTAGAATGTGAAATAATTTAATTGTATAGGCTGAAGCCAATTGAGTTATTCTTCTAATATTCATGTTCATGTATGACGTTGTTTGTCACTTATTTATACTGAAGCTTCTCAGCTTCCTGGATTAATTTGAATGTGTTTCTTTTAAGGCTCAGTCATATCAATTATCTAAAATGCAGCCACAAATTCAAAATTAGAAAGTTTTGTTAAGTCTAGCTTTCTTGATTTTGAAGTTTGTGCTTCTGATGGGAATCTAAGCTAATGCGTAGCATTCCCAAAGGGCATATTTTGAATTTGTATTAGATTCCTCATCTTTACATCTATGCATATTTAGTATTTGCAACATTGGTAAAGTAGGAAATCACTGGCAACACTATCAAAATTTAAAAAATGAGTTTATCCCAAGAGCTAGTTATTCAACTTCAAGAAGAAAACACAATTTATGGCGAGAATTATCAGAAGAACAGCCTCCTTGTTCAACGCGATCGCAAGAGGATTTCAGAGCAGAAAACTAAGGAAGATTTATTTAATTCTCTGCAGTGTTTCTATAATTGGATTCATTGTGATATCTGCAGTAAGAGGAGGAGCGCAAACCCAATCCTCCAATTCTGTTTGCTCTCGACCAACAGCCGGAAGTGTTGTCAATAACCCACCTGAAATCTGGCATCCCGATGCATCGCATCCTGTAGAGTTGACAGTTCTCAATAGGAGGTCTGATCCCAACGAAAACTGTTATCTTGCCAATGATAGTATGCAAGCACCAACACTGAGGATCAAGCCGGGTGAAGCAAACCTTGTAGTCAAATTGAATAATCAACTACCAGGTCCAGCAAATTCAGAAAGTCCTGATCAGGACTGTCAGCGTGATTTTTATGATCATAAAGGAATGCCACCTTCAAATTCCACCAACCTTCACTTTCATGGTCTGAGTATCTCTCCAATATGCCATCAGGATGAGGTTGTGAAGAAGGTGATTCGACCAAACGAGAGTTTTGAGTATAGTGTGGATGTTCCCAAGACCCAACCCCCAGGACTATATTGGTATCATCCGCACGTCCACATGCTGCTCGAAGAGCAGATGCTGAGCGGATTAACAGGAGCCATTATTGTTGAAGGTATCGGTGCCTATAATCAACGAGCAGTTCAACTGCCTGAACGCGTGTTTGTTCTGCGTGATATGAAGCTATCACGTGATTTTCCTGCAAGCGACACGGCTCAACCAGCAAATGATATTTCCATCAACTCAGTTCCAATAAGGTATCAAGGACGAGGTCAGTACGATCCACCTGCTGTAATTCAAATGGAACCAAATCAAGAGCAGTTTTGGCGTATAGCCAACACTGCTGCAGATACCTTCTTTGACTTACAAGTCATCTATGATGGTAAACCTCAGCCACTTGAGTTAGTTGCAAGGGATGGTGTTCCGATAAATACTGACGGACCGAAAGACCAGACTCAGACAGTCCAGCGCATTTTGTTACCTCCAGCCTCAAGAGCAGAGTTCATTCTCAAAGGCCCTGGAGCAAATGTCACGGATGCCAAGTTGCTGACGCTGAATTATCAGACTGGGACAGATGGTGATAATGCCCCACAGCGAACGATCGCCAGAATTGATACACAAGTCAAATCATCGGTTCCCATAGAAAGTCCTGAGTCGAAAGTGGAATCAAGCCAGATTAGGGACAATCAGTTCTCTGGACTGAGTCAACTAGAGGCCAGAAATCAGCGCATGCTTTACTTTTCTCAAACATCAAAGACCGAATCAAATCCGGAATTTTACATTACTGTTGAGCCTAATAAACCTCAACTCTACAATCCACACTTTAAGACTCCCGATATTACTGTGGAGGAGGGAACAGTTGAAGATTGGCTTTTGGAAAATCGTACTCAGGAAGTCCATGATTTTCATATCCACCAGATCCATTTCCTCGTGATGGAAAGCACTAATACTGATGAGATTGGGATGATACTTGATACAATCAACGTCCCAGCCTGGAACGGTGATCCACATACTCCATACCCCAAGGTAAAACTGCGCATGGATTTTCGAGGTATAAAGAAGAATCAGACTACAAGTATTGCAGGTACTTTCTTTTACCACTGCCATATCGCAGAACATGAAGACGGTGGCATGATGGCACCAATTCGAGTTATACCAAGTTCGGTTAATTAGACACGTAGAAGTCGGAGGCAACTTTCCTCCTTGTTACCCTAGTTACGAAATGTATCCGATATATAGCAATCTTATTTGAGTAACGAATTTGTCAGTTTCAGGAATCTAGTTTATTAAAGAAACCGTGTTTCTCTATAATTGCAAATGATTTAGATTGATGTTTTCTTAAAAAACGAGTTTTTCATCCTTTAAGCAATCTTTAAAAACTAATTTTAAAAAGAAACTAATTATTAAAATGAATGTTTTGAATCAAGTAATAAAATTCTTCAGGATATTCTCATAATTTATATCTAGATTATTAAATAATTGAATCCGAATACTCAACTCAATTCATCAAGAAATTCTCTATTTATTAATTTTTATAGTAGAATTTATATTTTGATTATCCAGATTATATCTCATGTTATGTCCGATACATTTAGTGCAGGCATAAAATTACTTCAACAAATTTTTTTCAGTTTAGAGAGAGTGCAAATGAATACATACATTATAAGCATTTAACCTTTCTAAATTCATTGGATTCGTTTTTTTTGGATATCAGTTGAATTCAGTTATTTTACTCATCTTTACTTCTGCATATATTCAGTATCAGCAGTATTTGTAAAGTAGGAAATCACCAGCAACGCTATCAAAGTCTAAAAAAAAATTTTGTCTCAATAGCTAACTATTCAATTTCAAAAATAAGACACGATTTATGGCAAGAATTATCAGAAAAATAGTCTCTTTGCTCGGAGCGATCACAAGGGGATTTCAGAACATAAAACTGAGGAAGATTTATTTGATTCTTTGCGGTGTTTTTATAGCTGGATTTATTGTGATATCTGCAGTAAGAGGGGGAGCACAAACTCAATCTTCCAATTCTGTTTGCTCCCGACCAACAGCCGGAAGTATTGTCAATAACCCACCTGAAATCTGGCATCTCGATGCATCGCATCCTGTAGAGTTGACAGTTCTTGAAACTGGCTCCAGCGAAAACTGCTATCTTGCTAATGACAACGTGCAAGCACCAACGCTGAGGGTCAAGCCAGGTCCAGCAAACCTTGTAGTCAAATTGAATAATCAACTACCAGGTCCAGCAAATTCAGAAAGTCCTGATCCGAACTGTCAACGTAGTTATTACAATCGTCAGGGCATGGCTCCCCCAAATTCTACTAACCTTCACTTTCATGGCATGAATATCTCTCCAACATGCCATCAAGACGAAGTCCTCCACACAGTGCTTGAACCAAACGAGAGTTTTAAGTATAGCGTGGACGTTCCCAAGGACGAGCCACCTGGAATGTACTGGTATCACCCGCATGTCCACATGCAAGCTGAAGAACAGGTGCTGAACGGCTTAACAGGAGCCATCCTTGTTGAAGGCATCGGTGCCTATAATCAACGAGCAGCTCAACTTCCTGAACGCGTGTTTATGCTGCGTGATATGAAGCTATCACGTAATTTCCCTGCAAGCGACACGGCTCAACCAGCGAAGGATATTTCCATCAACTTAGTCCCAATAAGGTATCGAGGACGGGGTCGCTACGATCCACCTGCTGTGATTCAAATGGAACCAAATCAAGAGCAGTTTTGGCGTGTCGCCAACACCGCTGCAGATACCTTCTTTGACTTGCAGGTCATTTATGATGGCAAACCTCAGCCACTTGAGTTAGTTGCAAGAGATGGCGTTCCGATAAATGCTGACGGACCGAAAGACCAGACTCAGACAGTTCAGCACATTTTCTTATCTCCAGGTTCAAGAGCAGAGTTCATTCTCAAAGGTCCTGGAGCAAATGTCAGGAATGCCAAGTTGCTGACGCTAAATTATAACACTGGGATAGATGGTGATAATGATCCACAACGAACGATCGCTCGCATTATTACAGATCCATCCAGTGATCCCATTGAAACTCCTGAATCAAAGGTTGACTTAAAGGAAATTTCAGGTGATCGGTTTTCTGGACTCGGGCACATGAATTCCGAAAAACAGCGCACACTCTACTTTTCTGAAACACCAAAGGGACCAGATCAGAAATTCTTCATCACTCTTGAGCCAAATCAACCTCAAGTTTTCAATCCAAACTCTAAGACTCCTGATATCACCGTGAAGGAAGGAGCAATTGAGGATTGGATCGTGGAAAACCGTTCTCAGGAAGCTCATGCCTTCCATATCCATCAGATCCACTTCCTTGTGCTAGAGAGCACAGATGCCGATGAAATTGGAATGACGCTTGATACAGTCGATGTCCCAGCCTGGAACGGTGACCCAAACACCCCCTATCCTAGAGTAAAACTACGGATGGATTTCCGAGGCGTAGGCAACGATGGACGTTCAAGTATTGCAGGTACTTTCGTCTACCACTGTCACATCCTAGAACACGAAGACAAGGGCATGATGGCACCAATTGAAGTTATACCAAGTTCGGTTAATTAAGGAATGGGGAGTAGGGCAATGGGGCATGGAACAAGGATAGAGAGAGTATCTTTGCTACCCTGCGCCTCTTGTCTCTCTTGACACCGAAGCACTATTAGGAACCATCATCATTTCTATTCGTGACTTCTAACTTTCTTTGTTGCCCTCCATCCTCACAAGTTCCTCAAATTGTTGCTCTATAAGGGGATCTAGATGTAGAAACTAAAATCCTCAATGACCAAATTATTAAAAAAAATGAGGGTTTATTATGTTTAAGAAGATCCTCATCGCATTAGATCGATCCGAATTGAGCAATCATGTTTTTGAACAAGGGCTTGCTTTAGCGAAGTTGGCTGGAGCTCGTTTAATGCTGCTACAAGTTTTATCTGTAGAAGAAGAGGGTAGTCCATATGGACCTATGTTATCCAGTTTTGACTACTATCCTGCAGTAGATGATCGCTCGTTTGAGTTTTATCAACAGCAATGGAATATCTTTAAAAAGAAAGGTATAGAATTGTTGCAAGCTTTCTCTGCTAAAGCAAATACAGCAGGTATTGATACTGAATTTACACAAAATCCTGGTAGTCCTGGTCCAACTATTTGTCACGTAGCTCGCAGTTGGGGAGCTGACCTCATTGTCATGGGGCGTCGAGGTCACTCTGGTCTGACAGAACTATTTCTCGGTAGTGTGAGTAACTACGTTCTCCATCATGCTCCTTGTTCAGTTCATATTGTGCATCTTCCAGTAGCTGCCGATACATCAGAATCTGAAAAACAATCTACAAATACTGCTGACGTTAGTTAATTGCCGGCAGGGTACTTTGTTCTGCAACACCATCATAATATCTAAGAAGGAAGAAAACCAAAGCAATGAAAATTTCTCCTCCGCTCTCTCATGGTAGCGGAGATAAACGCTTTAAAATTCTGGATGCCACAATTAAGCGTCACCAGTACCAGCAAGATGCGCTCATTGAAATTCTGCATAAGGCTCAAGAACTCTTTGGCTACTTAGAAAATGATTTGTTACTGTATATTGCCCATAGCTTGAAACTACCACCCAGCAGAGTCTATGGGGTGGCAACGTTCTATCACTTGTTTTCACTTGCGCCTAAAGGTGTTCATACCTGTGTCGTGTGTACTGGGACGGCTTGTTATGTCAAAGGTGCTCAAGCAATTTTGACAGATCTGGAAAAATCTGCTCACATCTATGCTGGTGAAACAACACCAGATGGTCAACTTTCATTACTAACAGCACGGTGTCTCGGTGCTTGTGGTATTGCACCTGCTGTCGTTTTTGATGGGACAGTGTGTGGCAATCAAACGCCTGAATCAGTCCACAAGCATATGCAAGGATGGCTTCTCTATGGAACTGACTGAATTATTAGAAATTGCCCAAAAAGAACGCTTTTTGGAGAAACCTGTTCAGATTCGTTGCTGTGTGGCCGCGGGTTGTCTTTCTGCCAACTCACAAGCGGTCAAACAACATTTGGAAGAAGCGGTGACAGCAACTGGCTTGGATGGACAAGTTCAGGTTTCTGGGGTTGGCTGTATGCGCTTGTGTTGTCAAGGACCATTAGTGCAAGTTGTTGATACACAAACTGAGCCAAAAAGTCTTGGCACACTCTACGAGAAAGTCACGCCTGATGATGCATCCTCAATTATCGCTGCTATTAATGGGGAAGAGACGACTGTTCAACGTGGTGATCTTGCTCATCCATTTTTCACGAACCAGATGCCTATTGTTTTAGAAAATAGTGGCAAAGTCGATCCAGAACGCATTCAATCTTATATTGCTGCACAGGGTTATCAAGCTCTTTATCGGGTTCTGCGAGAGATGACGCCCAATGAAGTAGTCAATGCTATAACTCAGAGTGGTTTACGGGGACGTGGTGGTGCTGGTTATCCAACAGGGTTGAAATGGGCAACGGTGGCTAAGGCGAAAGGAGAACGCAAGTTCGTGATCTGCAACGCCGATGAGGGAGATCCAGGTGCGTTTATGGATCGTAGTGTCCTTGAAAGTGACCCTCATCGTGTTTTGGAAGGAATGGCGATCGCTGCCTATGCTGTAGGTGCAAAACAAGGCTACATGTATGTTAGAGCCGAATATCCTATTGCCATCAGTCGGCTGCAAATTGCGATTCGCCAAGCACAACATCTTGGTTTGTTAGGTAGTCAAATTTTTGAGTCTCCCTTTGATTTTAAAATCGAAATCCGTATTGGAGCAGGGGCTTATGTTTGTGGTGAAGAAACTGCTCTCATGGCATCCATAGAAGGCAAGCGCGGCACTCCTCACCCTCGTCCACCCTATCCTGCGGAGTCTGGTTTATGGGGGTATCCCACTTTAATAAATAATGTCGAAACTTTTGCCAATATTTCCCCGATTATTCGCAAAGGTGCTGACTGGTTTGCTAGCATCGGTACCCAAAAGAGTAAAGGTACAAAAGTTTTTGCTTTGGCTGGTAAAATTCGCAACACAGGTTTGATAGAAGTCCCGATGGGAACTTCACTGCGACAAATTGTAGAAGAAATGGGTGGTGGAGTGCCAGATGGCGGTTCTGCAAAAGCTGTGCAAACTGGTGGTCCTTCTGGAGGATGCATTCCAGAATCAGCGTTTGATACTCCTGTAGACTACGAATCGCTAACCAACCTTGGTTCGATGATGGGTTCCGGTGGGATGATAGTCATGGATCAGAATACTAACATGGTAGATGTCGCCCGATTCTTTATGGAATTTTGCATGGATGAATCCTGCGGTAAATGTATTCCCTGTCGGGTTGGTACTGTACAGTTGTATCGCTTGTTAACCAAGATTCGCCAAGGTGAAGCATCTGTTGCTGATTTGGAACTGCTAGAGGAATTATGTGACATGGTGAAACATACCAGCTTGTGTGGTCTTGGCCAGTCTGCACCTAATCCGGTATTTAGTACGTTGCGTTATTTTCGGGATGAGTATTTAAAGTTGATTCATGTAACCACAGATGGGCGCAGATAGAAGAATTTCACCGTCTATGTTTGTGGTTTTTACTAGTAAGTGAATTGAGATGACTGTAAAAACTTTAACAATTAATGAACAATTGATCAGTGCTCATGAGGAGCAGACTATACTTGAAGCAGCACAAGATTCTGGAATTCACATTCCGACATTATGTCACTTAGAGGGAGTTACAGATGTTGGTGCTTGTCGGCTTTGTCTTGTAGAAGTGACTGGTACTCAGAAACTGCTACCGGCTTGTGTGACGAAAGTTGCTGAGGATATGGAAGTTTGTACTAACTCTAAGCGGCTTCAGCAATATCGCCGCATGATTATAGAGATGCTGTTTGCTGAGGGTAATCATATTTGCTCAGTCTGTGTAGCGAATGGCAATTGTGAGTTGCAAGACCTTGCAATTGAAATGGGTATGGATCATGTGCGTTTAGACTACCAGTTTCCTAAGCGCAAAGTTGATGCTTCTCATGATCGCTTTGGCATTGACCATAACCGTTGTGTTCTTTGTACTCGTTGCGTACGTGTATGCGATGAAATTGAAGGTGCTCATACCTGGGATATGGCTGGTAGGGGTACAAATTCTCATGTCATCACTGACTTGAATCAGCCTTGGGGAACGTCTCAAACTTGTACTTCTTGCGGCAAGTGCGTTAATGCTTGTCCAACTGGTGCACTTTTTTATCAGGGTTCGAGTGTGGGAGAAATGAAACACGATCGCGCCAAACTGGAATTCCTGGTCACAGCACGGGAGAAACATCAATGGCTCTTTTGAAATTAGCAACAGTTTGGTTAGGAGGCTGTTCTGGCTGTCATATGTCCTTTCTAGATTTGGATGAATGGCTGTTTGATTTAGCTTCTCAGGTAGATTTGGTTTATAGTCCCTTTGCTGATGTTAAGGAATATCCAGAGGGAGTAGATGTGGTGTTGGTTGAGGGTGCGATCGCTAATCAGGAACATCTAGAAACAATCCAGACTGTGAGAAAACGCTCAAAATTACTCATCTCGTTTGGTGATTGTGCTGTCACTGGTAATGTCACTGCTTTACGTAACCCTTTGGGAAGTGCTGAAGTTGTGCTCGAACGTTCTTATATGGAAACGACCAATCTTCACCCTCAAATTCCTCAAGAGGCTGGTATACTACCGCCATTACTAAATAAGGTGCAACCTGTTCATACAGTCGTTCCGGTTGACATTTATTTACCTGGTTGTCCACCCTCGGCTCCTCAAATTAGAGCAGTGCTAGAGTCTGTTGTGCAGGGAGAAATACCACACCTAGAGGGACGTGAATTCATCAAATTTGGCTGAGAGCGCAATTAGTCTATTTTTTTACCTAATCGATAATCTTCTCTTATTTTTCGCTTAACTACAAAGTTTGAGAGCAAACCTTATTATTTAGTTTCTGCTATTCGAAACTTTAATTTTAAACGAAAAATTATGAGCAGCAAACTTCGTAAGAAATGGTTTGACTGTAAATCGATTGGAGTGCAAATCTTGAGTTTACCAAAGAGATGCGCTTTAAGCCGATTTACGAAGACTCCTCTTGCCCTAGCCATGGTAGCCTCCTTGGTACAGGTCTCTATTGTTCCGATTGCGCTTGCTGACTCATCAACGACAGATAAGGATTCACACCACAATTCCCGCACAGTTACGACTCAGCCCAATATCCCGTCTGATGTCGCGCCATACCTCAATAATTCAGCTAAGGAACCCAAGCTGTCGTCGAAGGTGCTCTCACAACTGCTGCGGGAGCGAATCAAGTACGTCTTCGTGATTTTTAACGAAAACCACTCCTTCGATAACGAGTACGGAACGTTCCCAGGGGTCAACGGACTCTATTCCGATGGTCAAAAGCCTCGTTCCCCAGAGAAAACACCAGGTTTTACCCAAACCTACACGGATGTTAACGGGGTAAATGTCACAGTTCAGCCATTCCGGATCGGTCCCGAGCAGAACTCTAGCGTTGTTGACAGTGTTGATCACTCCCATACTGGGCTGGCAACTAAGATCCACGTTGTCAACGGCGAGCCACAGATGGATCAGTTTGCCTACGACGAGTACACACGCTTCGCGTCGAAAGGTGGCGCAGGTAACATCTCTACGGGCACTCAGTACGCAAACCTCGTGATGTCTCACATTGACTGTGATACCATTCCGTTCTTCTGGAAATGGGCCAGCCGTTTCACGATTTTCGATAACATCTTCGCGACTGAAGACACACCTTCCACCCCAAATGCAGTGGCAATGCTCGCAGGGCAATCGGGTGAAACACAGTGGGTCAAGCATGGCCCTTCGGGTCAGTCCTATACTGTGGGCAGCCACACGGGCACGACGCAAGGTCCACCACTGGTTAACGACCCGCAGCCCTTCTACGGTTCCCAGTTTGATGAGACGAAGGACAACAAGCAACCTGCAGGCACACAAGAAAGCTATGCTGACACCAACATCGCCTCGAACTTGACCTTTGCCAGCCTGCCACTTACTTTCCTAGGACGAGATATTAAAGCAGTCTTGTCCAACAACAAGAACCCTTCGTTTGATTTGCCAGATATTCAGCAAGATATCCCATTTATTCAGCAACTTGGTACCACACCCGTTAACTGGCGCTGGTATCAGGAAGGCTATAATCTTGAACCGACCGACACCAACGGGGTTGCTTCCCACAATGCGTATGTCAGTCATCACAACGGCGCGCAGTATTTTGGCTATATTGCCAATACGCCACAAGTAAGTGACAGTCTGCGCGGGCTTGGTGACTTCTTTACCGACATAGCCAACAATAAACTACCCAAAGGTGGTGTGTTCTATATCCGTGGTGGCTACACAAATCAGCAGGGTTTGAAACCAGCAATCACGAACCCCAACACACCAGCGGATGAGATCGCCGCAATCAATGCAGCCAAGTCTGGTGATGACGACCACCCAAGTTACACCGACCGACAGCTTAGTGAGGCAATGGCGGCTCGCGTCATCAATGCGATCGCGTCAAATGAGAAACTTTGGAAGCAAAGCGCAATCATCATCACCTATGACGAGTCGGATGGCTTTTACGATCACGTCCCACCACGCATCCTGTCGTATGGTCCTGATGGGTTACCTCTCTCTCGCGGCGTTCGTGTGCCTCTCATCCTGATCTCACCTTATGCACGGACACATGCCGTCTCCCATGTCGAGGGCGATCACAACTCGGTGATCCAGACAATCAACGCAATCTTTGGTCTACCTGCCCTCGCCAGTCTGCCCGATGAAGAACAGGCTCTCAAGGATGGTAATTCCGCAGAGTTCAATAAGTTTGGTCCCCCAGGATTCGAGCAAAAGTACCTCGGTCCACGCGACATCAACTCGTCAGTGAGCGAGAGCCTACTGTCTGGCTTTGATCCAAAACGCCTGCTGGGCATCTCGCCAGCACTGCCCGGATCGTTTGCAATAATTCCAGACAACATCGTCAACACATTACCGCACTACGGTAGTAAAGGCTGTCAAGCACTTGGGATCACACCAGAAGATCAGCGCCAAGGGATCGCCAACAAAGTTCCTACGGGCTTTAACCCGTTGCCAAGCACCTACCCAGCTGCTAACCCCTAATACCGATTTGCATATATAAGGATGGGTTTGGGAGGAAGTTATAGCTACTCTCTCCCTTCCCCACCAACAAAACAGATAGGAGAATTTATGCGCTTTTTGCTGGTCTTGCTGACCCTGGTTGGTGTTTTCGGTTCGATCTCCGCTGCTCGGGCAGGCTCTGTTGTGGAGCGCGTGAAGGCTCGTGGTTTTGTCCGCTGCGGTAGTGTTGAACGACCAGGTCTGGCACGTGCAACCGACCATGGTCGCTCGACTGGCCTTAACGTCGATATCTGCCGTGCGATCGCAACGGCAGTACTCAGATCGCCCGAGCGAATTGAATACCATGAGTATGAGACGCCAAAGGACTTCGACGCCGTACGCAATCAGCAGGATGACGTCTACTTCCTTACGGGGTCTGAAATCAACGAGCAGAAACTAGCTGGCAAGGTGGTACCTGGTCCAACTGTCTTTGTGGAATCTCATGCAGTGATGGTGGCGTCTACCTCTGCTGCTCGCCGCATTGCTGACCTTGCCAAGAGCAACAACAAGAATACTACCAAGAACACCATTTGCTTTATTATTGGCAGTTCGGTTGAGCGGAGCCTTGAGGCTTATTTCAGTAATCTCCATCGAGACTGGTTCCGCCGTGCATTTTCTGAAGATGGGGAGATGATCGACACATACAACGTGCAGAATTGCCATGCCATTGCTGGTGAAATCACGACTCTGGCAACGATCCGCCTTGATCCAGGCGTGAATGGGTTGTCGAGTCGCATTCTAAGAGAGCCACTGGTGACTTTCCCGGTGATGGCCACAACTGGAACCCAAGACGCACAGTGGTCTGCGATCGTTGCATGGACGGTGAACACACTTGTTAGCGCACAGAGACCAGAAACACGGTGGTACGCGGGTGGAGCTGGAGCAATGCCAATCACCGCGCCTGAACTAGGTCTCGACAAAGATCGGCAGCGCCGTGTTCTCTCAGCAGTCGGCAATTACGGTAACATCTTTGACCGCAATCTTGGTAAAGGTTCCCCACTCAAGCTTGACCCTGGCGCTAACGCGAACCAGTCTCTCGGAGGACTGCTTTTGAGCCCCTTCCTTGAGTGAGTGTTTCGAGACGCAGAGTGCGCGTATTCACTGCGTCCTTATTCCAATCTCACGGATAGGTGTCGTGGGTTTCCTACACCCCACACCCCACACCCTACCCCCTCTGAATCATCATTTTGTGAACTTTAGCTTTCTGGTGTAGATGTTGAACGCAGGTTGATTGTTGAGACGCAATCGACACTGGGACGGTTGTTTTGCGTTCCTCACAAGTTCCTCAAATTGTTGCTTTATAAACAAAAAAAGAATGTAACCGTAGATATACCAGAAGTCTGAGCGGCTTCCTCTGCCCAGAATTTGGAAATAAAAATGATCAAAATATTACAAATGCGACATAACAGACCATTTGGGCGTTTTGTTGCACTCGTTATCGGCTCGGCGGCATTTATCATCGTATTCTCAGTCTAAATGACCATCCTTCTTAGCTTGAGTCTGCTTTGGCTATTGTGGGTAACAAGATGCGATCGCTCTTCATCTAGGTAAAGTAGGTAAAGTTTTATGGCAGGCCTCGTCTACAACAGCATCATTGAAGATTCATTCAGAGGTTAATTATGGTAAAAGCAGCAGATATCATGACTAAGGATGTTGCTACTGTTCGTGGTTCAGCAACAGTAGCTGAAGCATTCAAGCTCATGAAAGCAAGAGATTGGGGAGCGCTGATTGTGGAGCGTTACCATGATCAAGATGCTTACGGTATTATCACTGAAACCGATATTGTTTACAAAGTGATTGCCTTTGGTAAAGACCCCAAGCATACACGTGTCTACGAAGTGATGACTAAACCTTGTATCGTTGTCAATCCTGATCTTGGTGTGGAATATGTGGCGCGTTTGTTTGCTGATCATCATCTACAGAGAGCACCAGTGATTCAGGGGGAACTGTTGGGCATCATTTCCCTTGAGGACATTCTCACTAAGAGTAACTTTATGGAAGAACCCAGCACAGTTGTGTTAGAGCGCAAACTTCAAGATGCAATTCAGCAAGCTCGTACTATCTGTGCTCAAACAGGTCCTTACTCCAAAGAATGCGCGGATGCCTGGGATATTGTTGAAGACCTAGAATCAGCGAAAGTGCATCTCCGGGTCGAAAAGATTCCTAAAACAGCCTTTGAGGAGTACAGTGAGGAGTTATTTTGATGTCACAAAGAATCGTCATAGACCCTGTGACTCGCATTGAAGGTCATGCCAAAATCACCATTTACCTAGATGATGTAGGACAGGTGAGCGATGCTCGCTTTCATGTCACAGAATTTCGTGGGTTTGAAAAGTTTTGTGAGGGTCGTCCTTTCTGGGAAATGCCAGGCATTACAGCTCGAGTCTGTGGTATTTGTCCAGTGAGTCACTTATTGGCTTCTGCTAAAGCAGGCGATCGCATTCTTGCGGTCACCATCCCTCAAGCAGCGGCAAAACTGCGTCGCTTAATGAACTTGGGACAAATTATCCAATCTCACGCCCTTAGTTTTTTCCACCTAAGCGCTCCAGATTTACTTTTAGGCATGGATAGCGACCCCCAAAAGCGCAATGTATTTGGGTTAATTGCCGCTGAACCAGAGTTGGCTCGTGGGGGAATCCGTTTGCGCCAATTTGGACAGGAGATTATTGAACAACTAGGAGGCAGGAAAATTCACCCATCCTGGGCAGTTCCAGGTGGAGTGAGAGAACCTCTTTCACAAGCAGGACGTACCCAGATTCAAAACCGTATTCCTGAAGCGAAAACGATAGTACTAGATGCGATCGGCAAATTTAAAAACTTACTCAAGGAGTATGAAAAGGAAGCGCAAACCTTTGGTAACTTCCCAACCTTGTTCATGGGTTTGGTAACAGTTGATGGGTTATGGGAACATTACGACGGAAATATCCGTTTTGTAGACAGTGGTGGTAATATCATCGCTGATCAGCTTGATCCAACTCGTTATCAAGAATTTATTGGTGAAGCAGTTGAACCTTGGAGTTATTTAAAGTCTCCGTACTATCTTCCCCTTGGTTATCCAGATCAAAGTGACCATTGCCGTTTAGATAGCGGCATTTATCGAGTTGGTCCACTGGCACGTCTCAATATTTGTACTCGTATTGGCACACCTTTAGCTGATCAAGAGTTGAGAGAGTTTAGAGACCTGGGTAAACGCACAGTAACTTCATCATTTTTCTATCACTACGCTCGTTTAATTGAAATTTTGGCATCAATTGAGCGAATTGAAATTTTGCTAGATGATCCAGATATACTATCAAGCCGATTGCGTGCTGATGCAGGGATTAATCAATTAGAAGTGGTTGGTGTGAGTGAAGCACCACGCGGTACATTATTTCATCATTATAAAGTTGATGAAAATGGCTTGATCCAGAAAGTCAATTTAATTATCGCTACAGGTCAAAATAATTTAGCAATGAATCGCACAGTAGCGCAAATTGCTCGGCATTTCATCCACGGTTCAGACATTCCTGAAGGAATGCTAAATCGGGTTGAGGCTGGAATTCGCGCTTTTGACCCTTGTTTAAGTTGTTCAACTCATGCGGCTGGACAAATGCCATTGCATATTCAGTTGCTGGGAGTGGATGGGAGTGTTGTAAATGAAGTGTGGCGAGATTAGTTTCTCTCGCTGCTAATTTGTCTTTAGGACTGAGGACAAAGTTGTCAGTAATTCTAGGGCTGTATAGGGCTTCGACAAAAAGGCTTTGACACCAGCACAAGCAGCTTCAGCCATTTTATCGTTTGATGTCAGTCCGCTAGTGGCAATAATCTTGAGATAGGGGTTGATTTTTCCCAAGGTCTGAATGGTTGTTAGCCCATCCATTTCTGGCATCATCATATCCATTAACACTACACTAATATCAGCTCTATGCTGGGCATATAGTGCGATCGCCTCAATGCCATCAGTTGCGGTAAGCACTTTGTAGTTGTTTACTTCCAGTAATATTTCTGTAATTTCCCGAATCGAGAGTTCATCATCAACAACGAGAATTAATTCTCCGTTGCCTTTGGGGAGTTCCATGTCTTCTGCCGGCTGCTGTTGGGCTCCTTCGGTAGCACTTAAGTACACCTTGAATTGAGTACCGCGTCCCACTTCGCTATAAACATTCATAAAACCACCGTGACTTTTGATAATGCCCATTGCTGTTGAAAGACCAAGCCCTGTCCCTTTACCAACTTCTTTGGTGGTAAAAAATGGCTCAAAGATTCTCTCTAAGATTTCAGGCGGAATGCCAACTCCGGTATCCGAAACAGTCAGTACAATATAAGGACCAACTTTGGCTTCAAGGTTCATCTGGGCGTAGTGCTCATCAATAAATAGGTTTTCAGCATAAATACCCAAAGTTCCACCATCTGGCATTGCATCACGAGCATTAACTACCAAGTTCATCAGCACCTGATGCAACTGAGTAGCATCTGCACAGACAGTCCAAAGGTCGGGCGCTATATCTGTATAAATTTTGATAGATTTAGGAAATGTTTGTTTAGCAATCTGATGGATTTCTGAAAGCAGATGCTTAACTTGAATAATTGTGCGCGAACCTTCTATCCCTCGCCCAAACGACAACACTTGCTTAACCAAAGATGCCCCACGTTTGACGCTAGCTTCTAGTTCTGCAAGCAACTGCTGACTTTCTACATCAGTCACTTTTTCCTGTAATAGTTCAGCAATCATCAAAATTGGACCTAATGCATTATTTAGGTCATGGGCAATACCAGTAGCAAGGGTGCCAATGCTCTCTAGCCGCTGAGCTCGGAGAAATTGTGCTTCGATCTGTTTCTTCTCGGTGATATCAGTGTTGACAACCAGGATTGTTTTTTTTTGCTGTCCTTGCTCGTCGTGCACTAGTGTCCAACGACTGGAGACCACAATTTCCTTGTTGGATTTAGTGACTTGATACAACTCACCTTGCCATGAACCATTCTCAAGTACACATTGCTGGATTTGTTGAAGTTGGAGTGAAGAATCTTTGTATAGAAGCTGGTTGGCATTCTGTCCAATAGCTTCCCTCGCTTTCCAACCGTATAAACGCTCAGATCCAGAGTTCCAGAATAAAATTTGACTGTCTAAAGTTTGGACACTAATTGCATCGCTAGCAACATCAAGTAACTGAGCTTGTTGGCGGATTTTCTCTTCGTTTCGCTTACGCTCACTCAGTTCGGCTTGCACCTGCTCAAACAGTGTAGATTGCTGAATTGCGATCGCCACCTGTGTTGCCAAGGCACACAGTAAATCGATATCCCACTGTTCCCAGTGTCTGGGTGAGGAACAGTGATTAGCCACTAGTAGCCCCCACAACTGTTCTCCTTCCACAATTGGGACCACCAAGTTGGCTCTCACTTGCAGCCGACTTAGTAAATCTACATGACATTTAGAAAACCCGGCTGTATAAATATCCTCTGTTGCTTGAATTCGACCCTGTTTGTAGAGTTCACGACAACTCGCTTCTATAAAAAATGAGTCCTTGATTTTTGTTCCCAAAATCGACGACCAGCCATCAGCAACAGATTCTACTGCCACATACCCACTCCAGTCTGGCTGGAAACGGTAAATAAATACCCGCTCAGTTTGGAGAAACTGTTGCA
>JAJPJF010000041.1 GCA_021324415.1 Nostocales cyanobacterium Centralia_MAG_434
CCTTATATAGCAAGGCTTCTAGAGATTTGAGTAAAATGTGTTTCTTTCATATTTCACGGGAGCGATCGCCGCGCCCGTTAGAGGCTCAGATCTTGCACCTCTCCGTACAAACCCAGATGATGCCAAAAAATGCATAATAAAGATACCTGGATTTTATGGTCTTTTATCGCCAAATCAAGGGTTGTAGTTTAGTACTGAGTAATTAAATTACATCACATTTTTCAGGTGCCCTATTACCCCGCAAGGAGACTGAAACGCGTCAATAATTGCTCGTGCTGCATTTTGAGCGATTTGTTTCAAACACCTAACACCCTGCAAGGGGACTAGAAGTAGGCGTAGCTGAAAATCAGTAATATTGCTCAGGCTATTTGACAGAAATAATTCTTAAGATGTCAAGAATACTTTGTTAAAAATAAGAGAAACCCTAGTCATTCAAAGTCATATTTGACAGCGTGGAGTGTAAATAGCTTTCCTTAACGAAGCCAAAACCAAAATTAAGCAATCGGCTTCTTACCGTATTTCTCAAACAAATCATTTAAAGCCTCAGCGAGTAAGGATTGTACGGTCTGGTCTTGCTCTAGTGCCAGTTGTTTCAATTGTTTTGACACTGCTGGGTCAAAATGTCCTGAGATTGCTTTCTTCCCTTGCCTGCTTGGGGGTAAATCTGGCTTTATTTCTACTGTCTGCGGTTGTTCTTGATTGCTTTCAGTTTTAACGGGTTTTCCTGATACTTCGTTTAAAGCGGCGGCTAAATTCGTTCTTTTTGGCATACTTGTTAAATTGTTAAAATGTTTATATGTATACACATCTACATGTTAAGTTGCTTCCATATCCACTTGTAAAGTAGTTGGATTTCTTTAGCAGCTTTTCCGTCTGGTTCGTATTCAATAGCGGTTTGTCCTCCGGTCAGAGAGTGAACGAAAGCAGCGCGTTGACCTACCCTGACAGGTGCGACAGCCACCCCTCCTTGATTGCCTCAATTGCCTCGTCAGCGAGTGCCCCGCGTGAGGGTACAGCATTAAGCACGACTGTTGCTGTTTTCTTGGTTAGGTTGACCAAATCAATCGTGTCACTAATGGCACGTAAATCCAAAATGGCAAGGCGACAAGGAATCAAAATCAAATCAGCAGCACGGATGGCAGCAAGAGCAGCAGTTTCAGAATGCGGTGCTGTATCGATAATGGCTAAGTCTGCCCCTGCGATGATAGCAGTCTCCAACACTTTTGGCAGTCGGGCAGCTTGGGCAGATACAACGGCGGGGGTATCAGATGCACGGCTATCTCCCCAACCTGCGGCAGAAGCCTGGGGGTCACGGTCAATAATTGCTGTCTGTTTACCTTTAATAGAAGCAGCGACAGCCAGATGTACAGCTAGGGTTGTTTTCCCCGCGCCCCCCTTGCGAGAGACAATAGCGATTGTTTTCATGTAGAAAACAGTACATATTAACGGCTCTTGTGCGATTTTGGTGAAAAAGGTAGAGGGGGAGGCACAAGAGGTGAGTAGAGGATTTGAGGTGGCAGTTGTAGCAAAGCGGTGACTGAGTGCCTCGCAGTGTTGTGAGGATGACAGATTGATTTGAAAGGAACTCAGTCAACAACTAGCACTCGTTGAGTCCGATGCTGACGCTCGTAAAAAGCGCTTAACGATGCGGTATTGTTGTGAAAAACATAAACAACGTATATTCCTTGCTAGGCTTGCGTTCCTCCATTGTGAACGAGATAAGAGATATTTCGTAGAATAGGCGACTCAAAGTATTAATCTCTCGTATAACACCAAACCCTATTAGGGATTGAAACGAAAATCTGTTGTACGGTTCCTGTTGTCAGGCAAGCCATCGACTTGTTTGAGTTCACTTTGCGTACTATTACGGTTGTTGCTATATAAATGCTGCACTTAATCTATGTAGTGAGCATATTCGTAACTTATTGTCTTCATAGTTACGAATCATTTCCCGTAGAACCGTCGCTTCCATTGCGGCGGTTTTTCTCATATGTTTTCGCACAAGCGTTAAACCACGTATTAACGACTGACGTCGTTGCCGCGCCTCATAGTATATAACTAACATTCTTTACGTGTTATTACGGTTGTGATAAGTATATACTACACTTAAAGTGTGTATACGTACTTAGATGATTTGCATCTCTAAACTACCGTCGCCATTCTACCTGCGTCGGTAGTTTTTTATGTCTTGCACAAGCTTTAAGCCTCATATCAACGACTAAGGTCGTTGCCGCGCCTCCTGATATGCAACCTGCTTCACTTACGTGTTATCACTGTTGCCGCTAGTTATTAGCTGCGATTAGTGTGGGTATAGATGACTACGATAGCTTTTATTTTTGGTTAGCCGTCGCTCCCTACCTCAAGTGACGGTTTTTTTATGTCTAGAGCAAAAACGTTTACATTCATAGACTTCTTGAAAAGCCATAAAGATAGTAGCGGCTGGAACTGGATCTAACAAATTTCTTATTTGATTATCACAGGAGATTTTCTCAATTGAAAATAAACTTTCTGCATTATCTTTTTCTTTATTACTTTTCATTAACCTTTGATGTTCTAAAAAAGACTCTGACTGTGTAAAAAAGATTGAAAATGCTGCCATCACTGCATCTTCTACCTCATATCTCGTATTATTTCCGGGTTTCCTTTCATCAGGTAAACTATGTAATTGTGGTTTTTCAGTACTTACTATGCCAAAAAAATAGTTAAATACGTAAATGAGGATGAAAAAAATGTGTCAAAAAATAACAAAACCCTTATAAGACTTGACATACGAGGCACGTTTATAGTTTCTTTTTAAGAGAAAAGGAACTAGATTTAGATAAAATTAAAACTATGAGCGGGAAATATGGAACTAGAATTTTGACGAGACTTTTAAATATTGAAGGAGTTAA
>JAJPJF010000101.1 GCA_021324415.1 Nostocales cyanobacterium Centralia_MAG_434
AGTGCCTCAATTTCTCCTAATTCAATGCGAAAGCCACGAATCTTCACCTGATGATCGACTCGACCCAAAAACTCAATATTGCCATCTGGTAAATAACGCGCTAAATCACCTGTTTTATAAAGTCGCTCGACATAGTCTTCTTTTTTCCCCCTGCTCCCTGCTCCCTGCTTCCTACCCCCTTTCAAGGGATTCGGAATAAATTTCTCGTCAGTCAACTCCGGACGGTTGAGATACCCTCGGGCTAGTCCAGCACCACCAATGTGGAGTTCCCCTGCCACGCCAATAGGAACTGGTTGAAGATGAGAGTCGAGAATGTAAATTTGTGTATTGGCGATGGGACGTCCGATAGACTCTGGCGCTTCTTTGCTCCGAGACGACTGCTGTAAACCTTCGACTTTATAAGCAGATGACCAAACAGTCGTTTCCGTAGGACCGTATAAATTCCATAAACAAGTGCTTCTTTTGAGTAGTTGATTTGTGAGTTCTGGGGTCAAAGCCTCACCACCGCAGAGGATTTTGATTCGTGGGTTGCTCTCCCAGCCAGAAGCAAGAAGGAGACGCCAAGTCGCTGGCGTTGCTTGCATGACTGTAGCGCCAGAGCTCATCAGTTGCTCTAACAACCGTTTGCCGTCAGTTGCCACTTCCCGACTAACAAGGACTACCTTGGCTCCTACCAGCAGTGGCAAGTAAAGTTCAAGGACTGCAATATCAAAAGATATAGTTGTGACTGCCAGGAGAATGTCAGACTCTATAAGTCCAGGCTCCTGCTTCATGGAATTTAAGAAGTTGGTAGCAGATTTATGAGTGAGTTGAACTCCCTTCGGTTTACCTGTAGAACCTGAGGTGTAAATGACATATGCCAAGTTTTCTGTTGCTACATTACTGACGGCATTGGCTTCACTTTCCTCAGAAATAATTTCCCAGCCAGTATCTAGGCATACAACATGAGCCACAGACTCAGGCAATTTGTGACTCAAATGGCTTTGCGTCAATAACACTTGTACCTGTGCATCTTCTAGCATCAACGCTAGACGCTCCTGGGGATATGCAGGGTCTAGTGGAACATAAGCACCACCAGCCTTGAGAATGCCTAACAATCCCACCAGCATTAAAGGCGATCGCTCTACACATAACCCTACCAGCACATCAGCTTTTACACCCACAGATTTCAGGTAGTGCGCCAATTGGTTGGCGTGACTATTCAATTGGTGGTAAGTTAGTCGTTGATCCTCAAACACTACCGCCACTGCCTCTGGTGTACGCTGAACTTGTTCCTCAAACAACTGATGAATACATTTATCTTGAGGATAATCTACCCCTGTCTTGTTCCACTCAACCAATAACTGCTGTTGCTCAACCTCTGTAAGCAGAGGTAATTGCCAGATTTGCTGCTGTGGGTTTGCAACAATACCTTCAAGCAAGGTCACAAAATGACCTGCCATTCGCCTAATTGTTGTAGCCTCAAACAAGTCAGTGTTGTATTGCCAACATAGCTGGAAAACTCCGTTAGCTTCCATCACCATTAAATTCAGATCAAAGTCTGCACCCCGTTGATGTCCGAGCAAGTATGGCTCCATCTGAAGCACTTGTTCTCCACTGTGCAATGAAATATTTGTTGGTTCACACCAACGTTGTCGTTGCCAAGTGAAACTAACTTGGCACAAAGGAGAACGACTGGGATCTCGCTGTGGCTGGAGCTGTTCCGCTAACAGAGAAAAAGGGTAATCTTGATGTTTCTGGCCATCTTTAACTGTATTATTTACTTGATTCAAAAATTCTGTAAATGTGGCGTTTTCTTGTACAGAAGTTCGTAAAACTATTAGGTTAACAAAATAGCCGACAATGTCTTGAAAATCTCCACCCCACCGACCTCTCATCGGGCTTCCTATAAGAATATCTGTTTGGTTGGTGTGACGGTAAAGTAGGACGTAAAATGCTGTGAGCAGAATTCTATAAAGGCTTGTTCGAGATGCTAGAGCGAGATCCTTAAGCTTTTGAATTAACTGTTCATCTAGCTTCAGATGATATGTTGATCCTTGATAAGTCTGTACAGTCGGATGGGGTTTGTCTTTGAGCAAATTTAAAATTGGCAATTCACCAGATAATTGCTTTTGCCAGTATTTCCAAAGTTCCTCCCCCTGGTAACTCGATAACATTTCTGATTGCCATTCGACAAAATCTAGATAAGATTTATTTTCAATCAAATCATCTGAAAAAGATTGTGTCTGCTCTTGACTAACTTGCTCACTTTCTGTAACATACAAAGATTGAAATTCACTTAGCAGTAAATCAAAAGACCGCATATCACCTGCAATGTGATGCATTGTTAACAAAAGAATGTGTTCTTTTGCCGACAAAGTAAATAAATTAACCCTCAAAACCGAATCTTTTTCTAAATTAAAAGGGCGGTCGGTTATCGCAAAAATTTTCTCTTTTAAGTGGTCTTCACTCCAACCACTAGCATCTATTACCTCAACCTCAAATTTCTGTTGTTGATTAACTCGCTGAACAGGGTTACCTTCATAACTGGTGTATGTGGTTCGGAGAATAGGATGGGTTGCAATAATTTTTTCCCATACACGATTAACAGCAGTAATATTTAAATAAGAATTAATTTTTACAGTAATAAATATATTATAGGCAATATTTTCTGGAGCAATTTGGTAGATAAACCACATTGCTTTTTGACCATGGGAGAGTGGGTAAATTGTTTTTTTAACACTACTCATTTAGAATTCCTTAAAATCCTGACAATCCTACCTATAACACTACAAACAATGTGCAAAAATAAGCTCTGCAAACAGATAAGGATATGTATGGAACCCTCTTTTATCACTTTAGAAGAGCGCAGTTTCTAAAAGCATTTCAGAGTTTAGATATTCAAAATTGGCTGTAAAGTTTGGTTCCTATTAGAAAATTGAATTTCAACACTTAAGTAAATTAGATCTCTAGAACCTTGTTTTGTTTATTCTCTTTAAGAGTGACCAAACATGGCTAAAAAGAACTCATTTACTCCAGGCTTTATACTATGTCAATATTAGTTTGATACTCTATCAGATTCATGTATTAAGTTGATTCCTCAACTATTTCAACCATTGCTGGGCTCGCAACCTCTTGGTTGTTAATCATGTTTTCTAGACTAAGTTCATTTTTCAGTTTAAATTTGAGTTCATCTGTAATAGGTAAATCCTGGATTTCTCTAACAAGAGAATTTAGATGTTCAGTCTTACGACGTTCTTTGTAGATGGTCTTAAGAATTGCTTCAATTCCATATCCCGTCAGAGTATCTCCTACCACTGTTACCAGACCAAGCAGGGCTATACCTCCGACGATACCGAATGGACCTCCCCATGCTGTAAGGGTAGCTGCAACTGCAGCTGAACTTCCCTCAGATGCAACTATTAAAATCACGAGAATTATGCCAGGAAGGCCCAAACCAGCAAGCTTTTTGACAATTTCCTCCATTATAGTTACCTGAATTTTTGTCAATACATTTTTGGTCAGATCATGAATAATATTAACATGTTCTACAACTTGTAACAATCAAATATTCGTTTTTTATCTACTTTATTAGTTTTGTAGGAAAAGTAGGTTTTGTAGGAATCTATTTGATCTATTTGTGAGAGTGAGCAATAATTGATGTCTTGGGGTATGTCATGCAACATAATTTATTTCGGTGGTAGTGAAACATTGGGTTAAATCACTAGCAGTTTGACCTAAAAAGTATGAGTAAGAGCTAAACTCTCACCCATTTTAAGACCTTGGGATTTTTGTTATAGCAGTAGGTAAAGCCGTCTTGGCCAGTAATGGGCTTACCAAGACTGGCTCTGCTTCTAATGGTGGTAAGTGAATAATCTGTTAATCTCTGCATTTCTTTATGAGAAAGCCCTTCGATTGTGCCTGTCACTACTCCTTTTTCAAGTTGAGTTTGGGATTCCAGATGAGGATTTTTAGGAGAATGAGAACCTATTTCTTTGGCTTTTTGCTGTTGATATTCTTGTACAGTCACAAGTTGCCAGCTGGAATTTTGTGAAAGTTCTAGAACCCATTGATGATAATCAAACAAACTTTCCCTATGTCCAACGCTAATGAACGTTGTTTTTGTTTCTTGTAACTGTTGATATAAATTCCCTTCATTCTTCAAATCTAAGGCACTCGTTGCTTCATCTAAGATGGTAAAGCTAGGACGAGTCACTAACAATCGTGCAAAAGCAAGGCGTTGTTGTTCTCCTAGTGATAATATATTTTCCCAAGGTACTTCATTATCAAAGCCTTCAACTCGACTTAGCAAGTTTTGTAGGTTGACTTGCTGCAACACTTCTTTGAGTTCTGCGTCTGTCATTCGACGATCAGTATTAGGATACAGTAACTGTTCGCGTAAAGTTCCCAAAATGATGTAAGGACGTTGCGGTAAAAACAACACTTCTTCTAAAGGAGGTCGCACCAGACGACCGATTCCCGCATTCCACAAGCCAGCGATCGCCCTCAATAGAGAACTTTTTCCTCGACCACTTGGTCCCACAATTAATAACCCTTCACCTGGTTGAACAGCCACGGATAAATCTTCGACGATTACCTGCTCATAGTTTGGCGTTTGTAAGGTGACATGCTCAAAAGCGATATGATTTTCTTCTATTGTTTTGATGGTGCTGACATTGTCAGGTTGTTTAGTAACTTCTTGTAGCGCATCTGAAAACTCAGATAAGCGTTCAACATAACTAGAAAATTTCCCAGAAGTCCCAAACTCATTGATTAAATCTGCCAAAGCGTTAGCAAAAAGATAACAAGCTAAAGCTGCTTGGCTAATTTCTCCAAATTCCATTTCACCTTTAATATCTAAAGGTCCGAATACTATAAAGGGAAATATTTGGATGGCAGCCTGATATCCCCTATTAAAAATATCTTTATTTCTCTCCCAATCAATCTTGCGCTTAGCAGTTTTTATCAAACTACTAAATCGTCGGGCAATAATATCTGATTCTTGCTTCTCTCCTCGAAAGAAAGCTATTGATTCCGCATGAGTGCGGACATGAGTTAGACAATAGGTGTAATCAGCTTTTCCTTCAAGTTCTTCTTGATTAATCTTATTTAATTCTTGAGTTAAATAGACGGCAATCAAATTACCTATAACTGTATAAGTCACTAAAATTACTGCCACTTGCTGGGAGATTGACCAAATAATTATTAAAAATGCCGTCATTTCCAAGACTTTTTCTAGCAACGTGGCTGAAAAGCTAAGAGCGTTGCTGGCAATGGGTTCGATTTCTTGAGAGAGGCGTTGGTCTGGATTCTCAATATCAGATTTAAAGTTGATTTTGTAATAGGCTCGGCTGCTTAAATATTTTGATAAAATGTTATTATTTAGCCATTGATACCAATCGAGAGCAATTTGTTTTCTAACAAATTTAGAAAACCCTACTAGCACCGTTACCAATACGAGAGATATACCATAAAGTAATAAAGTATCATAAAACTTAGAAAGGTCTTTTTCTTTAATGATGATATCAAGTAAGTAGCGATTAATAAAGCTACCAAAAACAGTTGCACCGACAAGGGCAATGATTAATAAGATTAGGAGAAAGAGCATTCCCCATGCACGAATCACGTCTGAAAATGCTCTTTCCCCTGCTTTGTTTGGATACCAGTAAGGTTGTGCAACTGCTTTTACGGCTTTCCAGAATTGAATAAAACCTGAAACAGCATTTGTTGAAGTTTGAGCTTGAATAACTTGAGTTGACATACTTTACAGGCAACTAATTTTTTCCGTAACTTTATACTCTATTTAGTGTATTTTTAGTACTAGACACAATCGTCTATAGTCAAACACGCCTGAATAGCAGCTTCTATTTCTCTATATAAAAAACATTTATTAATTGAGTTTGCTAAAAGCTGGCTATGATTATCCAACTGCATTAGCTTTTATATCCTTTACCTTACTTACAATACAGTTTTGATTAGAATATGAATAAAGTTACAAGAATATATTTATCCTTATAAGTGTTAGCAGTTTCAGAGCTAAGTTCATTGTTGAGTTTGATCTTGATCTCATCTGTGATGGGTAAATCTCTGATTTCTTTCAGGAGAGTACCTACAGATTCAGTTTTGCTACGTTCTTTATAGATAGCCTTGAGAATGGCGTCAATTCCATATTTGGCAATGATATCGCCTAAAACTGTTAAAAGACCAAATAAGGCAATACCTCCAACTATACCGAACGGTCCTCCCCATGCTGTCAGGGTAGCTGCAACTACAGCCGAACTCCCCTCTGATGCCACCGTTAGAATCACTAGAATGACTCCAGGAAGACCCAAGCCTGCAAGTTTTTTGATGATTTCATCCATTGGAATTACCTAAAAGCCTTACGTTTTGGCCAAAAAATGAGCGCGAGTAATAAACTCCAAGAAATTCGTCTCATAAATAGGCAACGCCATCAATGGTGTTACCCTTTTTATCTATCTTCCTGACCGACTTGCTATCTGCAATTGTTGCCGTGGACTGTAAAGATGCACTTTATCGTTGACACAATCTTAGCTTAGAGACGAAGTACTTTGTCCATCTGTTTCCAGACAGACTTTTCTCCAAATGAAAATATTTTGTTAAATATCTGGTTTCCAACAGTAAATGCTCAAACAACAAGAGAAAGCAACATCTGTTGTTGCCGGCCAACTCTCAAGAATTAGATAGCAACTCATACAGATCTCATCCCGAGTCGATGAGATAAAGTATCCTACTCATTTCCATCTACTCACAAACTTTTGTACATATTATTTATACAATTACACATTTAGCTTTAGATCATCTCAGTTTTATCAAGAAAATGCAATAGAAAGTAATACAAAATTTAATGGAAGTTTATTCAATATATTCAATATAGATGGATAAGAAACAAATGGTAAATTATTCATTAAAGCATAAATTTAAGAATTTTAGATATTTTGACTGCCCAACTACATTGTTTGGAACACAGTGCAATGTCCTCCAAGGTTTAATGGAAAGCACTGGAATAATTTAACGAGCGTTAACATATTATACAACTTGTAACAATCAGATTTTAGCATTTTACATATTTTAGTAGATTTTGTAAGAAAAGTAGGTTTTGTAGGAAAAGTAGGTTTTTAAAGAATCTATGTAATCTGTTTGTGAGAGTGAGCAATAATTGCTATCCTGGGGTATATCATTCAAGAAAATTTATTTCTAAAATGATTAATAACTGTTACTGCGATGTTATAGGCTTTAAACTCTGATTCTTGAAATTGTTAATCAGTACAGGAGTACTCGTTCTGGGAGAACAAGATGCTGTGACAAGCGAAGCATATAGTCAATCAGTTCTGACATTTGATGGTCAGGATGACTACATAGATTTTGGTAAGAATGATATTGGTGGTGTTTTTGCTGAGGGCAGTTCCGCCTTTACAATTTCAGGATGGATTAATCCGCAAGAGCTAAAAAGTCGAGCCACTACCTACGGGACTCGCAATGTTTTTTTCGCCCGTTCTTCAGATAGATACAGTGATAATTTTGAGTTCGGCATAAGTGAGGAAGGGAATTTAGATGTCTACATTGACGAAAAAATCGACAATGTTATCAAAATCCTTGGTGATAGAGAATTAACGGTTGGACAATGGCACTTCTTTGCGATTGTTTTTAATCGAGGTCAGCTAACTGTCTATCTTGATGGGAATGAGTATACTGGGTCTTTGAGAGGCGACTCGTTAAATAGAGCATCTAGCTCTGTCACTTTGGGTGCAACTTTACACAATCATATATATTTCAAAGGTCAATTAGCTTACATTAGTGTCTGGAATTATCCCTGTTCTCAAGCAGAAATACAGAGACATCGTCATCAGCCTTTAGTGGGTAATGAAGAAGGATTAGTAGCCTACTGGATTTTAAATGAAGGGGAAGGGGTAACTGTCCGCGACCAGACTGGAAATGGCCATAATGGAAAGTTACGTGGCAATCCCAGCTGGAGTTTTGCACAACTTCCATTTGCGATCGCCCCCTTGGAGCAGAACCAAAGGAGCACTGCACAATCCTCCAATGAGGTTAACAAGCTAGACCTAACAGCGAGTCGTTCACAGGAGAATCCTTTAACAGAAGCTATAGTCTTGCAGGAAGATTCTCCGACTGAAGCAACGTCTGATTCAACGCCAGAGCCGACGGTAGCGAAAGACGAGCGTCAACCAAAGGGAAAAAGAGAAGCAAGGAGGGATACTAAAAAATCCTCCAATACCCAAACTTCTATAGCTCAGCAAATCGAGGTCGAACAATTCAACACTGCTCAACCCACACAAAGCGAAGTCTTAGTCAATATCCAACAGCATGAACCGTCAGAAACACCAACTCAGACGCAAGCAGACTCAACTATGAGCACACCAGTCAATTCCAAATATAAAATACTTGCGATTGATGGAGGGGGTATTCGGGGGATTATTCCAGCACTGATACTAGCAGAAATTGAAAAGCGGACACAAAAGCCAATTTTTAGTTTATTTGATTTAATTGCTGGTACCTCAACTGGAGGAATTCTTGCACTGGGACTGACCAAACCTCGATTAGATTTAGCAGAGGAACGTGATAACGGACCAGCCGCTCAGTATAGCGCTGAGGAGTTGGTTAAAATATTTGTTGAGTATGGGGCTGAAATATTCTACGAGCCGCTCTTTGAAAAGATAATAGGTCCAATAGAGGATATATTTATTCAGCCAAAATATGCTTCTGATGGCAGAGAGGAAATTTTCAGACAATATTTTGGAGACACTCTTTTAGAAAAGAATCTCAAAGAAGTTTTGGTGACAAGCTACGATATCGAGCAGCGAATTCCTGTATTATTTACCAATAACTTGGCAAAACAGCAGACAGAATCTCGCAAGTTGCGCAAGTTATGTACAGGTTTTACTCTCACTGATGTAGCCTTAGCAACTAGTGCGACTCCTACCTATTTTGCGCCCCATCGTATTCCTACTACTCATAACACCAACGGCTTTTATACTCTAGTAGATGGAGCTTTAGTCGCTAATAATCCTACAAGTTTAGCTATTATGGAAGCCCAAATAAGTAGGCAAGAAAATCAACAAGTCCTGAATACAGAGGATATTCTAGTGGTTTCCTTAGGTACAGGTTCTGTGACGAATGCCTATCCTTATAACGAAGTGAAAAATTGGGGACTGTTGCAATGGGGAAGACCACTTTTAAACATCGTGTTTGATGGTGGTAGTGAAGTCGTAGCTGGAGAATTGGAACGGTTGTTTGAGTCTAATAGCAAAGGAACTAAAAATTATTATCGGTTTCAAACTTTCTTAACTGGTGAATTGGAAGCCTTAGATAATGTCAAACTGGAAAATGTCCGTGAACTACAAGCAATAGCCTATCGATTGATTAGCAAACAAAGTCAAGCAATCGATGAGTTATGTAGTCTTTTGTCAACCTAGCTCCCATAGCAGAAATTTATCTTAACAGAAAATGAAGAAGAAACGGAGGTTTATGCAACCAATCACAATTTCAAATGTATAAAGATGCAGTGATGATCTAACAGGTAGCAACTAAAGGGCAAAATCAGTCACAATCTTGATTAAGGGCTCTGAAATAAGTTTGTTTCTTTGTTGATGACAATTTCAGTCTCTAGGTCTGAGTGATTTTTTAACTAAAACCTAACAATTTGAGGTAATTCCAATGGATGAAATCGTAAAAAAACTTGCAGGTCTAGGTCTTCCTGGCATAATTCTGGTGATTTTAACAGCCACATCAGGAGGTAGTTCTGCAGCTGTTGCTGCTGCCCTGACATCCGTAGGTGGGCCATTTGGCATCGTAGGAGGTATTGCTCTATTGGGTCTGACCACAGTTTTAGCAGATAGTGTAGCCGGTTTTGGAATTGATGCCATTCTTAAGGCCGTTTATGCAGAACGTAGCAAAACCGAGTCTGTCAGAGCTCTTGTGAAAGAAATTAACGATCTACCGATTACAGATGAACTAAAACTCAAGCTGAAAAATCAACTGAGCGCAGAAACCACCAGTACTTATACAGAAGTCCCTGAAGAACCAAGGACAGTTGAAATCGTTGATGAATAATTTCACTGTCAATTATTAAATTTGCTTAGCAACCCAAGGCTTATAGCCTTGGGTTAGATGACTACTCCGGTTTTAAAAAGCCCTAGGAGTCTATGTGATTAATTCTTATAGGGTAAAAGTTTGTCATGAGCACTTCAGTGCTAGAAATTGAGCACTAAAGTGCTCATGACAAACCTCTCAAAACTAATGATTAAATTGAAAAATAAAAAATATAAACTCTAAAAGATCAAAACTATCATTTGTGCCCATTAAATTAACTTTATGCAAGAAAGTGTGATTGACTCTACCTATTCTGCTGATGACTCTGCTTTAACTCAGCAGGAGCAACATAAAATATTGGTGGAATGGAACGAGACAACAGTAGACTACCCTAAACATTTGTGCATACATCAGTTATTTGAAGCACAAGTGGAAAAAGCTCCAGATAATATCGCCGTCGTCTTCAATGAGCAGAAACTGGCATATCAACAGTTGAACCATCGAGCTAACAAAATAGCACATTATCTGCAATCTTTGGGTGTAGGGCCAGAAGTTCTGGTGGGAATTTGCGTTGAGCGTTCTTGGGAAATGGTAGTGGGTATCTTGGGTATTCTTAAAGCAGGTGGTGCTTATGTACCATTAGACCCAACATATCCTAAAGAACGTCTGAGCTTCATGCTGTCAGATTCTCAAGTACAGGTGCTGTTGACTCAGCAAAAGTTCGCTGCAGAGTTTACTGAAAGTGGGGTAAGGGCAGTTTGCCTGGATACTGACTGGGAATCGATCAGTAATCAAAGCCGAGAGAATCCTACAAGCGATGCGACGGCTGAAAACCTAGCGTATGTTATCTATACCTCTGGTTCTACAGGAAAACCCAAGGGAGTCGCTGTACCCCATCGCGCTGTCAATCGGTTGGTATGCAATACCAACTATGTTCAGTTAGACAAGAGCGATCGCATTGCTCAAGCCTCAAATGCTTCCTTTGACGCAGCGACCTTCGAGATTTGGGGAGCTCTTCTACATGGAGCTAGGTTAGTGGTCATTCCTCAGAATGTTGTGCTTTCACCCCAGCATTTTGCTACTTACATTTGCGAGGAAGAGATCAATGTATTATTCTTGACCCCAGCCTTATTTAATCAGTTAGCCAGCACTGTCCCTCAAGCATTTAAAGACCTGCGATACTTGCTAATTGGTGGCGACATTTTAGATTCTAAGTCAGTCAAAACAGTTTTTAGAAATGGACCACCACAGCAATTGATAAATGCTTATGGACCAACTGAGAGTACAACATTCTCTTGTTCGTACCTAGTGCAGGACGTTGCTGAAGAGGTGGCAAATCTGCCGATTGGTCGTCCCATCTCCAATACACAAATATATATACTAAACTCCAAACTTCAACCAGTTCCCATTGGTACTCCTGGCGAACTTTATATTGGCGGCGATGGCTTGGCAAAAGGTTATCTAAATCATCCAGACTTAACCGAAGAAAAATTTATTCCTAATCCCTTTGGGAATTCAAAATTATATAAAACAGGGGATTTAGCGCGTTATTTACCAGATGGCAATATTGAGTTTTTGGGTCGAGTCGATCATCAGGTGAAGATTCGTGGCTTTCGCATTGAATTAGGAGAAATTGAGGCACT
>JAJPJF010000549.1 GCA_021324415.1 Nostocales cyanobacterium Centralia_MAG_434
TAGCTTGGCAAGTCTCGCCCCATCCACCATCCGGGTTTTGAGATTGAACCAACCAAGCTACAGCCCGTTCTAAATGGAGTCGTGTTTTGTCTGGAGCAATTGAGGACAAAGCTGAAATGACTCCACTTGTTCCATAAATATAATTGACTCCCCAACGACCAAACCAGCAACCTTCCGTTTCTTGCTCCCGGATGAGGTAGCTAAGTGCCCGTTGAAGGTTATGACCATCAATTGATAAGTTACAGCTACCCAACATTTCTAACACCCTAGCGGTAACATCAGCAGTGTTAGGGTCGATCATGGCTTTGAGATCACCATAAGGTATGAGGTTCAGCCAGTCCTGATTGTTGTTCAAATCAAAAGCAGCCCAACCACCAGCCTGACACTGCATAGACGCAATCCACTGTACAGCACGTGCGATCGCTCCCTGTTTTAGCTTTTCGTCAGGTAGTTTCACTCCATCCAGTGCCATAACTACAACCGCAGTGTCATCGACATCAGGATAAAAGCGATTTTCAAACTCAAAAGCCCACGCTCCCGGTTTTCCTTTCCGATTTTTAACAGCCCAATCCCCGTAATCTAGGATTTGCTTGCTTAACAACCATTCGCCAGCGCGGACTAGAGTGGGATGATCTGGCGCAAAACCAGACTCTACTAACGCCCGCATCACCCAGGCTGTATCCCATACAGGAGAGACACAAGGCTGTACTGTGTAAGTATCTTCTGTCTCAATAGCAAAGTTATCGACTGCTTTTAGTCCTCGTTCGACAATTGGATCAGCCGCATCATAATCCAGACACCGTAGAGCTAGCAGCGAATTTAGCATGGCGGGAATAATACCACCCCAGTCGCCCGTTGCCTCTTGCCGTTCTATAATCCAGCGTTCGGCAGCTTTAATACCCTCAGAACGAAAGGGAACTAAATTCAGTTTTTCTGCTAACTTAAAAGCATTGTCAAGGTAAATGAATAAGTCTGTCCAATCATTTTTACGTGGCAATTCAAAAGAGGCTTGCTCATAACCTTCAACATACAGCTCGCTTAAGGTAATGGCTGGACTAACCTGAAAAACTGGTTTACGGTCCAAGACAATCAGGAGTGGAACAGTGCTTGACCTTGCCCAACTAGACATTTCGTAGATGTTAACCGGAAATGTCTCAGGCAACAACATCACCCAAGGTGGTAGTGAAGGAAGACCACGCCAGCTGTAGCAACCAATGAGAGCTAAGTGAAGCTTGGTAAAAATGCGAGTCCGACTGATGCCGCCCCGTGATAATATAAATTTCCTTGCTTTCTCCATAGCCGGGTCAGCTGCCGATACACCCAAGAGCCTCAGTGCCATATATGCCTCAACTGAGGTGCTGAGATCTCCACCATCCCCATAAAAAAGTTCCCAGCCCCCATGCTCTCGCTGTTGAGAACGTAGGTAAGCCTCTATTTTGTGCATGGGTCTGGCGCGGTCTGTTCCCCAAATTTTATGGAGCAGGACAACCTCAGCAGTTATGGTGACATTGGATTCTAACTCCGCCCACCAGTAACCTGCTGGATATTGAATCGAAAGAAGATGATTTTGGCTAGCTGCGATCGCCGCTACGACTTTTGATGTTGTAGCTCTGTCTTGAGTTTGCATGTAAGAATACTCAATCTCAAAATTTATTGTGAATGCGGCAAGGAGCGTGGAAAGTATTTTCTCATACTTGGTGTACTTTGATTTGTCGAAGATTGGAAGTGTTTTGTTTCCAACGCTAGGATAATTGATGGTAATTCAAAGGGAGCAAAAAATTTTCTCTCTAGAGAAATATATACCAGAGCTTCTGGCATACAAAGGGTAAAAAGTACCAAGAGTTGGCAGTAAAAAAATGAGTGGAATTGAATTAAGTATAATAGTTCTATCCTTGGTATCCCTGGTGATTTGGATAGGATTACTAAGTGTGTGGGGACAGTTTTGGCGGACAGACCAGCAATTAGAGTTAGAAGAAGCAAAGCTAAAAAAATTACCTGCTGTCTGCGCGGTGATTCCTGCTCGCAATGAGGCTGATTTGTTACCAATTACCTTGCGATCGCTCTTGACCCAAGATTATGCAGGTGCTTTCACGGTGTTTTTGGTAGACGACAATAGTACAGATGGAACCACTCGGGTTGCAAAAGAAACTGCCCAATCGTTAGCAAAAGAACAACAACTGCACATCGTTGCCGCAAAACCACTACCTTCTGGGTGGACAGGTAAACTGTGGGCAATGGAGCAAGGTATTCAAGCTGTAGAGACGTTGTATACCACATCACCAGAACAGTCACCAGAATATCTTCTGCTAACGGATGCAGATATTAAGCACGATACTGCCAATCTCCAGCGCTTGGTTGCCAAAGCGGTGCAAGAAGATTTAGACCTTGCGTCTATTATGGTAAAGCTCAGGTGTGAAAGCTTTTGGGAACAACTATTGATTCCAGCGTTTGTCTTTTTCTTTCAAAAACTTTACCCCTTTCACTGGGTTAACGACCCCACTAAGGCAACTGCGGCTGCGGCTGGAGGTTGTATCCTCATTCGTCGTCAAGCTTTAGCTCGTATTGGTGGTATTCAAGTTGTTCGGCAAGCCTTGATTGATGACTGTGCTTTGGCTGAGGCGGTAAAGTCGGGTGTTCAGGGAGAGGGAGTGATGAATTCTTCACAACCTGATCACAAAGTAGGTCGTATCTGGCTAGGGCTCAGTACCTTAACTCAGAGCCTACGTCCCTATCCTGACTTAGATACGATTTGGAATATGGTTGCTCGTACAGCTTTTACTCAACTGAATTATTCCCCATTCATGCTACTGGGTGCTTTGATCGGGATGACATTGGTTTATCTGGTTCCACCAATAGGGGCAATATTGGGTGTTTTAACAGGGAATTGGCCACTGACAGCTATTGGTTTTACAACATGGCTATTGATGACATTGGCTTACTTACCTACGATCCGCTTTTATCAATGTTCTCCTTGGTTAGCCTGTTGTTTACCAGTGATTGCCTTTCTCTACACGCTGATGACTCTAGATTCAGCATTGCGTCATTGGCAAGGGCGCGGTGGTGCTTGGAAAGGACGGGTGTATTCGAGCAGTTAGAGGGCTGTATTTAATTCGCAAATAGCAAAGTTGTCACTTTTTCCAACACTTTTAATCCCCGCAGGGAGCCTCTAATGAGCCGAGTGGCGGGGATTGGCTGTCGGAGCATGGCGATCGCCAAGGGTAAAGGCTGAAGTGAGCCCTCAGGACTTAGTGCTGGAGTTAGATTAGGTAGATCATGGTAGCAGTCGTCACTAACGACGCGCAGCATTGCCACTGCCACTCCAGCTTGAGAGAGAATTTTTAAAGCAGCAAATCCTTCCATATCGACAACGTCAGCCCCCGATATCTCACCTAGATGGCGCTTTTCTGCTGCAGAGGAAACGATGCGATCGCTCGTCAACGCCTTCACAATTGAAGCTTTGTTTTGAAGACGGGAGTAAAGCAACTCAGTTAAGGTGGGATCGCAACTGAGTTGAGCAGCAGTACCACTTGCCTGATCTACACAGTACTGATATAATGTGATATCTCCTACTAAGTAGTTAGGGCTCAAGCTACCACAAAGACCCATCACCAGTACACTAGGCTGTGGATGATTTAGAAACTGCTCACTTAGTAAGCTTTTTTGTAGGTAGCTAGTTAACGGTTTAATCCCAATGGGGATCGATAGCGCTAATGGCTTAGAGCCAGATGCGCGACTCAAACCACGGCGTACCGCCTGATACTCTGCTCCCTGACAAACCAGAATCTTTTGCAGGGGAAGGAAATTAGGCATGAACCCTCTCAACAAATTGAACTATTTCTATTTGGATGAGTTGAATAAGTTTTGTGGAAACCTGAATTTCTCTCACTCCACATCCCAATATCCAGCACATTACATGAATGCCAATATTTCCAGAATTTATAAAATAATAGCTTTGAATATAAAATGAGTTTGGTCTAAGGCTTGTATATTAAACACATGTAGTTCATTGATACCCGTATTACTTATTTGAGATAAGAAAAATAGGCCGTTATTATAACATAACACTTTTATTATGCATGACTTGAAACAATAGTGCTTAATTTACTTCTATTTAAGTAAATCTTAGAACCTATCAAACCTTTTAAAATCAAAAATTTAGTGAAAATTTACTCCATGAAGTTAAAGTCTAATCGCCCTTCATCCGTACGAGAGCGATTTAATATTTCTAGACTAGCTATTCAGTACCCTTGGCTAACGCTCAGTTTTTGGATCGCAGTCGTGGTGGCGGGGCTATTAGCATTTAGCTCTCTTAAGTATGCTTTGTTTCCAGACATTACCTTTCCAGTGGTCGTGGTGAATGCGACAGCACCACTGACAACTGCTGAGGACACAGAAATAAAGCTGACCAAACCCTTAGAACAGCGTTTACGCTCTCTAGATGGACTCGACGACATCAACTCCTCCACATACCCTGGCCAAACTGCAGTTAGCCTATCCTTTGGTGTCGGCACTAACCTGGAAGAGTCAACCCAAAAAGTTAAAACGGCGATAAAGCAGATTACCCTCACAAAAGGGGCAACTTTCAAAATTATCCCCTTGAACCTTAACGAGTCAGCCGCCATTAGTTATGCCATAGAAAGTCCCTCACAAAATTTAACTCAGCTGACCAAGCTAGCCAAAGACCAAATTGTGCCAGCCATCAAAAAATTACCAGGAGTTCTTAAAGTTAATCTGCTGGGAGACCAAAGCATCTCACCTCAAGGAAGCACAGCAAATACAACTGTGCCGCAAGAAGGTGCGACATTGGTGCGATTTAACGGCAGAGACGCTTTAGCCTTCGAGGTGATTAAACGCGGAGACGCTAACACTCTTGAAGTGGTTAGTCAAGTAGAAGGACAAGTCCAAAAACTGCGGTCTACTCTGCCTAATGTAAAGATATCTTTGGCTGCGACTCAAGCAGAATATATTCGCCAGGCGACTCAATCGACGATAGATGCTCTGATTGAAGCAATAGTTCTGTCAGTGATAGTCATTTTTCCTTTTTTATGGAACTGGCAAGCTACCCTCATCTCCGCACTAGCGATCCCGACTTCTCTTTTGGGAACGTTCATTGTCATGGCTTGGTTTGGTTTTAATCTAGAAACAATCACGCTCTTGGCACTAGCGTTAGTTATTGGGATTATTATTGATGACGCGATCGTTGATGTCGAAAATATCATACGGCACGTTGAACATGGAGAAAAACCTCGACAAGCAGCGCTTGCAGCCACTGATGAGATTGGATTAACAGTTACAGCCGCAACGTTTACAGCAGTGGCAGTTTTTCTACCAATTGGTTTAATGGCAGGGGTCATTGGCCAATTTTTTAAGCCTTTCGGTATCACTGTCTCGGCAGCAATGCTCACTTCTTTGTTAGTTGCCCGTACCTTATCTCCGGTTTTGTCGATTTACTGGATCAAGCCAAAATTTTCCCGGTTCTCTCATCAGCCAGGAAAATTCAGTCAAGCCTTTGATCAAATTTATCGGAACATCCTCAGATGGTCTTTGCTTCATCGGCGGATTGTTGTGGCGTTAGCTGCCCTGAGCTTTGTAGGAGGTATGGCGTTGATCCCGCTGATCCCTAAAGGGTTTATTCCCAAACTAGATCGAGGAGAATTCAACATTGTCTATTCAGCTCCCTTGCCGACTTTACCTAATCAACAAGGCGAGAAGGAGATAGGAAAAAACTCTAACTCCTCATTCCTCACTTCTGATTTCTCACTGCCCACAAACCCTTTAAACGAATCTCTTGAGGTTGCCAAAAAACTAGAAGCAGTCGTCAGAAAATCCCCTGAAGTCGAAACAGTGTTCACTGTTGTGGGTTCTCGCCAGGGCGAACCAAATAAAGGGAAGCTCTATGTCAAGCTAAAAAATGATAGAAAAGCCAAAACATCAGAAGTGGAAGACAGATTGCGTTCTTCTCTACCTTCTGTTGCTGGTGTGACCACAAGTGTTGAGGATATTCAATTTGTTGATGACTCTGGTGGTCAAAAACCTCTCCAGTTAGCTTTACAAGGGAATGATCTCCAAGCTCTCAGTAAAGCAGCAAATACAATCAAAGCTCGCATTACGAAGATGCCAGGATTTGCTGATGTGACAGTTACAGGTGTTGCTGATGCACAAGAAAAAGTTTTTCAAATTGAGCATCATAATAGTAAACGTGTAGCCTATATTAGTGCTAACCTTGGCAAAGATATTTCGTTAGGTGATGCCACTGATAAACTCGTAGCTCAAGCTAAAGCGGTTCTACCTCCTGGTGTGTCTCTAGATTTAGGAGGAGACTCTGCTCGTAGTAGTGATGTTTTTAGCAGTTTTGGCACCACTCTGTGCCTATCAGCTTTGTGTATTGTTGCGGTACTCATTGGATTATTCAAAAGTTGGATAGATCCCTTGGTCATTGCTATATCTTTGCCATTGGCATTGGTAGGGGGGATGTTAGCACTACTGGTGACCAAAAGTGACTTTGGCATGATCTCGCTGATTGGTTTCGTCTTTTTGCTAGGATTAAGCAATAAAAATGCCATATTGATCGTAGATTACATCAATCGACTACGTAAATCTGGATTACATCGGACAGAGGCTATTCTCAAAGCAGCGCCAGTCAGACTTCGACCAATCATGATGACGACCGCTGCCACTATCCTAGGGATGGTGCCGATCGCTCTAGGTTTAGGAGCCGGTTCCGAGTTGCGATCGCCTATGGCTGTAGCTATTGCTGGTGGTTTGGTAAGTTCTACTGTGCTGAGCTTAATTGTTGTGCCAGTCATCTATAGTATTCTGGATGATTGGTTCCCCCGTAAGCGCTTTTAGTGATTATGAGAGGAACTTATTGGTTACCACAACAAGTCTAAGCTTTAAGCAGATGGTAAGGTGCCTTCGTTTCCCTTAGATCGTGTCCATATAGCTCAGCAACCGATGTATTATGATGCATCTAAGGCAGTACGCGAGTTAGATCTGTCACGGTCTCCCATCACAGTCACACTTATGTGGCAGGGATACGTGAGTCAGAGAGTGAGGTGTAAGGAGTGAGTAATTCACAACTCCTAAGTCCTAACTTCCTAACTTTTATATAAAGAGGAGTGATTAAGAGAAATGGCAATTCATCTACAGCAGGCTTTGGACATAGGCAAATATTTGGTGACTCAGCGTCTTTTAGGAAGGAAACGCTTTCCTTTAATCTTGATGTTGGAACCACTATTCCGGTGTAACCTAGCTTGTTCTGGTTGTGGTAAAATTCAGCACCCAACAGATATACTTAAAAAAAATCTCACACCCGAACAGTGCTTTACCGCAGTGGAAGAGTGCGGTGCACCTATTGTCTCAATTCCGGGAGGAGAACCCCTACTACATCCTCAAATAGATGAGATTGTCCGAGGATTAGTTGAACGCAAAAAGTACATTTATCTGTGTACCAACGCTTTGTTGCTAGAAAAAAGCTTGGATAAGTTTCAACCTTCTCCTTACCTGACTTTCAGTGTGCATCTTGATGGAATGCGAGAGTGGCACGACAAATGTGTTGATCGCCAAGGTGTCTTTGATATTGCTGTGAAAGCAATTCGTGCTGCTAAAGCTAAAGGATTTCGTGTGACCACCAACACGACTATTTTTGAGGGTGTTGATCCTAAACAAATGCAAGAATTCTTTGACTTTTTAGCAACTTTGAATATTGATGGCATGATGATTTCTCCGGGCTATAGCTACGAGAAAGCACCAGACCAGGATCATTTCCTCAAGCTTGAACAGACACGGGCTCTTTTCCGAGAAATTCTCGCACCCGTGAAAGCTGGTACGAAAAATTGGGACTTTAACAACAGTCCACTATTTTTAGATTTGCTCACGGGTGAAAAAGATTATGACTGTACCCCTTGGGGTAGTCCTAGTTACAGTGTTCTCGGCTGGCAAAAGCCCTGTTATCTACTTGGCGAGGGTTATTATGCCACCTTTAAGGAACTTTTAGAAAAAACGGACTGGAGTCAATACGGTCACGCTAGTGGTAATCCCAAGTGTGCAGATTGTATGATGCACTGTGGCTTTGAACCTACTGCAGCAATGGAGTCAATGGAACCGAAGAATTTGGTTCGCTCTATCGGCGGTATATTTGGGATGTCTAAATAAACCAGTAGTTGCGCTTTCACACTAAAGCGCAACCACTAACCAACTAAGCACACTTTTTAAGTTGTGCTGTAATTGTCTTGACTATTTATCGGTAGTCTCAAGACCATTCACCCACGTAGAGGTACTTATCACCTTGCTAAAAAAGGGAGCTTGGGCGACTAAGGTTGCTCTGTGAAGTTCTTCATCAGTAGCAGCACCTCCACCATTTTTAAAAGCGAGGGTTCCCGTTGCATCACTTAAAAACTCAACGGAAAAACCAAGATGAGAAGCTTGTCTAGCAGTTGTGTCACAGCAAACTTGAGTCATGTATCCGGAGATAACAACTGTATCAATTTCTCTTTGTCTTAACCAAGTTTCCAATTCTGTATTGGTAAAACTTCCTGGTAAGTTTTTCTCAATCAGCAAATCATAAGGACGTTTAGTAATTTCAGGATGGAGTTCCCATTGTGGGCTTCCCTTTCTAAAAATGGGGGAATCTGCTTGCGGTTGCGTATGTTGGACAACAATAACTGGGATTCCCCGTGAAGATGCGGTGTTCATTGCCTCCAAAATTTTATCTAGACTGTCTGATGGATAAGTTACTGGTAACTGACCCGTAAAGTATTCATTTTGGACGTCAATCACTAATAAGGCTCTGTTCATGGGATTCTATGTCTTAATAAAGATTAAGGTGAGTGTGTTGTTATCTGTTTAATTGGAATTGTAATTCTAAACTCTGCCCCCTTACCTACTACAGAAATGCACTCTATGGTGCCGCTATGATTTACTACCACGATTTGATAGCTAACTGATAATCCCAAACCAGTACCTTCACCTACAGGCTTGGTGGTGAAGAACGGGTCAAAGATCCGTTGCTTAATGCCTGCGGTTATACCAGGACCATTATCTTTAATTGAGATTTCTACCCAATCACTATCTAATAATGCGGTATGGATCGTAATTTTACTAGGATCATTGTTAATTTCTTCTATAGTTTTCTTTTGGTTATTTCGGTTTAAGGCATCAATGGCATTGCTGAGAATATTCATGAATACCTGGTTCAGTTGACCTGGGTAGCACTCAATTAAGGGCAGTTGTCCGTACTTTTTGATAACTTGGATAGCTGGATAATCTTCTTTAGGTTGTAAGTGCTGATGCAGAAGCATTAGGCTACTATCAATTCCTTCGTGGATATTTACTGCCTTAATTTCTGCTTCATCAAGACGAGAGAAAGTACGCAAGGATTTAACAATATTTTTAATACGCTCAGTTCCCACTTGCATAGATCGAAGAAGTTTATTCAAATCCACCTGCAGAAAATCAAGGTCAATGCTTTTGATAATCTGTTGGATTTCTACTGTAGGATTAGGGTACTGCTGCTGATAGAGTTGCACTAGTCTCAGCAGATCTTCAGTATACTGCTGAGCGTAAACGAGATTAGCATAAATAAAGTTAATAGGATTGTTCAGTTCATGGGCAACTCCAGCAACAAGTTGTCCCAAACTAGACATTTTTTCTGTTTGAATGAGTTGGATCTGGGTTTGTTGCAGCTTTTGCAAAGTGATTTCGGCTAACTCGGCTTTTTCTCGCTCTCTCATCTGGGCTTGCTTACGCGCAGTTATGTCAATCAACGAGCCAGATAAACCCTCTTTGCTTGGATCTAGGTTAGATAATTTGATCCAACGCGCTGATAATTCCAGGTAAACGATCTCTCCAGTTTGGTTGTAAAATCGTAGTTCCTGTCTATTGGGCAATATTTTACTGTTTGACGGAGCCATACTATCAACCAAATCGTGACCACTCAATTGAGTCAACAAATTCTGGAAAACAGTCTGGTCTTCTGGATGAAGGAAATCGTGAATGGGCTTTCCCAAAGATTCTTCTTGATTGTAGCCAAGAATCTCCGTCCATGCATAGTTTAGAAAAGTTAACTGACCTTTTTCATTGCTTTGAAACACAATCTCTTGTAGACTCTCAACCAGTTCTCGATAGCGTCGTTCTGACTCCGAAAGTTTTTCAATGAGGCGGTATTGAATCTGAGTATGAAGTTCTTCGTTCGGCTCAATATCAGACGTCATGCGACAATTTTGAGTTGATTTAGTAGTTGTGAGTGAGAAATCACATTTGCATATAAAGGAAATATATGCTCACAGTAAAAATCCTGTTCGAAATTAGTTCGAGCAGAAGTACAGTCCGCGAGAATCGTGACGTGATAACCACGCTCATGAGCAGCACGACCCGTTGAATCGATGCAAATTGAGGTTACAGTACCAGCTAAAACAACATGAGTGATTTGCCGTCGCTTTAAGACTGTATCAAGTTCAGTACAGGAGAAAGCATTGAGACCACGTTTACCGGATACTTCAATAATCCGTTCTTTAAAAGGCAATAACTCAGGAATCGTTTCTGCACCTTTAGTACCAGCTTGGAAAGCACCGACTTCTTTGATTATTTTGAGAATTCCTACGGGCTCAACGAGCTCTTCATAGTTTGGGGTAAACAGGATTGGTGTTGAGATCAATAAGACAGGAGTTGCTAGTAACTGTTCAATCAAATGAACTGTGTTGACTAGAACATTTGTGACTTTAGCAGACTCTTCTACTACATTGTGTAAAATGCCATTCACAGCAAAGTAGTCATTTTGGTAACCAATCAGTATAAGTGCGGTTTGTTCTGGTTTCATTATATTTGCTGTTTAATTGCATGAGATTATGTCATGACAAATTTCATCGGCACATACGGTAGATAAAGTCATTCCCCTTGATATGAACAGTTCAAAACCCTACAGATACTAAGCTTGGTTGAAAAGCCACAATGAGATATGGAGCCAAGAATCTAGATCCTTTGCGTTTGCTTTGTGTACTGTCTCTATAAGAATGAGAAACAGCCACTTGTGTACAGAGAAAGTTTTATTTCTGCAAGTAACTTATGACAGCAATGTTAAGTTAGACTTTGATTGATGATGAAATTATACAATTACAGATGTCAGTTGTCACTCTCCATTAATTTAATGTTCGGCTTCAGTATATACTGCATATTAAATATCATTTTATACTTCATATTTTTTGATAATAGGCAATGATGAGTATTAGTTATTAGCAGTATAGAGTGTCCTAAATCATTCAGGAAAAATAAGAATCCCAATTTCTTAGAGAAACCGGGATTCTGAGATTTTGAATTTTTACAACTCCTACACGGAAGTTAGTTCTTGGAGTCTACATCAATACAATCTTTAACTAAAATACTCATATATTCCAATACATATTATTAGAAGCGCAGATAGAATTCCTGAACATTTTCCAGACATCTTTGATGTAAACTTCTCCCCTAGAAAATATCCTAAGAAAATTCCCAATATACTCAATATAAATGATAAAAATGTGGTCATAGGAATGTTTAAACCAGAAAGCCCAGCCCCTACGCCTCCAGCTATGTTATTAATTGTCAAAGCTAATGCTAAAGTAATAGATTCTCTAACATCAATAAATCGAGACTTATCTAAATCTGCTCTTTCTGGATCTTTAATAAAGGTTGTATAAGAAAGGTCATTGACAGAGGTTTTATTTTGTTTCCTTTTTTCTTGTTCCTCCGTTTGCAATGCATCCCATATTCCCCAAATTCCAATGAGCACAAGTGCTCCAGAACCTAAAAACTTAGCTAAATGTACAGATAAAAATCTACCAATCATTGCTCCTACTGACATAGAACAATATGTTCCTAAACCAGAGAACAAGGCAATAATTAAGTTACTTAATATACCTATTCTAATCCTCTTTACTCCATAAGCAACACCTATAGCGAAATTATCAATATTTGATGATATTGCGAGCAAAATTGAGGATAATAGATGCCCCATATAAATATATGAATACTTGTTAAAGTTCTGTCTATTCTAGCTCTCAGGAAGACTTTTGGTTTATTAATTTCTAAATGCAGTACTTTAATGAGTTAGCGATCGCTAAGAGAATTAGCTGAGTACCAATTTTCCCTGTTTATTCAACTTTAGTCGTCTCCCTCGCCACTCAATTGTATTACCAAAGAGGCTGTAGCACCAAATAGCAAAGCTGATAAAATCCCGTAAAGGGATCAGCCAAAGAAACTTTTTAGCTGATGGATCGTTGAGAATCTGAACTCCGACTACCCAACCCATGATTAATCGTGTCGTCCAAGTGATCCCCAGTCCAGTCCAGCCTAGAGTTGATCCTTGTGTTGCAATCAACAATAAAATACTAGTCACAGTACCATAGGTAAAAATTAATCCAAAATAACCCCAAGGACGAGAAACACGAATACAACGAGCCCAACGAACTTGGTGCTTGATAACATCAACAACTGTGCTAGGTGCTAATATATGCTCAACAACATAATCAGAAAGTACAACTTTGTAACCTGCTTGAGCTGGTAGGTAACCAAGTTGAAAGTCGTCTGCTAAATAGTCAGCGATCGCCTTAAATCCGCCAATGGCTTCCAACACTTTCTGACGAATCACAATAGTAGAACCAAAAGCGAACTTAATCCCCTCTAATTGCTTGCTGACTAAAACACCAGCATGGAAATCTGTAGCAGTTCCAAGTGCTTCTAAGGTTGTTACCCATCCTCGCGGTATAGAACGATACGGACAAGTCACAACACCAACACTCTGATCTTGCAATGGCTGGACAATTTGTCGTAAATAGTTACGTTCTACCCGGATATCACTATCAGCAATTACTAAAATTTCATATTGAGCAAAAGTTTTGGCATTGTCCAGATTACTCACTTTGAGGTTAGTTCCAATAATGCGATCATTGACCACTAACTGAATATCTAGTTTTGGAAAATCTTGAATAATTTGTTTGACTACTGCTATTCCAGAGTCTTGCGAGTCCCGAACACCAAAGATAATCTGGTACACTGGGTAGTCTTGTCGGCAAAAGGATGCCAAATTTTCATATGCATCACTGTCTAGCCCACAAATAGGTTTCAGTATCGTAATGGGTGGGTGAAAGTTTGGATCTACAGGAGCATGACGGCGAAAGGCGATCGCAGCATAAATTCCATAGCAGTAAAATAAGATAGCTGATAGGCAAAGGCTCAACAGTATAGAATCAATGACATTTAAGTTAATAATTTTAGAAGCAGTAAAATCCAAAATTTTCGCTAAGTAAGACGCAAACAACATGTACGTTGTATCAATCAACTCTTTATGTGAAGGTCCAATCGATAATTGAGGTAAGCAGTAATCCAATAACACTTTACAAATACTCATCAAGTTGCTAACAATGTATTGCCCCCATTGCATTGAGACTGATAATAACGATACAAGGTTTCTCGTGCAAAAAAGCCATGCTATCTTTTTATACTTGATAGCTGCCTGGGTTACGCTAATAACTTACCACGAGATCTGTCCTACTGCTACATGTCTACGCCAAACACTTAGACTGCAATATTAAAATAGCGGTGCCTTTAGTTAAGGCACCGCTATCGTGTAAATTTTTGAGATAACTGAATCTCGACAAATTTTTTGATTGTTGATGTTATTGATATTAACTACAATTTTTCTAAACAGTACTACCACGGGTCATCAAATTCCACAAGAAGATTGCTACGATTGCCCCTAAAATAGCTACTAAAATTCCAGTAATACTTAGAGTAGAGGCTGCTAGCACAAATCTACCTGTGCTGAAGAATACACCTAAGCTACCACCTATAAATGCGCCAATTATACCTAATATAATTGTTGCCAGGACTCCACCACCTTGACGACCAGGATAAATAGCTTTTGCAATTGCACCTGCAATCAAGCCTAACACGACCCACGCTAAGATATTCATTAATTTGAGTTCCTTGAAAATTTATGTTTTATGTAGGATAAATCATAGCAGTTACAATCTACTTATTATCTCTATCAGCCGAAGGAACCATGGAAAACTAAAGGTATAATTAGGGGATAATTCTGTGAGATATTCTATCTCTCTAAAAGTTGATGGGTATTTCCTAAAGAATAGTTAGTTTTGAATTAGTAAGAACTACCAAGCAATGCTGCCACCCAGTGAAACGTGGGTGGCTTTTTCTGATGCATAAGACTGGGGGACAGACAAGAGCGATAGGGAATGTCCTTTGTCTACGCTAGCTCCCCTTGTGTCCCCCTTACGTTGTCAGGGAGATTATTCACACTTAGAAGATTGATGAACCTCAGTCTTGCCGTTGTTCTGTATAACAACAGAGCGATTGCACTGTCGCTGAATACCGTTGTCACTGCTATATTGTTCTACTTGAGTTGTTTGCCGTTGCTCCTGCCGTTGTTCAGTCACTGATGGCTTTGAACAAGCACTCAGATTTAGGGTGAAAAGAGCGAACAAGGTGACAGAGGAAAGAAATTTGCACATATTACACATAGTTTATGTTGCTCCTTTGACAAGGCTTTACCTAAGATGGAGGTGTATCTAGAACTGAAAATAAGCTACAGATAAAACCACATTCAAAAATAGTGAGGCAGGAGTTTACTAGAGTTCTTTGAATGGATTGATTAACTATATAAGGCTACACAATCGCATTTCCATATTCCGGAATCTGCTCAAATATTTTCTCATCATCAAAACACAACTTTTTACCTATTTCTAGCCGAAACTTCACAATCCATATTATGTGTAAATACTTACCTTAACTTGTTGAGATGGTTGTGTTCTCAAGAGCAGGTACTTTCTACTAGAGCATCTTCAGATTTTAGAACAAAAAACGATTGTACGTTCTACACGAGTTTTTCACCTTTTTGTTCTATTTTGTGATTGAGATTGACTCCCACTCTCTTCTATAGTTTGAGGATTTGTACTTTTTTACAAAAACTCTAATACCAGTCACGTCCCTACCGACTTACCTTACTTCATCAGATTCCCCAGCTAGCGTATTTAGCTTTTATGCCCTACAAATATATCAATGAAATCACTTCTCCAGAAAATTTACAAAACTTTCTAGAACTTGTTGATTTAGCAGCTGGTTCTGGGCAAGATGTAAGTAACGTTTTTGAGCTTGGCAGAAGGCTACGTGATAGTCCTCAGATGCAGTTGTGTGTCCGAGCGATTCAATACGAACCATCCTCAGCAGAAATGCTCAAAGAAAAGTACGTTGGTCCTGATTACAATTTGGATGCCATGTTGAAAATGCCCAAAGGTTCACTTGGTTGGACTTTTGCCAAAGTATTGAGTACTTTGGGTTATGATCCCCAATTTTACGATGTGCCACCAAGCATAGAGGAAGATGCTGACTACATTTCCCTTCGTATTCTTAAGACACATGATATCCATCACATAATCACAGGATTCAGCCTTGATAATTTTGGGGAATTGGGAGTGATTTCTGTAATCACCGCTCAAACTCGCTTCCCTAGTTTCTTATTTATCGATCTTCTCTCTTTGTTTCTCGGTTTTTTTACCAGTGAAAAACTGTATCTCGAGGCAACAAATGCAGAGGAGCAGCGTAAGACACTCAAGTATAAATTTGACCTAATTTCAGCTGGACTTACTATGGGTCAATCAGCAAAACCTTTGTTTCCGATCAAATGGGAAGAAGGACTAGAACGTCCTTTAGATGAGTGGCGGGAAGAGTTAAATATTCATCCTGTTACAGATGGGCCTTATAGCTGGTACAGTCATCCGGCTTTACAACTGTGATGATCTGAGTAGTTTTTTTACATGAGGTAGAGAAGAACACAGCAAAATACTGAGATTTACTAACGGAGGTACCTCATCAGAATGCTCCTACGATGATGGTCAAAAGATAGCTTCAAACATAAGCAACTGAACTTACCTATGAATAGGCTTTTATTTGTTAAACATGAAGAAAAAATGGGCGGTTAAGCGCATTACTGTTAACTTGGCATCAACTGAAGTGCAGAAACTTGAGGAGTATTGTCAGCAGACTGGGAGACCAGCATCAGATGTGATCCGAGAACTCATTAGAGGATTGCGGTGAGTTTGTGAGGGTTGCATGGTGCCTCTGAATCTCCTGACTATAATGAAAAAATCCTAAAATTTTTCACTCGACTACTTGCAAAGTCTCTCACTATTTACTTGTGTTTGCTTTGTGCCATATGACACATTTAGTCTTGTTGTAAGAGATATGGCAATCCTAAACAATTCGTGAGGGTAGAGAGACCCGGTTTTTTAAGCAAACCGGGTCGATAGGGTTGGGAATTTTCATCAATCAAATTAGGATTACCGTACACTCTTTTAGTACGGTAGCATCCCCTAAATGGAATAAGTAGTGCGTTCGCGAAGCGTGTGCTTTCCACTCACGTCTCGTTAGTTATTTACGATTTTATAAATATAGTTAAGATTTACTAGGGAAACTTTGTTATAGTTTTTAATCTTTTGAGCTATTTTGTGTACAGATAATTGAGGAGATTCCTGGTTGACGA
>JAJPJF010000049.1 GCA_021324415.1 Nostocales cyanobacterium Centralia_MAG_434
ATAGTCAATTTCATCATTTAAGTCCACCCAGAACCATAGTGAAATTGGAATCAGTATAAGTGCCATGAACCCTGAAATAAAACTCACTGGAAACTGAGCAATCATCAAGTAAACAGTAATCGCTAGTAAACTTGATACCCGCCAGTAAATGGTTAACAGGCGTTGCATCGCTTCAGCTTTTAACACAAAAGCCCAAACTAGCAGGATTAGAGGAATAACAACTGTGAATAAAACTGCCAGTCGGTAATCCATCCAAACTAGAGGGCGAAACCAGACTTCATTGTCCATAGCTTTTTTCAATAGAGGGAGCTAAGAGTGTGGGGATTGGGAAGAACCACACGATAGCTCGTGCTTTTCAAAAAAGACCTCTCCCCAGACCCTTATACTCTTATCCCTTTACACTCCTTGTTGGTTTAGTCTTCGTAAACTCTGCACTCATCAGCTTCTGGATTGGCATCACAGTAGCGCTCTAGGGAGTTTTTTTGCTTGGCTTGTTTTTGGTGAGAAGCCTCTGCTTGCAGTTCTTCTACAGCGTCCCAAGCGGCAGCACATTCTGCAGAGTTACTACCCGAAACGTCACAGACTTTACGAGCTTCTTCAAGCTCTATTTGGATTTGATCTTGGATGTTGTTAGTCATTGCTTTAGTCTTGTTGTGTGTCGTTAATACTAGTATAGAAAAGTCTAAAAATGACAGTTTTTCCGACTATCTTTCTCATTCTATCTACTCATGATGAGTATTAATGCTCTGGTCACCCTTATCTTTTAAGATTTGGGCATAAATAATTAGTAATTATCAAGCATTTATGAGAATAGTCTCTTCGATTTGAGTAGAATGTGTTCCTGAAAAGGTAGTTGAATCTGACAGGGCGTTGCTTGCAAACTGCCGTGCCACTACCAGTCTTTTGCTATTTTCCTAATCTTTAACTTCGGTTACCTTTATTTAAGCTTGGTTACTTATGTAAAATAAAAATTATACAATATTTCTAAACGCATTCAGTATTGACTTTCCTTGGAGATACAAAGAAGTGGTGCTAACTCTTAAACTAAGATGCCATTAATGTTCCCCAAAAACACAACCAACTAGCCAAGAAAGAAAAAGAGCCTAAAACTCATGGCAGACCAAATGCAGTGGGCAAATGCCCTATCGACCCTTCCTTCTTTAGAAGCCGCTGTCACAGATGTTGTACAACAGGCTGTCTCTTCATTAACAGCACCTGCAGATCTGGGTCTAGTTTTTATTTCGTCTGCTTTTACAAGTGAGTATTCCCGTCTCTTGCCCTTGCTGAGGGAGCGACTTGCGGTACCTGTATTAATAGGCTGTAGCGGTGGTGGGATAATTGGCACAAGTCAGTGGGGACAAACGAAAGAACTTGAATCAGAACCAGCCTTATGTCTAACTTTGGCGCGCCTTCCAGGAGTCAACATTCATCCCTTTCATGTGATTGCAGAAGAATTACCAGATTTAGATAGTCCACCAAGTGCTTGGCTAGATTTAATCGGTGTATCACCTTCGCCTACACCTTATTTCATTTTACTATCCGGATCTTTATCTTCTGGAATCACTGATCTGTTAAAAGGGCTAGATTTTGCTTATCCTGGTTCTGTAACAGTAGGGGGACAAGCCAGTGGTGGCGGGATCAGTGGTCGTACGACCTTGTTTTATAATGATTGCCTATATCATGAGGGAACCATTGGTATCTCTTTAAGTGGCAATATTGTTTTAGAAGCAATTGTGGCACAAGGATGCCGACCAATTGGCAAGCCACACCAAGTCACAAAAGGCGATCGCAATATCATCTTAGAACTAGATGAGCAAGTGCCGTTAATTGTGTTAAGAGACTTGATTGCCAGTCTCAGCGAAGAAGAAAGAATGCTAGCACAGAACTCTTTATCTGTGGGTATGGCCATGGATGAGTTCAAGCAAGATTTGCATCCAGGCGACTTTTTGATTCGCAGTATTCTGGGTGTTGACCCATCTGCTGGTGCAATAGCAATCACCGATTATATCCGCCCAGGGCAACGGCTACAATTCCACTTGCGTGATGGTCAAGCCTCTGCTGAAGACCTGGAATTTTTGCTGATGCACTATCAAAAACAACAAGTTTCCGAAACTGCTGCCTTTGGTGCATTAATGTTTTCCTGTGTAGCACGAGGAGAAGGACTCTACGGAAAACCCAACGTTGATTCTGAATTATTTAGGCGCTACCTCAAAAATATCCCCTTAACAGGCTTCTTCTGTAATGGTGAAATCGGTCCTGTTAGTGGAAGTACCTTCTTACACAACTACACCTCTGTATTTGGAATTTGTCGGCAAATGGAGAGTTAGGAGTTAAGAATAGGGCATGGGGCATGCCCCATGACCTAGAGCAACAATGTCGTATTATTATCGATCAAAGCGGGTGCTCCACAGGAAGAGATTGCACTATATTTCTTGAAGTAGTGAGACACTTCTTGGGGGAAATGGGAATAATCAAACAAAGCATCCCCAAAAGCAATATTTGCCCAGAATTCTCGCAGGCTAGGAGCTAGTTCTTGTGCTTGTGCTAATGGTAGGTTTAACGGAGGTAGGGTAAGCAGCTTGAGCAAGAAGGGTAAACTGTGATCGCCCATCCACTCCCGTGAGGTTTGTTGTAAGTTTGGGAAATTAGGTACTGATTCCACTCTATGGGATAGAATTTGCAACCATTGCCTACCATGCTTATCTTGATGAAACTCTAGGACACGGTAAGGATGAGGATAGCTTACTAAAGAGCCTGTGGTGATATCATATAGACCATTGAAGTAAGCAACATCTTGTACATGCAGGTGTCCTGTAAAGATTAACCTTACATTGTGTTGTCGTAACAGATGTAATAGCTCTGGTGCATTTTCTAGCATATAGCGATTTGCCATGGGGTGGCGAGATTGATTAGGCAAATGCTCAATGACATTGTGATGTAGCATTACCAGCACCAATTCATGACGAGCTGTTTGTAAAACTTTTTCTAGCCACTGAAGTTGGTTAGCATCCAAACGCCCTACCTGTTGTCCCTGCTCGTTAAAGTAGTTGGAGTTTAGCCCAATCAGTCTAACACCGGGTAACAGCTGACAAGTATAATAAAGATGATCTGAATCGTTGTAGCCAAATTTACAATAATGGTTTGGGAAATCAAGCAAACCAATAGATTGTTCATTTGCTATTAAAACAGGAACGTCATGATTGCCAGGAACAACATAAACTGGAAAAGGCAGTCGAGCTAAACGTTCTTTTAACCAGGTATGATTCTCTGGTTCCCCATGCTGGGTTAAATCTCCTGGAAGCAATAGAAAATCTAAATTAAGTTGTGTTAAACTTTCTAGTACTCTTTCAAAGGCTGGGATACTGACTTCAACCAGGTGGAACCGACTAGGGTGATCCCAGATTGTGTGGGGAAGCGCAATGTGTAAATCGCTAACTACAGCAAAGCGGAAGTTGAGACTCATTGAAGTAAAGACAATCTTAAAACTGTGTTTTTAAAACTCTTTTTACACAGAGTATAACGCTTGCGATGTGATAATTACCTGATTTTTCTATGATACCTTGGATGGCAGGGAGTTCCCCAAGAAACTTGTTCAGGGGGTATGTCACTAAAAACGCTGCTACGAGCTCCAATAACAGCATTAGCACCAATTTCTACTCCTGGTCCAATAAAGCAATCTGCTGCAATCCACACGCCATTTCTAATGGTGATGCTTGCTGTTTTTAACCCAAAAGCTGGGTCATTCATATCATGACTACCAGTACATAAATAGCTTTTTTGGGAAATGACGCAATGTTCACCGATTTTAATCTGATCAAGACTGTATAAAACCACATCATCTCCAATCCAGCTATAGTCACCAATAGAGATTTTCCACGGATAAGTGAAACGAGCAGTAGGACGAATCAACACACCTTTGCCAATGTCAGCACCAAATAATCGCAGCAAGGCACGACGCAGACCATGAAATGGATGAGGAGTCAGGGGGAAAGCGATCGCCTGCACAAGCCACCATAACAAAATATACCAACCTGCACGTCCCCTATCAAACCAGGATTGGTCATAGTTGCGTAAATTGACAAAAGGTTCGGGATTGGGCATGGGGAGTAGTAGGGTGTGGGGTGTGGGGTGTGGGGAGTTAGGAATGGGAAGTGGGGTGTGGTTGGGGCATATTATAGAGTAGTGTTCTCCTCTGCTCCCTTCCCTTGTCCTCCTTGTCCTCCTTGTCTTCCTTGTCCTCCTTGTCCTCCTTCCCTTGTCCTCCTTGTCCTCCTTGTCCTCCTTGTCCTCCTTGTCCTCCTTGTCCTCCTATGCCCCATGCCCTATGCCCGATTTTAATGAAGGATTGTCTATTCTCACGGCTGTAGATGTGGTATTTAGCTGACCACCACAGTTACGCAATTCGTAGAGTTTGACTCCTATTTGATATTCATATTGACTTAAAAGCCGTGCGTAGATGTACCCAGCTTTGCCATCTAAAAACCCACGTTGGATAATATAAAACAAAATAAAGCGTAAGAATGGCTTAAATGGTAGATATACCCATACTCTTTTCAAAAAGCGTTTGCGTTGCACTGCATCTCCAAAAAAATTTGCGCCGATGGTTCCGCTATCATCTTTGCCAGTTATCAAATTGAGATAGACACGAGCTTCCCAGTTAGAATAGCGATTGTGACGTTCTATCCAGTGGTAAAGATCACGAAAATCTTCGTGAATCATATCATTTTTTAAGTATCCAGCTTTTCCAGATAAAATAACGTGTTCGTGAACTTCGTTATCTCCAGTGTTCGGAATGTCTTCGGTGTTGAGATTTTCGTAGCGACCTTTTTTATGCTTAAACAACCGTAGATTCCAGTCAGGATATCTACCACCATGTCGAAGCCATTGACCGAGGAAAAAAACACGACGGTTGAGGTAGTAACCATCATATTCAGGATTTTGAATTGCAGAGGCAATTTCTTCCCAGAGTTCAGGAGTGATGCGCTCATCGCAATCTACAATAAGTATCCATTCATTGCGGAAAGTTAGGTTGTCTAAAGACCAATTTTTCTTTTTTGGCCAACGTCCATTGAAGTAGAATTGTACAACATTTGCCCCATAGGTTTTAGCAATTTCGACGCTTCTATCACTGCTTTGAGAATCCACGACGAACACTTCATCAGCTCTTTGAAGGCTAGTCAGACAAGCTGGTAAATTAACTTGTTCGTTTTTTGCTGGAATGATTACGGAGACTGGTATTTTAGAGTACATATATTAATATTAATTGGACTAATGACGCTTGGAAAAAAGGCCTTGAATAGCAGCATTTAGATAACCAATCTGACCGTAAGCGTACACTAGTTTGTCAAAACGTTCTGCAGGATCAGGAAAATGTTGTAATGTTTTGTATAAGCCACGCAAAAATCGTTCGCTACCCCTCTGCAGTTGACCTATGCCGCCTTTGCCTGCAAGTTGTTCTCGATA
>JAJPJF010000207.1 GCA_021324415.1 Nostocales cyanobacterium Centralia_MAG_434
AACTTGGGTATGGAAGTCATGCACGAGCGCAATGCTCACAACTTCCCTCTCGACTTGGCTGCAGGTGAAGCAGCTCCTGTTGCTCTCTCTGCTCCTGCTATCAACGGCTAATCGCAAGCGCGATCGCAACTGGGAAAAATCATAATCATCAAAGGCGCTCTCCTCAAAGGGGGGCGCTTTTGGTTATTCTGGTAAAGATTCTTAGCATGTGCTAGTAAACACATAACACAGTACCAATAAGATAGTGGCATGAGAGAACTTTATCCCCCAATTGAACCCTACAAAGAAGGTCGTTTACAGGTTTGTGACCTCCATACAATTCATTTTGAAGAATCAGGTAACCCGCAGGGTAAACCTATTGTTTTGCTGCATGGTGGACCTGGTGGTGGATGTCCACCTTTGTATCGACAATATTTCAACCCAGAAAAATGGCGACTTGTGATGTTTGACCAACGTGGTTGTGGTCAAAGTACACCCCATGCTGAACTTAAAGAAAACACAACTTGGGATTTAGTGAGTGACATTGAAAAACTACGAGAGCATTTAGGTATAGAAAAGTGGGTTGTGTTTGGTGGCAGTTGGGGGAGTACTCTATCACTAGCCTATAGTCAAACCCATCCCTCTCGATGTACAGGACTCATTCTACGTGGCATCTTCATGTTGCGACAAAAAGAGTTGCGATGGTTTTACCAAGAGGGCGCTAGCTATATTTTCCCCGATGCTTGGGAAGAATATGTCAAGCCAATTGCGATCGCTGAACGTGAGGATATGCTGAGTGCCTATTACAAACGCTTGACTAGTCCAGATTTACATATTAGGTTGGCAGCAGCGCGTGCTTGGTCAATTTGGGAAGCTAGTACCAGTAGACTCTTCCTAGACCCAGAACTGATACAAAAGTTTGGCGACAATGAATTTGCAGATGCATTTGCACGAATTGAGTGCCATTACTTTATAAATAAGGGATTTTTTGAAGTAGAGAATCAATTACTTTTGAATGTTCACCGTATCCGGCATATTCCCGCTGTCATTATTCAAGGACGTTATGATGTTGTCTGCCCAATGGTATCGGCTTGGGAATTACATCGCGCCTGGCAAGAAGCAGAATTCATTGTTGTCGCTGACGCCGGACATTCGATGAGTGAGCCTGGTATTCGCAGCGCGTTGATTGAGGCAACAGATAAGTTTGCAGACATAGTTTAAGTCTACTTGTTGAGGATGTTGGCAGCTCCGTTAAGCTCGATATTTACACAAGAGCAATCCTATACATCCCCTGGTTAATTGTACTTTTCAGATAGTTGATATTCTTAACTAATTTCTGTTAGGCAGTTGAAATTGCACACTTCTGTGATTTAACAAACCACCTTCACTACAGATCTCAGCTTCTAACTGAGATTGACGAATGATTTCTTCTCTCATCCAAATCATCATTGGGAAGTATGCTTGGTGGGAAACATACCAGTGACCATCCTGAGTAACCTTGATCCATTCCAAATTAGGATGTCGTAACTCATCAAGCAACATCCGGAATCCACAAGCAAAGCTATGGTTGCTATGTTGCAAAAGTTGTTCAAGGTTGATAATACCTTTGATAGGCTCAATGGAGATGTAGAAGTCACGTAAGAACGTCGAACCCTTACCTCGCAATATCAATGTGAGAAGATTTGTGTTAGGAGCGTGCAAAGGGGATGATGGTTTGTCAACCTCATCATCTTCCAAAGCAACTTCATCATCATCAACTTCAGAAGGTAATTGACGACTAAGACTTTCAATAGCAGTGCTGATGCTAATTAAGAGGTTTATCAGTAGAGATGCCATTGCTTGATACTCAGCTGGTGGGATATTATAAGTCGGCTGTGTCTGAATATGTACAACTTGGTCATGATCCGTCTTGTGCCAAGTATGAGAAGAGAGCATATTGTGGCAAATGAAGAATCCACCATAGAAAGCGAGGGTTATTGCACTTACCAGATAGCCTGGAATTGTCTTGGAGGAAATTTTGTCAATTTGTTGACGATTTTTTGCAGAAGAAGCCATAATGTAGATCCTCTCTAAAAGCCTCACTTAAGTGAGTGTATTTTATCTTATAACATCTATACACCAAAAATGAGGCTTTTAAGAGAGATATTAAAATCTTATAAGCTTACTGTTAAAATAACTGAGGCTTTTATATGATGTAGGTATGGCTATAATTCCTCCAGATGTTTTAAAAGAACTAGTTACCGAGGAAGGTTTATCCCAAGGTGAACAGGAGGTATTGTCTTGTGCTTTGAATGGCAAGTCGCCAGCAGAGATACAAACACTGTTGGGGATAGAGTCGCAAAATGCAGTTCAAAAGAGGCTGAGTAAGATTTATGCCAAATTCCGGCTGACTGGTGCAGGACCTGGTAAATTACCCAAATTACAAAAAATTCTCACAGACAGATATCAGTCTAAGCTGGGTAAGAAAAAAGTCCTCATCTTTTGGTCTGGCAAAGTTGGTAAGTCCATTGCTAAAGGACTGGGTGATGTTTTTAGACATCCACAGATTGAAGCGTCAATCTTGGAGGTAGATATTAACTCTAGTTCACATTGGCTAGCTAAAACGACACAGGCGTTAGAGGAGAACAATTACGGTATCATTTGTTTGACACAAGGATTCTCAAACAATCCCTGGGTAAACTTTACTGTCGGCTTCCTTTCTGGAAAGATTAATAATTTCAAGCTTTTGCGTTTTAGCAATGAAGAACTCACTGATCTGCTATTGCACTTTCCCATAGTAGATGGCACAAACAAAGATAACCTGGCTGAACTCCTTTATGAGATTATTGGTGGAGATAAACAAGACTCTAAAGATTGGATAGACTTTAAACTTACTGATTCTATTTGGTGGCAAGAGATTATTCAAAACCAAACAAATGATCTCATTCCAGATGAATCTTCAAAATCTAAACTGCTGTTGAAAGCAGGACAGCAAATACTCAAAGATAACAAATATTTCCAAACTAACAAACTCTTCAAAAAACTCATCACTAATGTTCTAAATGATGTATGCGAGCAAATCGAAAATGTTGTTGCTAAAGATAGCGTGTACTCAATTCCCCTAGAACTTTATCCACGCTATCTTGTGTCTTTACAGAAAGATAAAGATATTAATCCTTGTGTTAAGGCAGTCTCTATTGTTAATAGTGTAGAAAGCTTTTGGGCAAATGATCAAGGCGATGAGATTGGATATACTGCCAGTCCAAACAGTGAAAGGATATTTATTCTGTCAGATATAGAAGAGTTTAGAAAAAGTACAAAATTCCTTTTAGAACATGCTTCTAAATATAAGGTATATGTCATAATGCGATACACTTATGAACCTTTAGCTCAAGAATTTTGTACTGGTGTCAAACTTAAGGAATTTCAAGATAGTGATTACAGTTTACCAACTAAGGAATATGCGGTTCTTGAAACTGCGGATAATAGTCAACTACTAGTTTGGTATGATGAGGATAATCTTAAAGATAAAAGAAACAAAAGGTTAGTTAATTTTTCGGCTATTCCAGAGCAAGTAGCTTTATATAAAGAAGTATTTGATAAAATTAAGTGTTCTCAAGGAGTGTTTCGCTTTTATGGTGAGAGCACAGGAAACATAACAGAAATCATAAAGCAAATAGAGTATGGTTTATCTCAGCAAATGCCTTCTAGTAACAATATTACTCCTGAACAACTCCTTGAGGACTTACAAGAAGTTAGAAATGAATTGCTGAGTTTAAATGATGAAAATAAAGTTATACAAAAGGCTTTGAGTTTTGTCAGAAAAAGATTACATTCTCAAACAGCTTCTATTTTTATGTTTGGGAAAGATGGAAGGCTACACCGTAAAGGAATACAAGGAGTTGATACCAAAGGTGAAACTATAGAAAACACATGGTTTTCTGAAGAAAGTTATGCTGTAGGTGAAAGCTTTACAGGAAGAACTGCTCTGCCACAAGAAGGTAAATTCGGTAAACCTCAATGTAGCAATATGCTAAAGCAAGAGAATTTAGATAGCAAGAGCAAAGCTGAATATTCAAAAAAACTAGGAAAAATTAATTGTGCTCTGGCAGTACCTTTAAATGGGCAGAATAAAACTTATGGAGTTTTAGAAGTCATTAATAAAATTCACCCTGGTACGGGTAAACCTCTTCAAATTTGTGGTTTTATTCCAAATGAAATATATTGGCTCTCCGCGATCGCTTCAGCAGTTGCCACAGCTTTGTCTAATATACGCCGAAATAGACAAAACCAACTAGAATCAGATATCAGCAGTTTTTTGGTGAATTCTCAAAACGAAGAAAAAGCTTATAAAGAAGTTGTGACTAGGTTAATATCTGAGCATACTGCTTTTGAAGTGTGTATATTAAGAGTGAAGAATCAGTCAAATATTTTAGGTATTAAATCTAAAGACAGTGTTTCAAGAGTTCAATGGAAATATAGAATAAAAAACGAAGATATTAAGTTAGGAGAAGGACTAGTAGGCAAAGTATTAGAGTTAGGAGAACCCTTAATAATTGAGAATATTCCTGAGAGGATAGAGCAATTTAGAAACAAAGAGTGGATAATGGATAACAAATTTAAATCTTTTGGTTGTTTTCCACTCATTTATCAAACAGAGATTGTAGGTACACTTTCTTTATATGCTGCATATGAATACGATTTTCATCGGAGTTGTCAAGAATTTTTGACAAGAGTAGGTTCTCTGATAGCTGCTTTTATAGGAAGTAAAAAAGAATCATCTCATGCGTCTGAACCTAGTGACAGTTCTACTCATACTCCCAACTTATCTATTGGTATAGCGAGAGAACCGCTGACTTCCACACCGATAGATTCAGAAAATTCTAAAACCGAAACAGATTTTGACAATCAGATTTCTTCTGTCTTAGTCCCTGATTGATAGGAGTTAAGAGTTAGGAGTTAGGACATAATTATAGAGTCTTCCCCTCTGCTCCTGGTCCTCCTTGTCCCCTTGTCCTCCTCGTCCCCTTGTCCCCCTCGTCCCCTTGTCCCCTTGTCCCCCTTGTCCTCCTTGTCCCCTTGTCCTCCTCGTCCCCTTTTACTCCCCTGTCCCTCTTCGCGTGCATTGTAAGTTATGGCGGTTCATCCAATTGGGTGAATGCGGTATCTTCCTTAGAAATATACCCTAAAAGGTAATAGCGATCAGCCATAGCTTTTAGCTATCAGGGGTTAGATAAGTTTTGGTGCCTGCTGAGCGCTAATGTTACTTGTGTATGGAATAACACATAGTGGATAAAACCATGAAAGCGCTGTATGTACCAGATTCTCCCGAAGGAGCATTGCTCCTGCTAGAGAATATTGCTGCCAACTTACCAGGCATGATTTTCCAATTCTTTCAGCGACAGAATGGTTCCCAATCTGTTGTTTATGTAAGTTCTGGATGTAGAGATCTGTGTGAAGTAGAACCGGAAGAGGTGCAAAAAGACTTTCTGGTACTACACAAACTTATTCATCCACAAGATCTCAAAGCCTTTGAGGAATCGATCGCAATCTCTAGTAGCCAGTTGGTATCATGGCATTGGGAAGGTCGCATAATTACTCCTAGTGGCAAACTCAAATGGATTCAAGGTGCTTCTAATCCAGCACGACAAGGAGAAGATATAATTTGGGCTGGTTTGTTTACCGATATTACAGATCGTAAGCAAACAGAACTAGCACAGCGCGAATCTGGAGAGAAGTTTTGCAAAGCGTTTCGTTCTAGTCCTATTCCCATAGCTATTTTAACTTTCCAAGAAGGGCGCTATGTTGATGTCAACGATGCCTTTCTCCAAATTAGTGAATTTTCTCGGGAAGAATTGATTGGTCGTACCCCCACCGAGTTGAATCTTTGGCGCAACATTCCTCGTGGTATCGAAATCCAAAAGATGTTGCAGGATGAGGGATTGATTCGCAATTTAGAAGCTGAGTTTTATACAAAGTTAGGTGAACCAAGAGTGGTTCTTTTCTCAGCAGAAGTGATCAATCTCAGTGAAGAGCCTTGTGTCATTTGTGTTATGAATGACATGACACAACGCAAGCAGGCAGAAGAATTACTTCACCTTTCTGCACAACGTGATCACTTATTAGCAGAAACTCTTAAGAGAATTCGACACTCGCTGAACCTCGACCAAATTCTTCAGACTACAGTTAACGAAGTTCGGCAATTTTTGCAAGTAGATCGAGTTTTTATAGCTCTTAGGGATGCTAAAGCGCAATCAAGAATTCTTGCAGAATCTCTAAATCCACAATATCCATCGGTTTTGAATTGGGAACCTGAACCTGAACCCTATCTTCTAGAACTGAAAAAGCTACTAGCCACCAATCGTTTACGGATAATAGAAGATATTACGCAAGTAGAAGCATCTCCCCAATTAACAGCGCTGTATCAAGAATTTCACACAAGGGCTACTTTGGCTGTACCAATCATCCTAGATGAAGAGTTTTTTGGTGCACTGATTGTTAATCAATGTTCCGGACCACGTCATTGGCAACCAATGGAAATTGATTTGCTTCAGCAGATGTCAGAACAAGTCGCGATCGCCATTCAGCAAGCACAACTTTACCAAGAACTGGCGCAACTAAATACAAATTTGGAACGTCAAGTAGAAGAACGAACAGCTCAGCTACAGCAGAAAATGCAAGAACTCCAAGAACTGAACCGGGTGAAAGATGTTGTTCTGCACACAGTCTCCCACGATTTGCGGACTTCAGTGATGGGGAACTTGATGGTGTTAAATAATTTGCTTGCTAAGGGACGAGGGGGACAAGAAGGACAAGGGGGACAAGGGGGACGAGGGGGAGAAGTATTTTCTGGACCTTTCTCTATTCCTGTATCTCTCTCGATTATTGAGCGTATGATCCAAGGTAATGATCGGCAACTAGCGATGATTGACTCATTGCTAGAAATTCATGCAAGTGTTGAGCAAGGGGTCGTTCTCCATCGTGAGGCGATGAATCTTAGTACGCTGATTGGGACAACTATGAAAGATTTGTCACAGGTGCTGGCACAAAATCAAGCGACTATCAACAACTTGGTTCCTCTTGATCTGCCATTGGTCATTGCTGATCCAAAGCAGTTACAGAAGGTTTTTGTGAGTTTGTTGACACACAGCTTACAAAACAATCCCCCAGGGCTAAACTTTATCTTGAAAGCTACAGTTGAAAAGGGAATGATTCGCTGTACTATTCAAGATAACGGTGTGGGAATGAGTAAGTTGGAGTGCGATCGCCTCTTTGATTTGTATGTCCGCGATCCACAAGCACGATCTTCAACAAGCATTGGCTTAAAAATGTTTCTTTGTCGGCAAATTATCAGGGCACATGGGGGTGAGATGGGTGTTATAAACAGTAACTGCAACCGTGGGTTAGCCTTTTGGTTCACACTACCCATAGCAAATCGATCAGATCAAATGTGAGTAGGAAATAGCCGCCATGAAGAAGGCAAATGCCTTCCATAGTATAAAAAGATTTGGGCAGACACTGAAAGCAACTCTATTGAGAACTGTCCAGAAGTCTTGGAGCGAAGCCTTTAATTGTGTCAATGCTCCAACTGGTAAGGCAATGAAGCTTGAATACAAAGTGTGGCACAAATCCCCAGAGTGGCTTGCCGTCAGGCATCGCTTTATGTGGCAACGGTTACACTTAGTACTGTGGCTCGCGATCATCTGTGTATTTACTTTTATATTAAGAGATATTTTTCAGCAAGTCTTTTCCCTTCAAGAAGTTGCAAGGCTGACAAGGGAAATTAAACACCTTTTTTTCACTATTGAAATTTTTATATTCCTCAGTCTATTGGGGTGTTTGGTTCTCTATAAAACTAAAATAATTCGTCGTTATCCAGGGCTATTCTTTTTATGTTTGTCTTTTTCTATCACTTTAGTAGAGCAAATCGTCGCCACTATTCAAGGTTATGCTCTCCCTGATCGATTGGCTTGGATGCTTGTGTTCCTGACTCAAGCCACACTGGTACCCATACGTTGGTATCTTCATTTAGCATCACAGTTAGTGATAGTCATCTACTACTTTACTGTCAATCCCATCTTGGGTCTGAAATTACCGCCGCCATTCCAAAATCAGCCCATATACGATATAACACTGATTTTGTCTCTTTTTTGGGTGTGCTTCATCAGTGATTTGGCAGTGTATTTATACGAATGCTTACAAGGCTCAGAGTTTTTTGCCCGTAAAGAGTTGGAAACTGCTTATCAGAAACTAGAGGTTGCAGAAGCAAAGTACCGTAGTATCGTAGAAAATGCAGTTGAAGGGATTTTTCAAAGCACTCCTGAGGGACGTTACATCACGGCAAATCCTGCACTAGCAAGTATTTATGGCTATTCTTCTGCCCAAGAGGTTATAGAAAACCTCACTAATATTGAACGTCAGCTATATGTTGATCCGCATCGTTATGCAGAGTTTGTGCGGCTGATGGAACAAGACGGTAGGGTGTCAGGGTTTGAGTCCCAGATTTATCGTCAAGATGGCTCTATTGTCTGGATTTCAGAAAAGGCTTACGCAGTGCGTGCTCAAACAGGAGAACTACTTTACTATGAAGGGCTAATTGAAGATATTACTAAGCGCAAGCTGGCAGAAGCAGCACTACAAGAACAGTTTGATTTTTTGCAGGTTTTAATTGATACCATTCCAACCCCAGTATTTTATCAAAATGCTCAAGGCTTTTATGTTGGTTGTAACAAAGCTTTCGAGGAAGCCTTAGGTTTGTGCAAAGAGCAAATTATTGGCAAGTCTGTGTTTGATTTAGCACCTAAAGAACTAGCTGAACAGTATCACCAAGTAGATAGGGTATTGTTAGAGGAGCGAGGCATTCAGACTTATGAAAGTTCTGTTGTCTACAAGGATGGTAAGAAGCATGATGTCATATTCTACAAGGCAACTTTCTCAAGAGCAGATAACACGCTGGGTGGTTTAGTGGGAGTGATTCTTGATATTAGCGATCGCAAACGCACCGAGGAGGCACTACGAGTATTTTTCCATGCCGTTTCTCATGATTTACGCAACCCTGTGCTTGGTACTCTCATGGTTCTGAGGAATTTGTTAAATAGGGGAGTGGGGAGTCAGGAGTTGGGAGATAGGGGAAATATACAAGCAACATCTTCCGTAATTTCTGTGCCTCGGTCGGTTTTAGAACGCATGGTACAAAGTAGCGATCGCCAACTTAACTTAATTAACTCCTTGATGGAAGCACATACCAATGAAGTACAAGGTGTTGTGTTGCAATATGAAAGTGTACAACTGTATAAGGTGGTAGAAGCAGCGATCGCTGATTTGGAACCAATGCTGCGAGAAAATCAAGCAAGTTTGGCTAATTTAGTTTCAGCCGATTTGCCATTAGTCAATGCCGACCCTACACAGTTGTGGCGAGTCTTTTCCAACTTGATTGTTAATGCCGTTAAACATAATCCTCCAGGTTTAAGCATCACAATTGATGCAATCATTGAGGGTGATTACATTTGTAGCACTGTCTCGGATAACGGAGTAGGGATGAGTAAACAACAGCGCGATCAGCTGTTTAACCTCTATTTTCGGGGTACAAATGTCCGTAACTCTGTAGGTCTAGGGTTGGGATTATATCTATGTAAGCAAATTGTCACCGCTCACGGTGGAGACATTGGTGTTCTCAGCGATCCTCAAGCAGGAGCTACTTTTTGGTTCACTCTACCATTGAAACAATGAGAGTAAACAAATTCCAATCTGTCAGTTTTGTCTCAAAACTGCTGCCCTGTGTAAACTGATCGCACTTCCCCATTACGGCGAATGACGGCTTCACCCTTAGAGACATCTACGAGTGTCCAACCACTGGACCCAATACTTTCACCTACATTAACACGGCGAGTGATACCATCAATCTTAAATAAAGCAGCCGATTTATTTCCTAACTCTAGTAATCCCTCCAATATATGGGAAGGAGCAGGAACACTAGAAGGAGATACTATAGCCACCACCTCTTGTCCGGTTGAAGATGGATCAGAGACTATGGGTCGTTTTGGTAACTCTGCTTGGAATGGAACAACAGGTGATGTAGCGAGAGGCTTAGGTGAATTTCCCACAATGACAGGTTTGGTTCGTACGGCAAGAGGCTTGATTGTTGGTCTAACAGCAGCAGGTGCAGGAACAGTCACTGGCTTAGCTGATTTTGGCACAGCGTTTAAAGCAGTTTTCAAAGGAGAAGTGGGTAAGGGTGTAACTTTCTTGGGTGCTACTGCCCATTGTGGTAAAGCTTTGAGAGGACCAACAACAGGTGGAGGTGAGTAGCGCATGGGAGAGGGCGCTTGATAGATGGGGATGTAAAGTCGCTCAACAACTGTTGTCGAATGACTGGGGGTTGATGAAGCGTTGCTAGAATTCAGAGATGATAGATTACCCGTAGGGCGATCGCTCACATAAGCATAGGCTGTGTGGTTTGCTGGACTAACAGTGGCAAGCAGAGTCTTAGCAGATTTGTGATTGTTCGTCTCTTGACGATCAATAGCTGCCAGTGATCCTAAAAGGTAGTTAACTAAGTCTGCCTCGACTTTTGCTGTTGTCGGCAACTGTTGCGGCGATTGCCATAAAGCATGCTGGAAGAATTTGGTATTGAGACGATTGAGCACTCCAGAGTGTAGTGACCAAATAACAGCGCTGATAATTAAGCCTAAGGGAATACCCAGAGAAAGGAGTTTGACCAAAATGCTTCGCCATTTCTGACGTGGTTTGCTGACTTTACTAACACTAGAAGTGTCAATCAGGAACTTACTCAATTGTTGGTTCTTTACTTGAGGAACTGATTGAACAGGGTGGATCACTTTCTGTGGGACGACAATTTGTGACACTGTGGCTGCTTGTAAAGAACCATATTCTAAAGGTAATGCTTTAACAGAAGAGCTTTCCAAAGTGGCTAAATTGTCCGTTAGTATCTGGGCACGGGGTTGGGATTGACTGTGTGCTAAAGGGTGACCTAACTGATAAAGGGAGTCGAAAGATTCCCCAATTTGTGAGATTGTAGCGCTTGTCGTGTGATTGCCACGTTGCAAAATCTTGGCAGGCAGATCACTCCTACCATCTAGAATCTGATCGATATCGGCAAAAAGTTCATTCATCAAGCCGTCAGCATAGTTTTCTATCGACCAAGGTTCGCTGGCAATTAAGTCTTCTAAGGGTTCTAAAACAACGCGATTGGTAGTGGCTTCTTGTAACATAGCAATTTTCAGTAATGGCGTCTAAGGCTTTAAACTAGTCCTTCTTGCCTGCTTGTAAAGGGTTTATATGCAACATCAAACCACCCGTCTCAACTAGACGAGTTGATTGCCCAGTGGTATTAAATTGAAATCCAATACGGAGACTGCTGAAGATGCCAATTTATGAAATCATGTCATCTATCATACCAGTCTCTTGATGTTTCACCCTACTACTATACTCGCGCTTCATGAAGTTTGGGTTAAGCCAACGCTGGAAAGTCAGATGGAGTCTTTGTTTGACGAAATTCTAAATATATTAGTAAAGCATTGATATCAGCTGGGTTGACGCCACCGATACGCGCCGCTTGACCAATTGTCAGTGGTTTTACTTTACTTAATTTTTCCCGTGCTTCTTTGGAAAGGGTATCAATCGTTGCATAATCTAAGTCTGCAGGTAATTGACGGTGTCCTTGCCGAGCAATCTGGTCAATTTGATTTTGCTGTCTTTGAAGATAACCAGAATATTTAATGTCAATCTCTGCACCTTCTTTTTCTAAAGGATCAAGGTTGTGATTTCCCAGTCCGTGTCTATCAAGATCAACGTAATGAAATCCTGGACGCCGCAGTAGATCAGCTAGGGTAATTGAGCCTTTAATCGCCTGCTTGGTATCAGCAGCGATCGCAATCCCTTTCTCATCATTTTCTTTCACTCTAGTGCCATACAGCCGTTCTTTTTCCGCAGCAATATTTGCTTGTTTGCGACTGAATAGTTCCCAACGACGATCATCAATCAAACCTATCTCATGTCCTAATGGTGTCAAACGCTGGTCTGCATTGTCGGAGCGTAATATCAATCGATATTCAGATCTGCTGGTGAGCATACGATAAGGCTCTCTTAAGTCTTTTGTACACAGATCGTCGACCAGCGTCCCAATGTAACTTTGCTCACGAGGAAAAATAATCATCGATTGATCACGAGCAAAGCGAGCAGCATTAATTCCAGCCACAATTCCTTGGGCTGCTGCTTCTTCATAGCCTGTTGTGCCATTAATTTGTCCAGCACAAAATAGCCCAGCAATTTTCTTAGTCATCAGCGTAGGATAACACTGTGTTGCTGGTAAATAATCGTACTCAACCGCATAAGCTGGACGGAGCATGATACAGTTTTCCAATCCAGGAAGACTGCGCAACATTTGCAGTTGTAAGTTTTCTGGCAATCCTGTGGAAAATCCTTGGATATAAAGTTCAGGAATATCTCGTCCTTCTGGTTCAATAAAGATTTGATGGCTTTCCTTATCCGTAAAGCGCACAATCTTGTCTTCAATACTAGGACAATAACGCGGTCCTTTGGCTTCTACCCAACCACCATAGACTGGCGATAAATGCAGATTTTCCTGAATTAGGCGATGAGTCTCTGCTGTGGTACGGGTAATATAACAAGGCATCTGTTCTCTTTCGATCCACACTTGGGGGTCAAAGCTAAACCAGCGTACCTCTTCATCTCCGGGTTGGATTGACATTTTACTGTAGTCTACTGACCGCTTGTCTACCCGCGCTGGGGTCCCCGTCTTCAGCCTTCCTGTTTCAAATCCCAAGCGGTTTAATGTCTCTGTCAACCCCACAGCAGCAAATTCTCCAGCACGTCCAGCGGCCATTGACTTGTTACCTACCCAAATCCGTCCTCCTAGGAACGTGCCTGTTGTTAAAATGACCGCTTTGCAATGGAATGCCACACCAAAGTAGGTTTCGACACCCACAACTTCATCATTGGGGCCAAGCACTAAGTCTGTGACCATTCCTTCCCGAATTGTCAGGTTTTCCTGGTTCTCAACTATTGCCTTCATGACAGCTGCATATTCCCGTTTATCTGTTTGGGCACGCAATGCCCAAACAGCCGGTCCCCGTGAAGAGTTGAGAATGCGCTTTTGTAGGTAGGTACGGTCTGCCATTTTGCCAATTTCCCCACCCAGTGCATCCACCTCATGAGTCAGCTGAGATTTTGCTGGACCACCCACCGCAGGGTTACAGGGTTGCCAAGCTATTTTGTCTAGATTGAGTGTTAGTAATAGAGTACGACAGCCAAGACGTGCGCTAGCAAGGGCGGCTTCACAACCAGAGTGACCTGCACCGACGACGATCACATCAAAAGCGTCTTGGTATTCAATAGAGGTGTGCATGGTCATATTTTCGGAGATTGGCAAATTTGGAATCATTTCCATCTTAACCGATGGTGTTCCGTCGTCCGTTGTCCTTATATAACTAATGATCAGTGACTAATGACCAATAGCTAACTCATGAAAAAATTGCTGAGAAAGACTATCTTTATAACTATTGTTGTCTTTATGATTTTTGTTATAGTTGCTAGTGATAAAATTGCTCACCGACAACTGACCACAGAGATCCTTCAACAAAACGATTGCTTGCGTGCTGATTTAGTCAGCCAAAACCAAGAGTTGAGCCAATTCTGTCAGGATGTTTCTCAAAAAGCAATCATACCCTCTCCATTACCATCTCCTAGCCTGAATTTAAGCTTGCCTGATAAAGAGCGTTTTTTAGCAACAATTACAGGTAAGTTATCAGCAATGCCTCAACCTGGTACTTTTGAATATATTTTGCTACGTGCTTATGGTGCTGCATTTGTAGATGAAAATCCACAGATTAAACTGCCACCCAAAGTCGTCTTTGACAATGAGCAACAGACAGAAGAGTTTCAAGCTACTTTGACAATGGGTAAAGTTAGTAATACTAATGACTGTTATTTACAAAAATCGGCAGCAGATGCTTTAAATCGGGCGCGATCGCAAATCCCAATTCCCCTCAAATCTGGTTATGGTGCTGGTGATTGTACTCGTAGCTTTGAAACAAATTTGAGATTTTGGCGCAAATATGCCAACGACAAAACTTTGGAAAAAGTACGACAGGGTAAGGACACAGCAATTCTAGGCCTAGTTGCACCACCTGGCTCTTCACAACATCTCTGGGGATTGGCTATTGATTTGCGAGTAACGACTGTAGCGCAGAAACAGGCTTTAAATCAAAATGGCTGGTTTCAGACAGTAGAACATGACATCCCCCATTGGACTTATATTGGTGATCCTCAAGAAAAATTAGTTGAGTTTGGCTTAAAAAATAAAGTTCTCAGAGGAATTACTTATTGGCTGACACCACTGTGAATGTTAGTGTATGGGGACAAGGGAAGGGGGACAAGGAGAAAAACCTTTGTTAAGTCTACTAGTCTCCTCTCAAAACTAATGCGACCAACCACTAGGTTTTTTAATTTTGATTTTTGTGTTGGTATAAATTGTATCAGATCTAAAGGGGCACATTAAGACGCCTGAATTCTCGCTTTCCTAAGAAATGTAAAGCTTTAATGAATGTAAAATATAAACCAATTTTTCACTTTTCCTGCGAAATGTGAAGATTCAATTTAAAACGATAGATACAAATCATTTCAGAAGAAATACAGTTGCATTTTCTGCCAAAGAATGGATAACCGCAATATCAAGTTAAAAACATGCTCTTATTTACATATCAATGTAATAGATGCATTGTAAGTATAATAGTTGAAGAGTTGCAACCAAGTTAAATTTTTGCAAGGTAAGCCTTTTGTTACCCTAAACACCTAAATAAATACCTGGTGATAACAGCATCATTCGCTAAAACTTTAAAATTCAATCAGTCACGTTTTAGCTGATTTGATATGATTGATTTGATCTACTTAGCAAGTAACGTCTAACTTGGCATCTACGGTATTTAGCGAAAAATCCCTATTTGTTAAGGTACACACAATGCTTTTTAAGTTTTATCAAAAATCCCAAAAGTGACTGGCAGCAGTTTCTCGAGTCAAGATTGCTTGTAAAAAAAACATCTTTTCAATACTTTCTTCGTGCCTATGAAGAGATTACTTGAGTTTGCAATAGTAGCTATTAAAGATTGCTATAGGCGATTAATGACAATCTTAATTTGAAGGCCTTTAGTGAGATTTTTGCATCAAAATTGAAGATAGAGGGTTTCGTAGCTCATAAAATTGGAAAAACAAAATTCAGCAATGTATGAGCTGCTAGATCTTGTTAACTGGGTGGTTAGGTGAATTGGCTGTAAAACCAAGCATAAAGTGCAGATTTGAAAGATTCATGTGAAAACATCATCAATTTGTAAAAAACTCTTTTTTAGCAAAGTTGGGGAATCTTAAATGAAAATTCTCTTAGTAGAAGATGATGAGTATATTGTTGCAATGCTTGTAAAAGCTCTCACACCTTATCACTACAAAGTAGAAACCATCTCCGATGGTCGGACTGGGTTGGAGTGGGCAAAGGCATTTGATTATGATTTACTGCTACTGGATGTGATGCTTCCGAAAATGGATGGCATTAGCCTTTGTCGCCAACTACGTTTGGAAGGCTGTCAAACGCCTATTATAATGCTGACAGCAAAGGACAGCACTAGCGATCGGATCATGGGTCTAGAAGTGGGTGCAGACGATTATGTCGTTAAGCCGTTTGTTTTGTCAGAGTTAGTTGCTCGAATTCGAGCTTTACTGCGGCGGGGAAGAACCATCTCACCCGCAATGATGACATGGGAAAAATTACAGATTGACTCGAACACCAGAGAAGTAACCTACAATGGCGAACGTCTTTTACTGACCCCCAAGGAGTATAGTTTACTAGAGCTTTTTCTCCGAAATCCCCAGAGGATATTCAGTCGAAGTGATCTACTCAATCGCATTTGGTCATCTTCCGAATGTCCAGGGGAGGAAGCGGTGACAACACAAATCAAAGGTTTGCGACAAAAACTAAAAGCAGCAGGAATGACTGTAAACCTGATTGAGACACTTTATGGATTAGGCTATAGGCTCAAAGAAGAAAACAAAGAACAAGATTTCATAAAGACAATCTACTCCGAACAAGACGCAGCACACCAGACTATAAAAAATGGCAAGTCAAACGTAAGTTCCCATTACACCTCTCGTACTCATAATATCTCACCTCAGGTTTCTCCAGTCACAGAAAAAAGCCAAGCTGAGGCAAAGGTTATGGCTGTAGTTACAAAGATGTGGGAAGATTTTAAACAAAGTCGGGTGGAAGAACAGATTGAATTGTTTGAGCAAGTGTTAGAACATTTATCCAGTAACGCTTCAGACAACAAACTACTCAAGGAAGCACAATCACAAGCCCATCGCTTAGCTGGATCTTTAGGGTGTTACGGTTTATCAGAAGGTTCCAAAATAGCAAGAGAAATCGAACTGTTGCTGCAAGCTGTACTAACCTGGGAGCAAAATTCAACAGGACGGCTAGGAAACTTGGAGAACTTAATAAAATCACTAAAACAAATATTGCAGCAGCCGCCATCACAACCCGCTTTATCATCGCCAAACTGCCGATAATAGATTAAATAAAGCATTTCTGAAAAATTTCAACAAGCCAAGCCTAGTGATTTCCACCACAAGAGGAGAACATGTTTAAGCTTGGCTATTGTCATATATAGACAGATCCCTTGTATCGGCACAACAGGGGAAGTGGAGGACAAGGAGGACAGGGAGGACAGGGAGGACAGGGAGGACAGGGAGGACAAGGAGGACAGGGAGGACAAGGAGGACAAGGAGGACAGGGAGGACAAGGAGGACAGGGAGGACAAGGAGGACAGGGAGGACAAGGAGGACAAGGAGGACAAGGAGGACAAGGAGGACAGGGAGGACAAGGAGGACAGGGAGGACAAGGAGCAGAGGGAAAGACTCTATAATTATGTCCTAACTCCCCACTCCTAACTCTTAACTCCTACCTCCCCACTCACAACAAAGAGTAAAATATTCCTAATCCTCACAATTTCCTCATTTTTTAGATTTATTGTCAGAAGCGGCTAGGTATCTGCTTTGTATTTGCAATAATTGTTAATTTTTACAATTATTGCGGTTATAATCAATCCATCGACTAGACTAACGTGATCGCTTGAAAAAAAGCCGACATGAGTCTAGTCTCTGACGACTAAAAATGTTGTGAGAAATCCGGTTAGGATGCTACTTAAATGCTAAATAGCTTCTTCTGGGCTGTGTCATAAAAAATCATATATTGAACTGCTATTAGCGTGTTTTTGTTTTTCTGATAAATTTCAATTGCTTTGATATTTTAGTTTTGTAATTGCAGAAATTGGTAAGTTCATCATAACTAAACATAAAAACTTTTTGTTGATGAGGAAATTTGCCTGTGGGTATTACTTATTTGAATACGATTCTGATTGTAGAAGATTCTGTCAGTGAATTGAATTTAATTTGTCATTATCTCAGAAACAATGTCTACCGTATCATTAAATCAACGAGCCCTAAAGAAGCTATAAAAATAGCATTGAAAGAAAAAATTGACTTGATCATTACCGATGTAGTTATGCCAGAAATGAGCGGATTTGAGTTATGTCGATCACTTAAAAAGAATCCAGTGACTCAAAAAATTCCAATTGTTATTTGCAGTTCCAAAACTCATGAAATTGATCAATTATGGGGAATGAAGCAAGGTGCCGATGCTTATGTAACTAAACCCTTCACACAAGAGCATCTACTTCATGCAATTGACACGGTAACAGCAAGTCTAAATCTCAAAGCCTTTCCTTGTAAAGTGTAGAAAATAGCTGTATTTCTGGGTGTTAAACCAACAGATCTAAAGTTAAAATGAATGTTGTATGTCCTCAAAAATTGGAATGGCTCTAGATAGTTGATTTCTCAAATGAGAAATAGTATATTTTGTTTTCTGTGAAGATTTTATTGTTAGCATCTACTACTAGAAAATATTAGCATTTGACTGATTTACTTAACATAGATCTTGAGTATTTTATAGATGATTCGTAAAATTAATACCGACCAAAATAGTACTGCTAGAAACAGTAGTATTCAAGGCAAGACATTAAATGTATTGCCCGTAAAAGAAAGCAATATCCTTTCTGGAAGCGACAACTTCCAGAATACTCAAACTAGCAATCATGGTGTTATTTCTAGGATAAAGCGAGCAAGCTTACGTACAAAAGCGATCACATTTGCTTTTGCTATGGGTACTTTACCAGTATTATTGGTAGGAGCACTCAATTATTACTTGGTGAATCAATCAACTATTAAAGAAATCACCCATTTTAAACAAGAAAAAGCCCGGTTTTTAGCAGACAATATAAATCATTTCATGCTAAGACAATACGGGGCTATTCAGCTAATTTCTAAACTAACGTTTCTACAAAATCGTAACTTAAAGGAAGCTATAAATCGCGAACCAATTCAAACACGGCTGAGTAACTATTTAGATATAGAAGATGGAGAGAAAAGCATTGCCGTGTTCGACCTGAATGGGGAACTGATCAGTGAATCAAAAGGGCAATCCATTCCTAACCAAAAGGATCAAGAGTATTTTCAAGCAGTACTTAAAACTAATAAACCCAGTATTAGCCAGCCATTAAGGACACCCAGTATCGAGAAGGCAGAAATTTACTTCACTGCTCCTGTTAAAGATACTCAGACAGGTCAAGCTCTTTATATTATTAGAATCAGCATGCCTGTGAGATCTTTAGTCAAGGCAATCCAAATATCTCAAATCAGCCAGGATAATTATGACTTAATCGATGCTTCTGGACAAATTTTCTTGTCTAGTAAAGGGTCATTCCTTGGTAAAGATGCTCGACAAAAGATTCCTGAATGGCAACAACTACAAGCACAGAATCAAGTTACTACTAGTATTCTGTATACTAAAGAGGACAATACTGAAGAATTAGTCACCTATGTACCTACGCAAACACTAGCAGGTTTGCCAGATTTGGGATGGAAACTAGTTCTAAGTACGCCTACAACAACTGCATTAGCAACACATAAACAGTTGTTTCTAGCATTACAAATAGGAACGCTAATAACAGCATTCTTAGTGAGTGGAATTGCAGTCATTATTGTTAACCGTCTGTTGAAACCAATTATGGCTGTTACTACAACAGTGAAGAAATTGGGTCAAGGCAATCTTGATACCCGGATTGCTATAGAAGGTGAAGACGAATTTGCTATCTTGGGTTCTAACATTAACCACATGGCAGATCAGCTACAAGACCTGCTGCAAAAACAAACAGCCGAAGCAGATAAATTAAGGCTATTGACAACCATCTTACTGTTAATTCGCTCATCACTTAATTCTGAAGATTTATTCAAAATAACAGTGACACAAGCAAGACAGGCGTTGAAAGCAGATCGAGTCGTGATCTATCAATTCAATAGTCATACTGGTGGACAAATCATAGCAGAGTCGGTTGCTCCAGGCTTGCCTGTTGCTTTTGGTAATGTTATTACAGATGCCTGTATTGATCAGGAAACCATAGAAGCATACAGAAATGGTCGTATTTTAGTTACCAATAATGTCTTAGAAGCAGAGTTTGCTCCTGAACATCTCAGATTGATGGAACAACTACAGATCAAGGCAAATTTGGTAACCCCAATCTTGAAGGATAACCAAGTTTTTGGCTTTTTGATTGCGCATCATTGCTTCTCAACTTATGTTTGGCAGCCTTATGAAATTAATTTCTTGAGGCAGCTAGCAGTCCAAGTTGGACTGACCCTAGAACGCATCAATTTACTAGAAGCAACACAGCTATTGAAGAACTTTGCCATTCGCTTGTCTGGAATTCTTAATTCGCAAGACATCTCCAATTTGGCAGTTCATGAGATCCGACAAGCTTTGAAGGCAGAGCGAGTCATCATTTATAAATTCAATGAAAATTGGTATGGAAAGATAATTGCAGAATCAGTAGCTACTGGTTGGCCTAAAGCTTTTGGAGCCCAAATCAATGATCCCTGTTTTGTCAATTACGTCGAAAAGTATCAGCAAGGTCGTATTGTCGCAATCAACAACATTTACCAAGCTGGTCTTTCGCGCTGTTACATGCAACAACTCGAACCATTCGCAGTCAAAGCCAATTTAGTAGCACCAATTTTGCTAGGTGATGAACTCTTGGGTTTGTTAATTGCTCATCAATGTTCTCAACCGCGTGCTTGGTCGCAGTCTGAAATCGATTTGTTTGAGCAAATGGCTAGAATTGTTGGACTAGCTTTAGAACGAGCAGATCTTTTAGAGCAAACTGAAAAAGAACGCAAAGCAGCAGAAGTGGCTTCTCAACAGCAACGTCAGCAAAAAGAAACACTGCAACTGCAGCTGTTACAGCTGATTGATGATATTGAAGGAGCTGCCAGAGGAGATCTGACAGTACACACTGAAGTCACGGATGGAGAAATTGGTACGATCGCTGACTTTTTTAACTCCATCGTGGAAAATTTACGGGAAATTGTCACCTCTGTAAAACTTGTTGCCACCCAGGTGGATGAAGCGATCGCAGAAAACTCAGGAGCAATCAGCCAATTGGCCACGAAAGCACTCCAGCAAGCAGATCGCATTAATCACACAATAGATTCCGTTGACCAAATGAGGATTTCGATCCAAGAAGTTGCAAATTCTGCATCACTGGCTGCAGAAGTGGCTCATACTGCATCTCGTACTGCTGAAGAAGGGGGTCTAGCAATGGACCTGACCGTAGAAAATATTATAAGTTTGCGGGAGACAATAGGAGAAACAACGAAAAAAGTCAAGCGTCTTGGAGAATCGTCACAACAAATTTCCCAGGTAGTGGCATTAATTAACCAAATAGCCATGCAAACCAACCTACTAGCTATCAACACTGGCATTGAAGCGGCGCGTGCTGGTCAAGATGGTCATGGTTTTGCAGTCATTGCCGAAGAAGTTGCTGTACTCGCCGCACAAAGTACCGAAGCAACTTCTGAAATTGAAGCCATTGTGAGTAACATCCAACTGGAAACTAGCCTTGTAGTCAAGGCAATGGAATTAGGTACTGCACAAGTGGTTGAAGGAACTCGTCTCGTTCAAGATACCAAGCAGAGTTTGAATGACATTCTCTCCGTCTGTCGTAAAATTGATGAATTGGTGCATTCCATCTCCCAAGCCACAATATCTCAAGTACAAACCTCTCAAGAAGTCACTGATCTGATGCAAGAAGTTGCCAAAGTCTCTAAAATGACAAGCACCGCATCTCGCCAAGTCTCTAGTTCTCTTCAAAAAACAGAAGATATCTCGCGAAAACTGCAAGCAAGTGTGAGTACGTTTAAGATTGACTAACCCATGCCCCACTCCCTTTCCTAGTCACTAAATATACAGATTGACACTGAAGCGCTACGACTTCTGGATCGGGAGTCCCATACCCACGGCTCATGCGATTTCAACACATATCCGCTTACAATAAAATCAAACACCTAAGCTTTGGAGTGCTGATAGTGGGTTTATTTGATGATTTAAGTCGGTTTTTGGAAAACCGTTTAGAAGAATTCTTGCGAAATAATCCGCATTTGGAGCTAGAAGCACTGTCAGAGCAATTGCGGGAGCAAGAAGAAGACACTTTAAAGCTAATTGCAGACTTGCACTTACAGGAAAAGCGATCACAAGAAGAAATTTTGTCAATTGCACAAGAAATTCAAAAGTGGCATGATCGTGTTGCAAAGGCAAAAGCTTCTGGTAGGCAAGATTTAGCCGCAGCAGCGCAAGAACGAGAAGCTGCACTATTGCGGGAAGGAAATCAGCGCTGGGGACAAATGCAAGGTGTAAAGGAACGTATTACCCAAGCTAAAGGATTATTACAGAAAATTCAACAACGGCGACAGGAAGTACAAGCCAAAGCAGCCGAAGCACAAACAGCACGTGCTAAAGCTCAAGCTCAACAACGTTTAGAAACAGCAGGTTGGGGAAATCAAACGAGTAGTTACTATAAAAGTTTTGACGATTTAGAGGAAAAATTCCGTCGATGGGAAACTGAGGATGAATTGGAACAGATGAAGCGTAATATGGGGAAATAGTCAGCAACTATTGGCTATTGTGTTTTACACCACAGTATGATTCTAATGTTCCAAGTAGAATCCTAGATAAGTATGGAACATAGCATTTTTGTAGATATTTTAATTAGCCTACAAAGATTGTTTGTAGGTTATATACCAGCAGCTGTTTTGGGTATTTTGCTTGGGCTCATGATTGGCATAAATCATTTGATTTATCAGCTATTCATTCGGATATTGCAAATGGTCAATAGTATTCCTTCCATAGCCCTTTTACCCATTGCTTTAACAGTGTTTAAGAACACTGAAATAGCAATCTTCATTGTAGTTTCTTTGAGTGCTTTTTGGACGATAATTATGGAAACAGCGACAGGTATAAGACAATTTTACAGACAAGGTAATAGCTTTCGAATTGCTATCAATTATACATTTAAAGCTCTGAGGCTAGGTATTTGGTTTGCTTGGGTTACAGTCATTGCCTCAGAAATGTTAACGGGTGGACAAGGGCTAGGCTATGTCATCTGGGGTGGATACAACAATACAAGTAACAAAAGTTACATAATAGAAGCGTTACTATACATTCTTATTCTTGGCTTTACATTTGATCAGCTGCTAGAAATAACAGGATACTTTCTTTCACAAATTGTGTTAGAAAGACAACAAGATATATAAAATTAACTATTTATACAAATCTTCACTATGCCCAGAAAAAGCTAAGGACTTCTCCCCTTCCATATCGGTAAGAGTGATAGGTTGACTAGATGAAGGGAGGGACTCTAGCTGAGATTGTGCAGATGGAACTTGGCTCTGTAAATTGCTGGTGTAGGAGCCAAAAAATTTTTCGTAGTTAGAAGCAATAGCTAAAAATGCTCCACCTAAAATATAAATGGGTAGAGGTAAATGAAATGCTTTTAACCAGTCAAAAAATTCTGCTAAGGCAAATAGAACGAAAAAGCAGCCAAGCCAAACTCTCATACTGTTACCCCAAAATAATGTAACTCATTACTACTATACTCACATCTCGAACCACTCTAGAGCAAAACGAGAAAAACCGGATTTTTGGCGCTGTCGGCGCTTGTGACGTGAGCCGTATCGTGTTAGCGACACATGCATGATGCTTTTGTTGATAATAAGTTAAACTGCGTTAACAAACCTGCTTAGTAGGGCCATTCAAGTTCAGCCTGTCCGTATAAATGCTTATTGAGAAAGTTATGGAATTGATGAACTCAGAAATCAAACAGCGTGTTCAAGAACTGCGGCAATTATTACAACAGGCCAGCTATGCTTACTATGTCCTTGATTCTCCCATCATGGAGGATGCAGTTTATGACCAGCTGTATCGAGAATTACAACAGTTAGAAACCCAATATCCAGAATTAGTCACATCAGACAGCCCCACGCAGCGGGTAGGTGAAAAACCCGCAAATCAGTTTACTTCGGTACGTCATAACATTCCACTATACAGTTTAGAAAATGGGTTTAACATTGATGAACTAAAGAGTTGGGATCAGCGTTGGCGGCGAACCGTAGAGACTTTGTCAACAATATCCCACTCCATAGATGCAGCAGGATATGTCTGCGAACTGAAAATAGATGGTTCTGCTTTGGCATTAACTTATGAAAATGGCATTCTCAAAAGAGGTGCAACTAGGGGTGATGGCGTCACCGGGGAAGACATCACCCAAAATGTGAGGACGATCCGCTCAATTCCTTTGCGGTTAAATGTTGAGGCATTGCATTCAAGCTCTCTACCAGAGAGGATAGAAGTGCGCGGTGAAGCATTTTTGCCTTTGGACGTATTTAAACAAATAAACCAAGAACGACAAAAAGCAGGTGAGTCCTTATTTGCTAATCCTCGTAATGCTGCAGCAGGTACACTAAGACAACTAGATTCCCGAATTGTAGCGCAACGACGACTAGATTTCTTTGCTTACACACTACACATTCCTGGCTGGGATGATGCAAGTATTGCTAACACTCAATGGGAAGCACTGGAATTGTTGCAAAAGTTGGGATTTCGAGTGAACCCTAACCATAAGTTATGCAGTTCTTTAGACGAAGTTGCAGAATATTATAAACACTGGGATACAGAACGGTTGAATTTACCCTACATGACTGATGGGGTAGTGGTGAAGCTAAATTCTTTTAGGCTACAAGAACAATTAGGATTTACCCAAAAGTTTCCTCGTTGGGCGATCGCACTTAAGTATGCAGCCGAAGAAGCACCTACCCGCGTGGAAAATATTGCAGTCAATGTGGGTAGGACTGGGGCTTTGACTCCCTTAGCAGAAATGCGCCCCGTGCTTTTGGCGGGAACGACGGTGTCTCGTGCCACACTACACAATAGCGATCGTATTGCTCAATTGGATATCCGCATCGGTGATACAGTTATTGTCCGCAAGGCTGGGGAAATTATTCCAGAAGTGGTGCGCGTGCTTCCAGAACTCCGCCCGACTGATGCTAAATCTTTTGTTATGCCTACCCATTGTCCAGTTTGTGGTCAGCCAGTTGTACGGGAAAAAGGGGAGGCTGTGACTCGCTGCGTGAATGCTTCTTGTCCAGCTATTCTCAAAGGAGCAATTGAACATTGGGTCAGTCGTGATGCTCTAGATATTAGAGGGATAGGAGAAAAACTAGTGCATCAACTCGTGGATAAGGAATTCGTGCGTTCTGTAGCTGATTTGTACGACTTGACAGAAGAACAATTATGTGGGCTAGACCGCATGGGGAAAAAGTTGGCCCAAAAGTTGGTGGAAGCGATCGCTCAATCAAAAAATCAACCTTGGTCACGGGTGTTATACGGTTTAGGTATCCGTCACGTTGGTAATGTAAACGCGCAATTGCTGACACAGAAGTTCCCCACAGTCGAAAAGTTAGCGGAAGCTTCTCAAATAAATATTGAAACAGTGTACGGTATCGGTGAGGAAATTGCCCAATCTGTCTATCAGTGGTTCCGTATTGATGCGAATAAAAGTTTGATTTCTCGCTTGCAAACCTATGGATTGCAATTTGCCACGACAGAGGAAGGGCTGAAAGTTGACAATGCCAATCGAAAATTAGTAGGTTCCACTTTTGTGATTACTGGAACATTACCTACCTTGAAACGCGATGAGGTGAAGGCGCTGATTCAAAAAGCTGGTGGGAAAGTCACAAATTCTATCAGTAAAAAAACAGATTATTTAGTTGTAGGAGAAGACGCAGGTTCTAAGTTAGCAAAAGCAAAAGAGTTGGGGATCAATCAGGTGAGTGAGGCGCAGCTATTAGAGTTGTTAGCAACCGAGTTGTAGTATACTTGTAATTTATCTGCGTTAAGCAATAAATGCTATGGTCTCTCAAGTTGAATATAACCAGATTGCTCATTCAGAGGATGTTCAGCAATTTGGGAATATCCTCGCTCAATGTTTTCTCGGCTCACCCGATGAAATTACACTCTACCTTAACCGTATTGGTCACGAAAACTTGCGTATTATCCGTCAAGGCGAGCAAGTTGTTGGTGGACTGGAAATGCTCTCGATGGGTCAGTGGTGGGGTGGTCAGCATGTCCCAATGACGGGAATAGGTGGAGTTGGCATTGCCCCAGAATATCGTGGAACAGGTGCTGCGATCGCCATGATGCAGCACGCCCTTAAGGAACTCCACACGAACGGAGTACCAATTTCCGTCCTCTATCCAGCAACTCAGCGGCTATACCGCAAAGTCGGGTATGAGCAAGGTGGTATTTTGTGTGAGTGGGAAGTTCCTACTCAGAGTATCCACTTGAAGGAGCAGCTGCTACCTATAAAATCTGTAGTTCCGATCAATCACGCAGTCTTCCATGACTTATATCAGCAGCAAGCAAAGCTCAATAATGGAAACTTAGACCGCAATCAAGTGATTTGGAAGAACGTCTTCCTTTCAAATAAAAAAGAAACACTCTACGCCTATTTGCTAGGTTCAGCAGATCACTCTCAAGGTTACGTCATTTTCAGCCAACACCAAGACGCGGATGGCTCCTTTATACAGGTTAAAGATTGGGTCGTCTTGACAGCCGCTGCTGCACAAACTTTTTGGTCTTTTCTCGCCAATCATCGCTCCCAAATTAAGAAAGTGAGATGGAAGGGATCATCGGTTGACTTTCTGTCTTTACTATTACCTGAGCAAACCGTCAAGCAAAGGTTTACAAAACGTTGGATGTTACGTATACTTAATGTAGTCAAAGCTTTAGAAAAGCGAGGTTATCCCTCAGAAATTCAAGCCGAACTACATTTGGAAGTTCGAGATGACCTATTAGCAGACAATAATGGTAGATTTATCTTGTCTGTTGTCAATGGCAGTGGTAAAGTCTCGAATGGTGGAAAAGGCGAGTTGAAGCTAAACATCACAGGACTAGCATCTCTCTACACAGGCTTATTTACGCCCCATCAGTTACAGCTAGCTGGACAACTTGAGGCAACGGATGTATCTCTATCTGTTGCATCTCAGATATTTGCAGGTGCATCACCTTGGATGGCAGATTTCTTTTAAATGTGTTTTGGGATGTTAAATCTCTTGTTTTCTGCCCATGCGCCATGCCCAATCTTTATGAATAGTTGGTTTGATAGTTGGACGAGCACTTTTAAAAAAAAATCGCAGTGGCTAGTTATCTCGATGCTGCTGTCAACATTGACTATAAGTAATTCCACACAGGCAGCACAGAAGATTTATGTCTCTTATTCTGCCTTCGAGCGTTCCATTTCTATCAAGGGTTTGGAAGACTATGCAAAAAGAGGTGTTATTGACGAAGATTTAGCAGGTTATAAGAAGTATTTAAAACGTATACAGCCTCAGCAATTGCAACAGGCTTTGCTCAGTCCAATCAAGATCAATCCAGTAGCAATTTCGCAATTTCTTTACACTCCACAAGGAGAATTTCTACTAAGGCGGTTAGGAGAAGTGATTAAAACCGAAACTCGCCAACCACAAGCAGGACTTTATGCTTTACGGTCATCCCTGATCTTAGCCTCTGCTGAACACGGAGGCTTAACGCTATCGAATGTTTTGCGTCTGTATCCAAGCTCTAGCATTTATATTGATTTGGAACGTGCTATGAGGATGGCGACAGAGTTAGAAAATCTGGTGAATGAAACTACAAAAGTGATCGCCAAAGTCTCCCAAGAATCATACACAGAAGCTGCGGCTATCCAACAACCACTCTCCTTCTCTCAATTGCCAGATTTATCACGTAAGGGAAAATTTGCATCCCAAAAACAGACTCTGAAGCTTTTCGATACGGTACGCGGGCGCTTTTTATTAACTGATATTTACCTTCCCTATAACCGTAATCGGGCACCTGTGATTGTCATCTCTCACGGTTTGGGTTCAGACAGCACTAATTTTGAATATTTAGCGACTCACCTTAGTTCCTATGGGTTTGCTGTCATTGTTCCTAACCACCCTGGCAGCGATAGTCAACAGTTTCAATCAGTTTTGAATGGCAGCGACAGTGACCTGGCAAAACCAGATGAATTTTACAACAGACCTCTGGATGTGAAATATATTTTGGATGTGATGGAGGCGCAGAATAAGTCTAATTCACAGTTTAGAGGTCGGTTAAATCTACAACAAGTTGGTGTATTTGGTCAATCTTTTGGTGGCTACACAGCTTTGGCGTTGGCTGGTGCAAAGATTAACTTTGAGCAACTCAAAAAAGACTGTAAACCAGAATTGCTAAAAAATACCTGGAATGCGTCTTTGCTGCTTCAATGTCGTGTTCTCGAATTACACAATAAGCATCAAGACGTTAACTTGCAAGATAACAGAGTTAAAGCTGTTATTGCAGTAAATCCCCTCACCAGCAGCATCCTTGGAGAAGCTGGCTTAAGTCAAATTCACACCCCAGTTATGATTGTGGCTTCCAGTCAAGATACAATTGCACCAGCTTTGTATGAACAAATTCGACCTTTCCACTGGATTGCTAACTCACAAAAGTATTTGGTGGTGCTATCAGGCGGAACCCATTTTTCTGTGATTGGCACTAACAAAGGTAACACTCGGCAATTGGCATTACCTTCAAATGTCGTAGGAAATGCTCTTGGTCAAGCACGTCGCTATATGAATGTTTTGAGTTTGCCTTTTTTCGAGACTTACGTTGTAGGAAATTCAAGATACACTTCCTACCTCAACGCTGCTTATGCCAAAGCTATTTCTAATCAGTCTCTTGGGTTGAGTCTTGTTCGCTCATTTGACGAATAAACTCTTAAGAATGAAATGCCACGCTAACCAACGGCAAGAAAGCCAAAAGCAAGTAAATCCAAGACTGTGATTGAGTTTCTGGGATTGGTTCAGATTGTGAGATAAGAGCATTTATTCTCTGCTCTAAGCGATCTACGTCTTTTGAACCTAGTGCTGCACAAAAAATTTCTGAAGATAAAGGCGAAGAACTTACGACTAACACAAGAGACTCTGCAAGTAGTAAGGGATCTACTTGTAATGCAGCGTGTGCGTCAGCACGTAGTTCACGTAAGACTAACAGTTCTTGCCACAAAGCGTCTGTCTTTGGCAACCAAGCAGTACAGGAACGCAGCCAACCCAGCCAAAAAAACCAAAATGTATCCCGATAGTGGTAATGCCCTTGCTCATGAGCAATGACAGTTTCTATGGAGTCTGGTGAGAGAGTTTGTAGCAATCCTTTACTCAGGACAAGTTCAGGTTGCCAAAAACCAATCTGACCTGCAAACAGTGCTTCTGTTTCCAGCAGACGGACTTGTCTACCTGCAACTTCAATCAAGGAACAGTTACGGGCAGATTTGACAGACTGCCATCCCTGCCACATCAACTTGATGCACAAAATGATAAATGAAACAACACATCCTAATGCCAACACATAACTAAACCAGCCAGCCTGTAACCCGCCCATCCGACCTTGGGGTCCCATGCACAAGAGGGCAATGAGTGTTGTCACAATGAGTAAGGGAGGAAAGAGAAATACAAATAGGGTTTGTCGCCATCGTATTCTCCAAGAGTCTTGTGTCTCACTCCAGCAGCATCTTAACAAGCTGGCAACTGTCAAAGCAGTCAAGATCATTATCAGATGTATCATTTTTCCTCCCTCGCTTGCCGTGCGGCTTGAATGCGTTTGGCGATCGCTTGTATTTGCTCATTTGTCGCTTCATCAAGGCTATCTGCAAAAGCAGCGACCACATCAGGGTTGCCTACCGCCAGAAATCGCTGTAACTGTTCATGTGCTTTGATGACGTCTGCTTGCTGCTTTGTCACCAATGGTCGCCAATAGAATGCCCGCTCTTTTTTATTGCAGGCAAGCCAACCTTTTTCGGTCAGACGACGCAACACTGTTGTAACAGAAGTATAAGCTAATTCTCGGTTAGGATCAGCAAGAATCCGATCATGTATATCCTTAACTGTGGCGGAGCCAAGTTCCCAGATGATATTTAAAATTTCGGCTTCCAAAGGACCTACAGACAGTTGTTTGGGGCGGTAGTCAGGTAAAGGGGCCATATTGATTGTCCTAAGTCAAACCTTTTTTGAGATAATCAAAGTTTAGCTTATTACGCTAGAAGCTTAAGCTGCTATATAAAAAATAGCGAATTTGCTCTTGCTTCTAGATCAAGAATGTTTTGGAATAATTGGTGTCATCATCTGGGTAAAATGTAGTTTCGGCAGTATAGAGGTAAGGTGTATCTGGCGCATGAAGCTATTCGTTTACCACACTCCAGAATTGACTCCAAAAGACAAAGTACCGGAATGCGCGATCGCAGTCGATGTCCTAAGAGCAACGACGACAATGGCGACAGTCTTGGCATCTGGTGGTGAAGCAGTTCAAGTCTTCAGCGATTTAGATAAACTGATGCAGGAGAGCGAATCTTGGCCTGCCGAAAAACGACTCCGCGTTGGAGAACGGGGAGGTGCAAAAGTGCCTGGCTTTGATTTAGGTAATTCCCCTCTTGACTGCACACCAGAACGTGTGCAAGGAAGGCGCTTGTTCATCAGTACGACCAATGGGACCCGTGCCTTAGAACGAGTGCAAGATGCAAAAGTTGTACTCACAGCCGCTTTTGTTAATCGTAGTGCAGTCGTGCAATATCTTCTAGAACAGCAACCAGAAACAGTGTGGATAGTCGGTTCAGGCTGGGAAGGTAGTTTTTCCCTAGAAGACACAGCTTGTGCAGGCGCGATCGCACAAAGTGTTAAAGCACAAACCAATTTGTCATTAGATGAACTAGCAGGGAACGATGAACTCATTAGCGCGATCGCGCTTTACGTTCAGTGGCAAGACAACTTACTAGAGCTTCTCCACCACGCTAGTCATGGTAAACGCCTGTTACGCTTAAATTGCCTGGAAGACCTAAAATATTGTGCTCAAACCGATATCTTAAACGTCTTACCCATGCAGCAAGAACCAGGAGTGTTAAAAAAAGTTCCCTAATCACTGATAACTGTTAACTGTTAACTGTTAACTGATAACCCTCCCAGGTAAGCCGTTGTCCAAGCACTTTGAAAATTAAACCCGCCAGTTACACCATCTATATCCAAAATTTCTCCAGCAAAGTAAAGACCCGGAACTATCTTACTTTCCATTGTCTTAAAGTTGACTTCTTTAAGATTGACACCGCCACAGGTCACAAATTCTTCCTTAAAGACGCCTTTGCCACTGATGAAGAATTGTGCTTGGGTAAGCTCTTGCACCAACTGATTTAATGTTTTGTTAGAAAGTTCTGCCCACCGATCTTCTGGTGTAATTCCTGCACGGGAAATAATATACTGCCAAAGGCGATGGGGTAAGTCAACGCCGCGATGTAGTGATATTGGTCGCTTTGCCCATTCATTCTTGACGGTCAATAATTTTTGTCGCACTTGTTCTTGCTTGAGATGTGGGAGCCAATTGATCAGTAAAGGAGTTTGATAATTGCGTGAGTGCAGGACTCTTGCACCCCAAGCAGAAAGCTTCAGTACCACTGGACCACTTAAACCCCAATGGGTAATGAGCAATGGTCCAGTTTGTTCAATCTGAGGTTTTTCTGGCACAGTTAAGCGCAACCTCACAGAATCGACACTTACACCAGCCAATGCTCTTAACTTTTCATCCTTAATGTTAAAGGTAAACAAAGAAGGCACTGGTGGTTCAATTGTATGCCCCAACTCTTGGGCTATTTTGTAACCTATTGGATTGCTACCTGTAGCTAGGAGTAGGCGATCACAATACCATTTTTCTCCTGACTTGAGGACCACATCAAAACCCCCTTGCTTTCCCTCTACTGGCAAGGGGGAGGAGTGTATTTTCACCTGAACAACAGGTGTTCCCGTATGCACTTTAACCCCAGATGATAAAGCAGTATCCATTAAACAGTTAACGACAGTCTCTGAGTTATTTGTGATCGGAAACATCCTGCCATCAGCTTCGGTTTTGAGGGGCACTCCATGGGTAGCAAACCAGGTGATTGTATCTTTAGCTTGAAACCGACTGAAGGCACCTAGCAAGGCTTTTCCACCTCTAGGATAGTTTTGTATTAACCCAGAAGGTTCAAAGCAAGCGTGAGTGACGTTGCAACGTCCACCACCTGAAATACGAACTTTAGCCAGTGGCTGGCGACTGGCTTCGAGTAAAGTTACCTGAGCACGGGGATTGGCTTGAGCAGCTGTAATTGCGGCAAAAAAACCAGCTGCACCTCCGCCCACAACTACTACCCGTAGCGGTTCAACGTTCACCGGCAGTATAAAAACGAAATATTACCTTTTGATCTTAACTAACGTTAAGCAGCTTTGCTGCGACTTATTCTTCCTCGAGTTCAAATTTGTCTTTCTCTGCCCCACAGACTGGACATATCCAATTCTCTGGCAATTCCTCAAAAGCTGTTCCAGGTGCTATGTCGTTATCGGGATCGCCCTCTTGTGGATCATATTCATATCCGCAGACGCTACATACATACTTTGCCATGTTTTTCTCTCTAAATTAAAATGATCTGTTTTGCCTAATATTACCTACATTTTGCTTATCGTTAGTTAAATAATAATCGAGATAAAGAAATACAAATCTTATGGGGCAAGACCTATAAAAACTCTACCCCACACCTTGTGATCTCTGTCGTTGATCAATTACAACTTGTTCAAAGGTACGCCTAACCATCCAGCAAAGTTTTCCTGCTGTACAGAAGAAGGATGAGGAACAGGTTTCAGTTGATATCGATTTGGACGCGGATTAGCTAGGGTGACAGGATAAGTACGCAGTTCGTCTTGGTGAAAAACTGTAATGCGGATAGTGGTGTTTGGCTTGTAATCTTTTAGGCGATCATTTAATTGACTCGCTGTTACCTTTATGTCATCAATTGCTAACAATTCATCCCCAGGATCAATTCCTGCTAATTGTGCAGGAGAACCTGCTTCCACAAACTTAATTAACTCTCTGCCATTATCACTAGTTGCTTTCACACCTAGGAAAGGTTCTTCCTCCGTATCTACCACCAGTTGCAAACCAAAAGGTTTTAGGTACTCGTTGAAAGGTAACTCATCAAGCCCATCAATGTAGCGTTTAAAGAAATCAGATAAATCTCGGTTAGCTATAGATTCAATGACTTGCTTTAATTGTTCTGGTGTATAACCAATTTCCTTTTGGCCAAACTGGTGCCACATTTTGCGCATGACATCATCAAGCGATCGCTGATTTCTATGCTGCGAACGAATCAGCAAATCTAGCAGTAAAGACACCATTTCCCCTTTTAAATAGTAAGAAATTTGGGAATTCCCACTATTTGCATCTGGACGATATAGTTTAATCCAAGCATCAAAACTTGACTCAGAAAGGGTTTGGACTTGGCGTCCTGGTGTAGTCAGGAACTTAGTAATTTCTTTACTCCAATTATGCAAGAATATTTTAGCATCGTAGATACCTGCTCTTAGGGGGATAAGTAAATCATAATAACTGGTTGTTCCCTCACAAAACCAGAGTGATGGTGTATAGTTTTCCTGATCATAATCAAAAATCTCGAGTGCTTTAGGACGAATGCGCTTAACGTTCCACAAGTGAAAGAACTCATGTGCCACCAGTTGCATAAAGCGCTCATACTTATCACGCTCACGAAAACCAAACCGTTGGTAAATTAACGAACAGCAGTTTTTATGCTCCAAACCTCCGTAAGCTTGAGAAAATAAATGTAACAGAAACACATATCGTTGATATGGCAACCCACCAAACATTTGTGCTTCGACTGTAATCATTTTCTTGAGGTCAGCAACTATCTGCTGTTCTGAGAAATTACCCTGACCCCAAATTGCCAGTTCATGGGGTTTTCCCAATACATCAAAGTGATATAACTGGTGGCTACCAATCTCGAAGGGACTATCAACAAGAGTATCAAAGTCAGAAGCGCGAAAAGTATTCACTCGCCCTGAGACTGAAGGTAAAACTGTAGTTACCTGCCATTCTGGACGTGGTGGAATGATGGTGACTTGGATTGGTTGACTTTCCCAACCCAAAATTCTTAAAAATAATGCGGCACCATTAAAGTAGCCGTGGGTTGCATCCAAGTGGTTTGTTCGTACTGATAGCTCATTGGCAAAAATGCGGTAACGCACATGGACTTCTTTTAAGCCCTTTGTCTCTACCTGCCAGTGATTCTTACTAATTTTTTGCCAAGATAACGGTTTTTGTCTTGATGAATTAGACTTGCCGCCAGCAAAAGCACTAAAATCCTGTAGATGCTTGGCATATTCACGCACTAAGTAGGAACCTGGTGTCCACACCGCTAGCTTCAAATCAAGAATCGGCAAGGGAAAGCCTACAAGGTGCAGAGTTACCTCAAACAAGTGCGTTTCTGGTTGAGGCATTGCCACTTGATAATGAATTGTCGGTAAACTTTCCTCAACAGTGATGTTGGGGCGAAGTGCAGTTGCTTCAGTCATTTGTATTTATGAGTTTTGTATTTATGAGTATAGAGTTATAAGCTATGAGTTAATAGTTATAAACCAATATTCACAATTACCAAGAATTTACCAACTATTAATGATAGACTTATGATAGATTTTGGAACTCTAAAAACTATTGTGGTCTATGAGTTGAGTGAAAATTTGCTTGCTAAATTGACTAATTGTTTAAAATTGATAAGATAAACCACCTGATTTATGGTGTCGATTTCGAGCCAACCTCTCTCTTGCAGTTTTTCCATGATTTTAGTAGTTTCTTCAACACCGATTTCTGTGACATCAGCTAAATCTTTGTAAGGAATGTAAAGAATTTCCTTTCCCTTGTGTGATTCCTGACCATAATTTTCACCTAAATTAACCAAAGTATGAGCGAGTTTAACAGCTGGTGGAGAAGATCTCAATTGCAAGCGCATATTAGCATGGCGCAATCGTCGTACCATCAGTTGTAACATTCGGTGATGTAACTGCGGATCTTTGAACAATATTTGAATAAAGCGCTCTCTAGAGATACTGAGCAACTTCACAGGCGAAAGGGCAATAACATCAGTTGAGCGTGGAGATTCATCCAAAACAGCCATTTCTCCAAAAAAATCACCTCGACCTAAAATTGCCAAGGTGAGTGCATCCTCGCCTACGGTACGCCGAACTTTAACCCAACCAGACATCAAGAAGTAAACTGCGTTACCCCAGGCATCTTCCATCAAAACGGCTCGTCCAATTGGGTATTCATGTTTAGTTGCCATAGAAAGTAGCCATTCCAGAGTCTGGGGGTTGGCTGTGCTCATTAAAGGGAAAAGTTCGCTAAAAACCTCAGTCTCCATGAAATATCTGCAGAAAAATAGCTCGGGAGCTAAGTAATTATTTAATAGTATATATTTTTGCTTACCTTGACGCTCTCCTGACGAGAAGTCAAGATATCCTCACTTTGTCAAGAATGAATAACCTAAGCTGATTAGCTTAGGATTTCATTACAACATAACCGATAAAGAATCGAAAACCGCAGTTTCACTGGCCTAGTTTTTTGAGTGATCTGATGTCATAACAATCACTTTGATTTGTTGATCTAAATTGTCTAACAGTTGGTTTAATGCATTAAAAACCTCTAGTCTTTCCGGATTCCTATCCTGGCTTAGAAGCAGCCTTTCTTGAAGTTCATGCAACTTATAGCTTAATTGCTGAGAAATTCCCAAAGCATCCCGACTCAGGCGTGTCAGTTGTTGTTGTTGGTAAAACTTTAATGCTGCTCCCCGCAACACTTGTAGTGTTGCCTCCTCACCACACAGACCTGGCATAATGCGTAAGCGTAATAATAAACGGTTTTTTTGATATAAGCATTCTTTTTCTACCTGTTTTGGTTCTGTAAAAGTGGTAATAGGTAAGGAAGCAAATCGCTTCAATTCATTGAGTACCCCCTGAAAAACAAACAAAGGTAGTTTATCCAAAACAGACTGCAAAACGCCATTTTCACTCCAGAGTATCCTGCCGTCATAAGGTCTTCTTTCTAAATACAGTCTACCAATCCCCCCTGCTAGAACTCGCCCTAGTAATTCCTCGAGCAATTTTTTGGGTGGTAGTGTTGTCAGTACTTCGATTGGACTAAATCTCTCAGGAGTTGGAAGTTGCAAAGCAGTTATATCCTTCAAAGAGGGAGTAGCATCGTCAGCGCTTTCCTGTTTTAAAGATGAGGATGTAGGCGGAGATATCTCTTTATCCTCTTGTTGTAGGCGTTGCTGTTGATATTTATTTACTTCTTCTAATTGATCTGGTACTGGTTGCGTCTGAGCTAAAATTAGTGTCGGTTGCTCAGTTGACGCTGAGTTAGCTGCGGTTATGCTGCTTTCTTGAGTAAGAGTTTCCTTGGATTGAGTTGCTTGTTTGGTAGAGGATACCAGGCTGTTTTTGTAATTGAGGTAGTCAGAGAGTAATCTCCGGTGAACATCCGCTGTTATCAGCGAAGTTACCATGATGTAATTCATAGAAGACAGAATACGACTGATGTAATCTAGTGCAGCACTGTCTTGAGGGTTGACCATGCCTAGTAATAAATTGTTGTCTTCTAATCTAAAGGGTAAAATTTGGTAGTATAAGCAAGCTTTAAAAGTCACAACAGTTTCAATCAGATGGAATATTTGCTCCCGATCTGGTTGTTGCTCCGATTGAGGTTGAGTTGTAGATATTGTTTGCTTACCAATTGCTTCGGTATCAGGTTGCTGACCCTCTGGAAACAACATAAAATTGGGTTGGTAATTTTTTTACTCTATCCTATCAAACAGCCTCAGTATAATTGAAATTTAAAAGAACCCCAAGCTGAAGTGCGGAAGGGGCTCAAAGAGAATTATGCACATCATTCACGACATGTCAGAATCATTCCTGAGTTCTCAGCGATTGGGCGACAAGATAGACTTTTGTCCATTCCCCTAACACCTGATGAGTTTTGAGTTTTAACTGTTGGGCGATCGCTTCGATTGCTGTCCCTGCTTTGCGCATTTCTAAGATCTGCCGCTGGACTTGAGTTAATTTTTCCACTAATTTCGCAAATTGATTTTGCGTTAATCCCAAGTTATGCTCCTTCAAAGAAGTTCCCAGCCAACTATCCACCAGTTCTGGCTGTCCTTTGAGCGCAAAGACACGCACAGCATGGTAACTGATTTTTTCCCGCAACCGATAAACTTCTTTGATTGGCTTCTCCAATTTTTTAGCAATCTCTTCTTGGGACTTACCTTGCAAATATAGCCGTAGCCACTGTACTGCCTCCTGACCTATATTTTCTTGTAAATAATTTTCAAATTCCTGGGTAACTGCTTGACGTAGTACCTGTTGCTCTTCTTGAGCTTGTGCCTGCTGATATTCTGCAATGACCTGGGTATCAACCAAATTCACCCGATTGTCACTATCATCTGTCAGAACCTCTTCTGAAACTAACCTGACTAAGTCACTACTTGGAACTTGGGTTAAGCCACCACGCTGAGTCCGGCGCAAGTAATTGACAAATCGGTAAACCAGTAAAGGCTGATTCCGTACAGGTCGCAGACAATATTCCTCTACTGTTGCCAACAGTAATGCATTGGCAAGCCTTGTATCTTTTGTCAGAGCAGCTATCCAAGCCATTTGCTGTTGAATATAATTGTCGCTTTGCAGTACTTCTTGCAGTACTTCTTGTAATACGTCTAGTACAGTGCGTTGGCGATCACGGCTCAGGGATACCCAAGTCTTGATTTTATTCCGTAATGTTACTAAACTGCCTAGCCTAGTCAGCAAATTCCGATACGCTTGCTCTCGCCCCTTCCCCAAATAACGTTGCATGAGAATCCGCCAACGATATTCCATCGCTTGTTTGGCAATCTCCATTTCCTTGGGGTTGAGTCTCTCAAAACGGTTTAAGTCACTTCCCAAAAGCCAGCGAAGTATACTTTCTCTTGAGGCCTCACTTTGTTCTGGACACTCTGCCGCTAGCTGTCTTTGCCAACTTTGCGTCAGTTTTTCCACCTCTGATGTCATAGTGAGATTGCGCTCCTCAAAACCCTGCGTTAAAGTTTGCATCACAACCCCCTTGTGTCCCACTCAACTTTTTCACTGGCAGTTGCCCCTGATTGAATGACATTTCAGCATTCATATATTTATTACGTTTTGACTCACCAGACTTATGCAGTCAGTCCTGCCTTTTGAAGCTTGTTTTCAAGCTCAAAGTGTTGAACACTAAGTTTTTGGTGTCATCATTTCTCATTTCACAAAATTTTTAAGTTTTCTAAACTTGGATATGGCCATTTGCCCAAAGTCTATGGAAAAGTACCTACCTGTTGAGGGGTTTAGAAAAGTTGACATGTTGCACCTGATCAAAACGAGAGAACACACTTACGTCATCCCAGACGCTGTTCTGCGAGGATGAGTTTCTTTGGTGAACGTCAAACGTCTGCCTTTGTTAGTACATAAATCACTCTAGATGTTCTATCTAATTGTAATCTAGATTACTTGAAAATAGTAATTTTACTTAAATTAACAGTTAGATCTGCATTTTAAAAAGACATCATGCTTACGACCTGTATATTTGATGAGCTAGCAGAAAAATAGCATTGATTATCATATCGATTAGATTGTGATAGTAAAAGTTAAGAATACACTAAATTATTCTTGGAAAACTACTAAAAATTTAAAAGTACCCTCAAGGGTACTTTTGCTATACCCAGGTTGTTGTTAATAAACTTAACCATATACACAAATAAGATTACACTTCTAAAGGTTTTGTTGGTTAATAGCAGGCAATTATCTGTTACAGCAACCTATGCACTTTTGTATTAGCCATAAAATGAAATAGTATTATTCTCTTATTTAAGCCTAAAATGAAGTGGTAAAAAGTCTGTTAATAGTTAACAAGCCTTTACAAGCATGAGTCGAGGAAAGAAAGGACACTAGCAATTCCGACCAAATATTATGATTGCATTTCCTCAATCTCTAGCAAACTCACTACAACACCTGCAACTGGGACAGATAAAAATACACCTAATAATCCAGTAACTTTAGCACCTACTAATAAAGCAAAGAAGATCACGGCAGGATTTAAGTTGATAGCTTTTCTCATAATCTTAGGTGCAATCAAGTTATCTTGAATTTGTTGGAGAATGATGCAAGAAACTAAAACCTTTAAGGCCATTATCCAAGCACTTTGAACCAAGACAATTAGACTCAATTCCTGGAATCAGATCCGAAGCTCCTAATACAATAGCCAAAGCGAAAGCAAAAGGAACAAGGATGATTTATCGAATAAAAAACTCGTTCACTTGTAATAGCAATCCTAAATCAATCGTGAGAGACGAGAATCCTGGTTTCTTGGAGAAACCAGGATTCTCGGACTTTTAATTTTTTACTGAAGCTGCTTAAGTGTATAGCTATGGTATAGCTCATATTAAATTGTTTCTCCTTGTCCTCCTTGCCCCCTCTACTCCTGGTGCCCCATACCCTTTGGTACCGATACTCTCTTCAAAGCGGTATCCCTAGGGGAATTGAGTGTCTCAATCTTTAGGAAGAAAATTATTAACTAATAATGTATAGCATAACTATATTTAGGAAGATGAAATTTTTTAGCTATCATAAAATGCTCTTTTCAAGCCTATAGTTAATTAAATATTAGTCTTTTATTAAAAAAAATTTAATCAATTGCCTCCAATAGGAAATTTTTAATTTCTGCATGAAATCAATCTTTGAATTAACCTTAATAAAGTACTGGGTTAAAGACTAAAGCAATCTTCCACATATAGTCTCATTGCATGCCTAGGAGTTAGAAATCATGACGATCTCACCCTCAAAAGAGCAAAAACAGCCGCAAGCAGAAGAAAAATCTATATTCGAGCGATCGCCTTTGAGCGCCGAAGAGTTGCGGAAAATAAACGCTTACTGGCGAGCTGCCAACTACTTGTCTGTAGGGCAGATTTATCTTCTTAAAAACCCCTTGCTTAAAGAACCACTGAAGTTAGAACACATCAAACCCAGATTGTTGGGTCACTGGGGTACAACACCAGGTCTCAATTTCATTTATGTGCATCTTAATCGGGTGATCAAACGAGATGACTTGAACATGATCTATATCATAGGACCTGGTCATGGTGGTCCTGGTATAGTGGCTAATACATACCTAGAGGGCACTTACAGCGAATATTACCCTAACATTTCTCAAAATACCGAAGGTATGAGAAAGCTATTCAAGCAGTTTTCTTTTCCTGGTGGAATTCCTAGCCATGTTGCACCTGAAACTCCTGGATCAATTAATGAAGGTGGTGAGCTTGGCTACTCCCTCTCTCATGCTTTCGGAGCCGCTTTTGACAATCCTGACCTTATTGTTGCTTGTGTTGTCGGTGACGGCGAAGCTGAAACTGGACCCTTGGCGACGAGTTGGCACTCCAACAAATTCCTCAACCCTGTTCGTGATGGTGCAGTGTTGCCAATCTTGCACTTGAATGGTTACAAAATTGCTAACCCAACAGTGTTAGCGCGTATCACTCATGAAGAGTTAGAGAACTTGTTTGTTGGCTATGGTTACAAACCCTACTTTGTAGAAGGTTCTGACCCGGAACAAGTGCATCAGGAAATGGCGGCTACTATGGATACCGTTATTGCTGAGATCAAAGCTATCCAGCATGATGCACGCACCAATGATTTTCAGGGACTTCCTCGTTGGCCAATGATTATTATGCGTACCCCCAAAGGATGGACAGGACCCAAAGAAGTAGATGGAAAGAAAACCGAGGATTTTTGGCGATCGCACCAAGTGCCTTTTTCAGATATGGCAACTAAGCCAGAACACATAAAACTGCTGGAAGATTGGATGAAGAGCTATAAGCCAGAAGAACTCTTCGACGAGAACGGCAAATTTATCGACGAACTAGCTGAACTTGCTCCAAAAGGCGATCGGCGTATGGGTGCTAACCCTCATGCCAATGGGGGTTTACTGCTGCGGGACTTAAAGATGCCAGACTTTCGAGACTATGGAATTGAAGTGCCTCACCCTGGTGAAACCATAGCAGAAGCTACTCGTATCATGGGCAAATTACTGAGAGATATCATAAAGCTGAATCCTCACAATTTCCGGCTTATGGGTCCAGATGAAACAGCATCAAACCGCTTAAATGATGTCTTTGAGGCGACAGATCGGACTTGGATGGAGGATATATTTCCCTACGACGAGCATCTGTCTCCTGATGGTCGTGTGATGGAAATTCTCAGTGAACACACCTGTCAGGGATGGCTAGAAGGCTATCTGCTGACTGGTCGCCACGGCTTTTTCTCTTGCTATGAGGCATTTATCCATATCGTGGATTCAATGTTTAACCAACATGCCAAGTGGCTGAAGACGACCCGTCATATTTCATGGCGTAGACCGATTGCCTCCCTCAACTACCTACTAACTTCACATGTTTGGCGGCAAGACCATAACGGCTTTTCTCACCAAGATCCTGGTTTTATTGATCACGTAGTCAACAAGAAAGCTGATGTTGTTCGGGTTTACCTACCCCCCGATGCTAATACGTTGCTATCCGTTACCGACCATTGTTTACGTAGTCGCAATTATGTCAACGTCATCATAGCCGGAAAGCAACCTGCGTTGCAGTACCTCAATATGAATGATGCCATCAAGCACTGCACCGAAGGTCTTGGTATCTGGGGATGGGCAAGCAACGATCAAGGCACAGAACCAGATGCTGTTATGGCATGTTGTGGAGATATTCCAACCATGGAAACCCTAGCCGCTGTTGATTTCTTGCGTCAGTATTTGCCTGATATAAAGCTTCGGGTGGTGAATGTAGTAGACTTAATGACACTCCAGCCATCAAGTGAGCATCCTCACGGCATCAATGATAGGGATTACGAAGCAATTTTCACACCTGATAAGCCAATTATCTTCGCTTTCCACGGCTACCCTTGGGTCATCCACCGTCTCACCTACCGTCGTCCAAATCATGATAATCTTCATGTTCGAGGATACAAAGAAGAGGGAACGACAACCACACCATTTGATATGTGCGTTCTCAACCAGATAGATCGCTTTAATCTGGCAGATGATGTGCTTGATCGCATACAACGCTTCAAGTATGAGCGCGCTCATGTGAAGCAGCTCATTCACGAGAAGTTAATTGAGCATCAGCTTTATGTCCGCGAACACGGCGATGATATGCCAGAAGTGCGCAATTGGAAGTGGACAGGTACTTTCCATACAAGTCAAACCCAGCTAAAAGACCAAGCTGACTCTTCTCCATCACAACAAGGATCTGAGGGAGTAGCAAGATCCCGTAGTTAGCACAAAATTATCTCCAAATCACGATTATTGTTCGTAGCTGGGCAAAGCTTTCTAAAGCGCAACTACGAATTAAAACTCAAAAGCGCCACATTTTTTAGCTAAGAACACTCTCATTGTTACTTTTCTGTATTATTCACTACAATTTAAGGCGCTAGAATATAAGTGTGCTAGCTTTCTTCCTAACATGGATTCTATGAAAGTGTGATGACTAAGTTATCAGTCATCACACTTTTTGTTACCTTTGAGTTGAAGATTTGAACCCCCGACTCGCCACCCAGTCGCAAAGAATCTGAAACAAGAAAGGGTAGACTAAAAGGTATGTTTCCTACTTTCCTACCTACCACAGTCAGTCAACTGACAGAATCGACCTCGATCGCTCTTGCTCAGAGTATAGAGCAGATAGCTATCTGTACTCCTATGAGTACCCAACCCATCACCACAACTTACGTGCATCAGGGTAGTGGTGGAACCCCATTTCTATTGATTCACGGTTTCGATAGTTCCGTGTTAGAATTTCGTCGCCTTTTACCACTGTTAGCAGGAGACAATGAAACTTGGGCAGTCGATTTATTAGGTTTTGGGTTTACAGATAGACCAGCAACGATACCATTAAACGCAACTGCTATTAAAACTCATCTTTATCATTTTTGGAAAACCCTGATTAACCAACCTGTTATTTTAGTGGGTGCTTCCATGGGAGGTGCAGCGGCGATTGATTTCACCCTTAGTTACCCCCAAATCGTGCAAAAGCTTGTGTTGATTGACAGTGCTGGCGTCACAGGTAGCTCACCCGTAGGCAGATTCATATTCCCACCATTAGATTACTTAGCAACTGAGTTTTTGCGTAATCCTAAAGTACGTAACAGTATTTGCCGCACCGCATATAAAAACAAGCAATTAGCATCTACTGATGCTCAGTTATGTGCAAAATTGCACTTGGAAGCTTCTAGTTGGAGTCAAGCTTTGATTGCTTTTACAAAAAGTGGGGGTTACAAATCTTTTAAATTTAAGCAACTCTCTCAAATTCAACAACAAACACTTATATTATGGGGTGATTCTGATAAGATTTTAGGTATTAAGGATGCAAGGAGTTTCAAGCTAGCAATTCCAAACAGTAAACTTATCTGGATTCAAGATTGTGGTCATGTTCCTCATCTTGAACAACCACACATCACTGCCCAGCACATTTTAGATTTTAGACACAGCATATAGAGCCTGTAGCAGACAGTCCGCTTGTCTGCTAGGCTGCGTACCCTCCAGGAAACTGTCTTTTGTTGCGTCTACATCCTACGGTTCCAATTCCTTAGTCAAGTAACCACATTTGATTCGGAGTTTGGATCTGTTCATCGGATGGTCTCACAGGTATATTCGCCACTGTTCGGTATGATTTTTTGGCTATGACTGGTTTGGGATTTGGGTTTGGGTTTGGCTTTTCCGAAGTCAAAGCTTTAATTTCTTCTGTAAGCTTGGTATTAGCTTCAGCTAAGTGAATTGCTGCTTGTTTAGCTTCGTAAAGCTCTTTTTTAAGACGTTCTGTCAATTCTATTTGTTCAGATAAAGCTGATTGTAAATCAACAATTTGTTGACCCAAAGAAGTTTCATTTTCGCGTGCTTGTTCCAAAGTCTCTTTTAACTCTTTTATAGTTGCTTCTAACTCTGCTTTTGTTGGCTGTGTACGCCTACTATTTGTTTGTTCAACATCTGGCATTGATTCTTCCTGTAATGATGAATCTACTTCTTTATTGTCAAGATTAACATCTTTTTCGGTTTCTTCCTCACTTGTGGAGGAAACTGAGGTCGCCTTGACTTCAATAGCAGGATCACTGGCTAGTGGTGAAGATTTTTGTGCTTCTTCTTGTAGTAAGTCAGAAAGACGTTTTTTTACCATTATTCCCTCCAATCACGCTTTATTTCATTAGCTACGCGGCGGTAGTCTGATTCTGCTTCCCGTGCATTATTGCCTTGCCATTGAAGAACCGCCACACCCTCAAGAGCAGATCGTTCATGCGCTTTATAGGCGCGGATAAAGGCTTGACAAACAGGAATTCCCATTTGGATGAGAGTCTTTTGAGCCTCCAATACTTCCCCCAAACTCCGCGTATCCACCTTAGTGAGCAACACCCGATGGGGAGTTCCCATAGGGATAACCGCCTCTTTAACTGTCTCAATTAGGACAGCTAGATCCATTGGTGCACATGGTGTCGGCAAAATTAAATAATCTGCACTTGCCACTACTGCCGCTAAAGCTTCAGAGTGCAGCGCTGGAGGCGTATCCACCACTACTAAATCGTAACCTTTTATTTTTCTTAAATCACTTAAAAGCTGAGGATTTGTCTCTTGGGAGAGATCAAAACCCATGCCTTTTTGACTACGCTCAAACCACCAACTAGCAGAACCCTGAATGTCTGCGTCAATGAGAAGAACCTTTTTTTCTTCAGCAAAGGTTGCAGCAAGATTGACTGCGGTTGTTGTTTTACCAACTCCTCCTTTGCCATTCAGAATAGCAACTATTTTTGGCACTGATGACTTCCGACGCTGCCCTACCTACTGCTTTCTAATAGCCAAAGGCCAGCTATAGGTATATTTCTAGTTTACATGAACTGTTGACAGGTCTAAACGCTAATCAAAATCAAACTCGCCACAATATAGTTAGCACGGCAATCCATTCCCAAAAAAATTTTTATGACAGCAACTAACACCCTTCCTAATGGATCAAGCAACACGCCTAGATTCTTGCGGCGGATAAAATTTCTTTTTCAGCCACTGCAATACGTAGAGGATTTTGCGAAAGCTTATGGTGATAACTTTAGTATCTCAAGTCTTAACAATTTCCCACTTGTGTACTTCAGCAGCCCCCAAGCACTACAACAGATTTTTACTGCTGATTCTAATCAATTAAGTGCTGGAAGGGGAAATCAAGGTTTACGGTTTTTGCTGGGGACAAATTCTCTGATTCTTTTGGATGGCGATCGCCACCAGCGTCAACGTCAACTATTAACCCCTCCTTTTCATGGTGACAGGATGCGGGTTTATGGTGAGTCCATCCAGCAAATTACACAGAGACTAACTGACGAGTGGAAGATGGGCAAGCCTTTTAAGATCCGTGCATCAATGCAAGAAATTACTCTACGTGTCATATTACGTTTGGTCTTCGGTTTAGATGAAGGACAACGTTTTCATGAACTTAGATTACTGTTAACTTCCTTGCTAGATGCAATGAGTTCTCCTTTAATGTCCAGCGCTATATTTTTTCCGTTTTTACAAGAAGATTTAGGTCCGTGGAGTCCTTGGGGTCGGATAGTACGTTTGAAACAAAAAGTTGATGAACTCATTTATGCTCTCATTCAAGAACGTCGCGCAGAATCAAACCAAAATCGTCAAGATATCCTCAGTTTAATGCTGTCTGCTCGTGATCAAGATGGTCAATCAATGTCAGATGAAGAATTACACGATGAGTTGATGACGCTACTCGTTGCGGGACATGAAACAACTGCTTCAGCACTCGTTTGGGCTCTGTACTGGGTTGATTATTTGCCAGAGGTCCGTGACAAGTTGCAAAGAGAACTAGATTCTATTGGTAACAACTTAGATCCCAGTGTCATCGCCAAGTTACCATATCTCACAGCAGTTTGCCAAGAGACCTTGCGCATCTACCCTATTGTGATGACTGGTTTCTTTCGAGTGTTACAGTCCCCAATGGAAATATTAGGCTACAAGCTACCAGTAGGAACAGTCATCATCCCCAGCATCTACTTAGCACACCATCGAGAAGAAGTTTACCCCCAATCGAAGCAATTCAAGCCAGAACGTTTTTTGGAACGGCAATTTTCTCCTTATGAGTATTTGCCTTTTGGCGGCGGGAATCGTCGGTGTATTGGCATGGCTTTTGCCCAATATGAAATGAAATTAGTGTTAGCAACAATTCTGTCACGCTTTCAGGTATCTCTAGTCAACAAGCGTCCTGTACGTCCTGTGCGGCGTGGTTTGACTGTCGCCGCACCAGCAGGAATGCGAATGATTGCCACCCAAAGAGTATAAGAGCACCAGGAGACAAGGGAAGGGGGATAAGGGGGACCAGGGGGACCAGGGGGACCAGGGGGACCAGGGGGACAAAGGGAAGCCAGCGCCGTGGGCGGGTCTCCCGACTTGAGGCGACTGGCGTGGACAAGGAGGACATGGGGGACATGGGAAGCACTCTATCCTATGCCCCATGCCCAACCATAACAAATAACCGTTTCTTCTCACCGATCTACTTATTTGCTGCTCAATCCTGATTGCACACGCCAAAGATTTGTATAAACTCCGTTTTCTTCGAGCAATTCTTCATGAGTTCCTGACTCTACTAATTTTCCATGTTCCATGACATAAATCCTGTCGGCGTTGCGGATTGTAGAGAGACGGTGTGCGATCGCAATTGTTGTTCTATTTGCAGTGATGTGTTCGAGCGATCGCTGAATTGCGGCCTCAGTTTCATTATCCACCGCTGATGTGGCTTCATCTAAAATCAAAATCGGTGGGTTTTTCAAAACAGCACGAGCGATGGCAATTCGCTGTCGTTGTCCACCAGATAGCTTTTGACCGCGTTCGCCCACTATTGTTTCATAATCTTGTGGGAGTTTGACAATAAACTCATCTGCCTCTGCAATTTTAGCCGCCTTCCTTATGTCTTCCTCTGTAGCGTCCAAACTCCCGTAGGCAATATTCTCTGCCACAGTTCCATGGAATAAAAAGACGTCTTGACTCACTAACCCAATAGATCGGCGCAAATCGCGTAAATTTAACTCTTGGATATCAATACCATCAACAGTGATCCTTCCTGACTGCACTTCGTACAATCGCAGCAAAAGTTTAACCAAAGTACTTTTGCCAGAACCAGTAGAACCAACAATAGCAATTGTTTTTCCTGCTGGAATATGTAAAGTCAGATCTTTGACAACTGGTAATCTATCTTTGTAGGCAAACGTAATATTTTGAAACTCTACTTCTCCGCGTACAGTTTCTAGTGGCAAAGAAATATTTCCTGTGGGAATGGCGATTGGAGTATCCAATAAATTCATCACTCGATGAGTAGAAGCCATTGCCCGTTGATATTGGTCAAAAGTATCACCTAATCTGGTTAAAGGCCAGAGCAACCGCTGAATTAAAAACACTAACACGCTGTAAGTGCCTACAGACATTTTTCCATGCACTGCTGCCATCCCACCAAATAGGAGTAATGCTGTGAATCCTACCAAAATCAGCATCCGAATTAAGGGAACAAATGCAGCAGAAAGTTTAATTGCTTTGGAATTGCTACGACGATATGCTTCGCTTTCTTGTGCTAAACGCGAAACTTCATACTCTTCTGACGTGAAACTTTTGATAGTCGTAATACCGCTCAAATTATTTGCTAACCGGGAGTTCAGCAAACCTACTTTTTCTCTAACATCAGCATAGCGAGGCGCAAGCAAATTTTGATAAGCAAACGAACCCCAAAGGATAAATGGGATTGGCAACATTGACATCCATGCTACACTGGGGGCCAATATAAAGAAAGCACCACCAATAATTACGACTGTTGTCAAAACTTGCAGAATGTCATTGGCTCCTACGTCTAAAAATCTTTCTAGCTGGTTAATGTCATCACTAAGGATAGACATCAATCCACCTGTGCTGCGTTCTTCAAAATATGCCAGTTCCAACTCTTGTAAATGTTTGTAAGCGTCCAGACGCAAATCATGCTGAATATTTTGTGCCAAGTTACGCCAAAGTCTGGCAAAGGCGTATTCAAAAACTGATTCCAGTACCCAGATAATGACTGTAAGAATCGAAAGAATTAAAAATTGTCCAAAAACATCTTTCACTCCCCACTGAGCAATGATAGAATCTTGCTGCTTTACGACCACATCCACGGCAACGCCTATTAACCCTGGAGGTGCTAAGTCAAATAGTTTATTGAGGATGGAGCAAGCTGTTGCTAGCCAAATCTGTTTGCGATACTGGTGTCCATAGTCAAGCAGGCGCTTGAGCGGATGGACTTGACGAGATCGTCTTGAGGCCCAAAGTAATTTCAATGGTGTAGACACATCTATAATGCAGATAGATCCCTGAAACTGAAATACTACCACGGCGAATACAGTCCTGAGAACGTGGAGCACAATCCAGCAAAAAACCAACTGACTTTAGTCGGGTCGAAGAAAAACTTTTAATTATTTGCTATCCTCGGATTCATTGGTCAAGTTTACTCAGGAATGCCAGTCGCCGTGAGAATAAATTAGTCCTCGTCTAGCGTTGGTTCCTCATGACTGCTAAAAAGGAAGATGAGGAGTTGAACAATCAGCAATTGGGGGGTGAAGAGAGCATGTTTGCCGGAACAGTAGTTTTACAGGATTCGGTTATCCTCAATCTCAAGTCCTTAATCTTGATGTCTCCAAGAATCTAACCGCGTGACATAACAAAATTAACCCTAAGTTGAAATTATAGGGTGAGCAATGCCTACTTCCTTCAGACACAAAGCATACACTAAGGGATGATCCACTAATTTCTATGTCTAGCAAACATCAAAACCATCTTACTGTTCAAGAAGCTAAAAAAATTCTTAACAAGTTTAACTGTATAGACATTGCACCAGCTATCAAGCCGTCCGAAAAAAGTCTTATTCGTGAGGCGTTAATTTTGCTAGCCAACCTTTCTGATTATCAAATCCTAGGTATTTGTGCTGATACGGCAGAAGAGGGAATGCTCGCAATGAAAACTTATTCTCTGGCTCTAGGATATGAACCTCCACAAAATTTGCCCATGATGGAGGGTCCCGTTTACATCAAGTTAAATGGCAAAAACGGTTTGTGTTATCTCGATTCCTACTTAGGACATCATCGTGGTGTACTCGTATCTTGTCAGTCCTACTCTGAAGGAGGCGTGAACGAATTGTATGGTCATTTGCCACTAGACCTTTTTGTCTAAGAGTGAGGAGTGAGGAGTGAGGGAGCCAGTGCGTTGGGGAGGACACTGCGCTCTTACGGGTTCCCCGGCTTGTAGACGCAAGGGAGGGCGGCTTCCTGTTCGCTGAAAGCGTTCCCGCAGGGTAGGGTAGCAACTGGCGTTTAGGAATAAAAAGTCTGGCTCCTTACTCTACTCCTGTTGATGTGAACAAATCATGTTTTTAATTTGATTTGGTTTTCAAGAATAACCCGAGTAAAGACGCAATGCATTAAAATCCTAATTTTTCCAGCACCAAATCAAACGATTTATTTAAAATAATATATTCTTAACTCCTAACTAATTATGAGTCTTATTACACTACAATCTATTAAAAAAGATTTTGGCATTAAGGAAATATTAAAAGATGCTAGCTTGAGTCTGGATGCTACTGATAAAGTAGGCTTAATTGGCACGAATGGTTCTGGTAAATCAACATTGCTTAAAATGATAGCAGGACTAGAACCGATTGATGGTGGTCAAATTTTTGTCAACTCTGGAGCTAAAATTGTATATCTACCGCAGCAGCCAGACTTAGATGAAAATCGTACAGTTTTAGAGCAAGTCTTCGCTGACAGTGGCGAACAAATGGCTGTGGTGCGTGAGTATGAAGAGCTTTCTGATAAATTAGCTCATACACCAGACGATAAACAACTGATGGCACGTTTCTCTTCTGTGATGCAGCGCATGGAGGCAATAGGTGCTTGGGAACTAGAAACTAATGCTAAAATTATCCTTTCTCAGTTAGGAATTACAGATTTTAATGTTGTCATTAGTACTTTGTCTGGTGGCTATCGCAAACGTATTGCTCTAGCAACAGCTTTGCTATCAGAGCCAGATTTGTTGCTTATGGATGAACCAACAAACCATCTCGATGCGCTTTCTGTTGAGTGGTTACAAAGTTATTTAAACCGATATCGTGGTGCAATTTTACTCATAACCCATGACCGCTATTTTCTAGATCGTGTTACCAATCGGATCATCGAAATTGATAGAGGTGACATTTACTCCTATGCAGGGAATTATTCATATTATTTAGAAAAGAAAGCACTAGCTGAAGAATCTGCTGTTAGCAGTCAACGCAAACACCAAGGTGTATTGCGGCGCGAGTTGGAATGGTTAAAAAGAGGACCAAAGGCGCGGAGTACAAAACAAAAAGCCAGAATTGAACGCATCCATGCTATGCAGGAAACTGAGTTTAAACAAGCTCAGGGTAAAGTTGATATTGCAACCCCTGGTCGTCGTATTGGGAAAAAAGTTATTGAATTAAATCAGATATCTAAAGCCTATAATGGCCACACCTTAATTAAAGATTTTACTTACGAATTTAGCCCAGAAGATCGTATCGGTATTATCGGTAAGAATGGTGCAGGGAAATCTACGTTAATGGATATAATCACAGGGCGTGTTCAACCAGATTCAGGTAGTTTGGAAATTGGCTCTACCATTCACATCGGTTATTTTGACCAACATTCAGAGGAATTACTTACGGCACTGGATGAAAATCAGCGTGTGATTGACTATATCAAGGAAGAAGGTGAATTTGTTCAAATTGCCGATGGCACTAAAATCACCGCATCCCAAATGTTAGAGCGTTTTCTGTTTCCTGGTAATCAGCAGTATGCGCCAATTCATAAACTTTCAGGTGGAGAAAAACGACGGTTATTTCTGTTACGTATTCTTATGAGTGCGCCCAATGTGTTGATCTTAGATGAACCAACAAATGATTTGGATGTTCAGACGTTGGCAGTGCTAGAAGAATATTTAGAAGATTTTTCCGGTTGTGTGATTGTGGTTTCCCACGATCGCTACTTTCTAGACCGCACTGTAGACACAATTTTTGCACTAGAAGAATTTGGTAAAATTCGACAATATCCAGGTAATTACTCAGTTTATTTGGACTACAAAAAAGCAGAGGAAGAAACGCTGCAGCAAACAGTCAATGCTAAACAAAAACCAAATAATCTGGAGACAGCACCTGCAAAGTCTGTCCCTGAAGAGAATAAAAAGCGGCGTGGACTATCAACTTGGCAAAGGCGAGAGTTTGAACAATTGGAAAGCAAAATTGCCCAACTAGAAGCCCAAAAGGCAGAAACAGAGAAAGCTCTAGTAAATGCGCCACCTGGGAGTTATACCCAAGTGCAGAAACTCTATGAGCAACTAGAAGCATTGAAGCAAACAATTGATGAGGCAACTGAACGCTGGATGGAATTGGCGGAAATGGAATCTTAGGGCAACTCCGTTCTAGAATGGGAAATCGGTATCCCAAGCATGCCCAACAAAACTAAACATATGAGTATCTTTTACACTAAATTCTTTAAAAAAAGATTTATTGGTTCTCTATCTAAAATCACTTGGCCAAAAAATATATTGATGCTCTTTAGCTTGACAGTTGCGGCAGCGATCGCTCCTTTCATCCACACATCATCTGCCATCTCAGCTAAGAAAACTCAACCTATACCAAACACTCAACCTTTTATTCAAAGTCTTACTAGTCCACAACTACTCTATATCTTCTATGGGCATACAGGAACCATCAAATCCTTAACCTTTAGTCCAGACAGCAGAATACTTGCAAGTGGCGGTGCGGAGAATGACGGTATCATTCGCCTATGGAATACAGAGACTGGTAAAAAGCTTGGGATCATCAACAGAGCACAAAAAACAGCGGTAGAGTCTTTGGTGATTTCACCAGACGGTCAAAATTTAATTAGCTGTAGTGATGACGACACGATTAATCTCTGGAATTTGAGAACAAGTAAATTTACTCGTTCCTTTGTTGGTCATACAAGCAATGTGCTGTCATTAGCTGTGACTCCTGATAGTAAAGTCCTTGTCAGTGGTGCTTTAGATGGGATTCGTCTGTGGGATTTGCTACAGCAGCGACCTCTTTTTACGCTGGCAGGTCTTGAGAATTCAGTCTATCGATTAGCCCTTAGTCCTGATGGTCAAACCTTAGCAAGTGGCGACGGTAGTGGTGAGATTAAGCTATGGGACTTAAAAGCTGGAAAATTAATCACTACATTTCCAGCACACTCTGATACTGTTAGCAGCCTAGCTTTTACACCAGATGGCAAAATCTTGGTAAGTGCTAGCCGCGATCACACAATAAAACTCTGGAATATCTACACAGGAGAGTTAGTTCGCACCTTGATAGGCAAGAACTGGATAAATGCTATTGCTATCAGCCCAAATGGGCAAACTCTAGCTAGTGCTGGTAGGGATGGTCTTAAACTATGGAATTTGAACACTGGTGAGTTAATCAATACACTTTATGGCCATTCCGATTGGGTAAGCACAGTTGCCTTCAGTCCAGATGGAACAATGCTTGCTAGTGGTGGATTTGATGCAAAAGTCGTTCTTTGGCGAATTCATTAGGAGGAACGGAATAATGACTGCACACGTGCCCTTCGACAATAGTGATAGTAGGACGGATCAAGAGCATCTTGAGGAGATTGCCCAAGCGCTCGCAAAGATTACGAAACGAAGTGCTGAGCAGGTACGGCCATACCTTCATGATTTAGTTACGCAGCTGCGAAAACCCTTAGAACTGTCTAGTGAGCAAATCGATAAGGATCTTGAAGAGATTGCTGACGTCATCCCGAACATTTCCCCACTGTCAAACGCTGACATAGATCGTGACACTATATATACCAGAGAAGACGAGTGGTAGACTATCTAGGAGATACGAACATCCTTCTTCGACGCATTCAGCGCGCCCACCCAGATCACTTGATAGCCCGCAAAGCAATCAATACCCTTCAGCAGCGTGGTGACAGGGTATGTCTTGTCCCGCAAAACCTGATCGAACTGTGGGTTGTCTGTACTCGTCCTGTAGCAAGTAATGGCTTTGGGCTTCTGCCAGAACAAGCCGACCGGATTGTGTTACGGCTTGAGAGCCTCTTTCCGCTTTTGAAGGATACTGGAGGGATTTACGATGAGTGGCGAAGGCTAGTTGTCACTTATGCAGTTTCTGGCAAAAATGTCCATGATACGAGACTTGTCGCCGCCATGAATGTGCATGGGGTAAAGAGTATTCTCACTTTCAACACCAAAGATTTTCTTCGTTACAGGGAGATTCAGGTCGTCAGTCCAGCTGAAGTAGCAGGCGGGCGGGACTAATACCAATTCACCATAAACTTGATAGGCTTGGCAACTAGGGAGACAAGGAGGACAAGGAGGACAAGGGGATGGATTTGTATCAAGAATTTAGTGAAATGGTATAA
>JAJPJF010000347.1 GCA_021324415.1 Nostocales cyanobacterium Centralia_MAG_434
CGTTAACCTACCGTACACAGCTCTGACACCAGAACTTACTGAAGATTACAATGAACGCACTAGCCTTAATAGTTTTCGCTTTGCCTTCTCTATTAGTGGTAGCATCCTCTCACTAATACTTGCTCAAATTATCTTTTCTTCTATCAAAAATAATCCTGCTCAGCAGTACTTAGTGCTTGGCGGTATCTGCGCCGTCTTCGCAATCTTACCAGTTTATTGGTGTGTTTGGGGTACACGCCCACGAATGGCAATTGTGGAAGCTCAGCACCAAAAGACAGAGCATTCTGAATCATTATCCTTTGGAGAACAACTAAAAATCGTCTTCAACAATCGACCTTTTTTGTTTGTCATTGGCATCTATCTTTTTTCTTGGTGCGGAGTTCAAATCACAGCTTCTATCATTCCCTACTTTGTGGTGAGTTGGATGGGTTTGCCACAAGCAGTATCAGCACAAATAGCTCTTGCTGTTCAAGCAACTGCTCTTATTATGCTGTTTGTCTGGAGCCGTGTTAGCGAGAGAGTTGGCAAAAAAGCTGTCTATTTTATGGGCATGGGTTTGTGGATTATCGCTCAAGCAGGACTATTTTTTCTCCAACCAGGTCAAGTGGTTCTAATGTACGTTTTAGGTGTCATGGCCGGTTTTGGTGTTTCCACCGCATACCTGATTCCTTGGTCCATGATCCCAGACGTTATGGAATTAGACGAACTCAGAACTGGTCAACGACGTGAAGGTATATTCTACGGCTTCATGGTTCTACTGCAAAAAATCGGTCTAGCTCTTGCATTATTCTTAGTATTAAAAGGGTTAGGCTGGGCAGGATATATCTCAGGTTCTGGCAATGTCATTCCTACCCAACCTCAAAATGCGTTGCTAGCAATCCGTATCGCCATTGGTCCTTTGCCTACTGTCTGTTTAATTTTTGGCTTAGTATTAACGTATTTTTACCCAATTACCCGCGAGGTACACGCAGAAATTCTCCTGAAACTCAAAGAACGGAGAGAAGGAAGTGGGAGTTAGGAGGAGCCACTGCGTTGCGGGGGTTCCCCCCGTTGTAGCAACTGGCGTTTAGGAGTTAGGAGTTCAACGATAGGCGTTGCTGAATTTTGTTATAAATTATGTTTGTGTACAGGTTTGTAGTAGAGACGTAGTAATGCTAGTCTCTACACGGTGAATTATAAATTCATATTTGGATTCAGCAACGCCCAAAAATCTATCATTTGGCTAATGTGCGTCTAGAACAGTAATAATACTTATAGAGATATCAGTAGCAAAAGTACTAAAGAATTAATGGTTGATCTAAGCTTAGAAGAAATTTCTACTCAGTTAGAAAGTCCAAATTTGCGCGATCGCATGGTGGCTCTTGCAAATCTGCGCAATGTTCCCGCAGAGGATGCAGTTCCTTTGATCAAAAAGGTATTGGATGATGAATCTTTACAACTGAGGTCAATGGCAATATTTGCCTTAGGGATCAAACAAACAGCAGAATGTTACCCCATCTTAGTCCACATTCTAGAAACTGATCCAGATTATAGTATGCGGGCTGATGCTGCAGGTGCGCTAGGATACCTAGGTGATAGCCGAGCCTTTGAACCATTGGTACGAATTTTTTATGAAGATACCGACTGGTTAGTGCGTTTTAGTGCGGCTGTTGCCCTTGGTAATCTAAAAGATCCCCGTGCTCATGATGTACTGATTAGTGCTTTAGATAGTGAGGAAGTGGTTCTACAACAAGCTGCGATCGCTGCACTGGGAGAAATCAAAGACGTTGAGTCAATAGATCATATCTTGCGCTTTGCTCAATCTGATGATTGGTTAGTACGGCAACGTCTTGCAGAAGCCCTGGGTAATCTTCCTAGTCCCAAAAGTGTCTCCGCTTTAAAGTATCTAGAAAAAGATAGCCATCCTCATGTTGCTGAGTCAGCGAAGATTTCTCTCCAACGGTTGGAAGGGGGGAGCACAAGTTAGGAGTGGGGAGTGGGGAGGAGGGGACAAGGGAGGGGGACAAGGAGGACAAGGAGGACAAGGAGGACAAGGAGAATACTCTATACTATGCCCCATGCCCCATGCCCCATGCCCCATGCCCTATGCCCCCCCATGCCCTATCCCTAACTCCTAACTCCCTATCCGCTTGCTTCCTGCTACCTTTAAAAAAGTCAGATAAGGATTTTGATGCAAGGTGATTTCATTTATGACTATTGAAGAATTTTTGCAATTGAGTGCAGGTAAATGGTTTTCTCATCGTACTAGCCACGATTTAGCTTTAAAAAAATCCAAGAGCGGTAAATCAGACGTTATTGTTGAAATATTGCCAGTCGATCATCCAGATGTTGTCAAACTGTGTCAACAGCATCAGATTGAACCCGGTCGAGCTTCTTGTGGTGCTAGAGTGAGCTGGAATGGCACAGTAGAAGCAGATGCAACCAAACACACTGGTTCTACAGTTTTGGTCACTGTACCAGATCAAAATAAGTCTAATGAAGGTCAATTACTGCAGGAAATTGTCTACACAGAGGAGACTCCATTCACTGGACGCTACAAGATAGGTAGCGATGATGTATTAACTTTAACAACAGAATCTGAAAATGTTTGGGCTGAGGAGCGGCTGTGGTTTGCGAGTCCTAATTTAAGAATGCGGGCAAGTACCTTAAAACGTTCCGGTGGTTTTACCCAGGCATCCTTTACGTCTGAGATTCGTATGGGTGGGAGTCAAGCTGCTGCGCCAGCTTCTCAAGCAGCTAAGTCAGTTTAGATTAAGTGGGAAGCAGAATAAAGTGGAGGCTCTAGTGTCCTTATTAGGTTTCCAAAAGTACGGGCTTTACTTTCTTCAGGAATCTAATGGTGCGAAAGAGTAGTTAAAAAACAACAAATATTGGGAATCCTATAGAGCAGAGGTGAATCCCGTGTTTCACTTCTGTTTCTAGTTACCATTTTTCAAATGAATTATGATGGGTATATACTAGCCTAGTTAGGACATTTTTTACATAAACTATTGCTTGAATATATGACAAATGTAGTGAAAATTTTCGAACCAAGTGGTAGTCTAGATTCTACTAGAACACAAGAATTTCGACAAAAAGTTACTGAAATTTTAGAAAGAGAAAGTGGTACGGAAATTTTATTAGTAGATTTTAAAGATGTCACATTTATGGATAGCTCTGGCCTTGGGGCTTTAGTTTTAGCTTTCAAAGCTTTACGGGCAGCCGATAGAAAGTTAGTGCTTTGCTCAATCAATGAACAAGTTAGGATATTATTTGAACTAACTGGTATGGATAAGGTGTTTGAAATATTTCCTAACCAAGAGGAATTTCACAGAGTTTTGATATCTAAAACCTAATCAAATTTAATTTCAATGATAGATAAATCATCATCAAAAGACTCTTTAGCGTTTATATTTGTTAGGTAGTTTAATACTTGGTCAAGTTTATACTTAACAGGATAATCTAAATTTATAAGCATTTCTATAAAAGCGTCTAAATTCCAAAGGGTGCCATCTGCTTGGGTAAGTTCATAAACTCCATCACTGAAAATATACAGGATGCTGTTTTTTTCAACATTGCAAAAACCGTCAATATATTTCACCTGTGGGAACATCCCAACTGGCAAACCGGAAGTTCTTAAACGTTTAACTTCAGATAGTAATGGAGTTTTATTGGATAGTAATATCGCAGGTGGATGCCCAGCACTAGCATAGATTAACTGACGCTTTACTCGGTTATAAACTCCATACCAAATAGTAAAATACTTATCATTTTGATAGTTCATTTGAAAAGTATCATTTAGTGCTCTTAATACATCGCTTGGTTGATAGTAATCAAGACCTTTAAGGGCACGCGATCTTAGTAAGTTCAGTACAGAAATTGACGGTAGAGCTGCTCTGAGACCGTGTCCGGCAGTATCAAGTAGGTAAACTGCTAGACAGTCAGAATCGAGCCAGTAATAATCAAAACAATCTCCGCCAAGTTGTTGTGAAGGAATAAACCGAAAGTTGATGTTAAAGGGTTGTGTCATCAAAGGAGGTAGAAGAGAACGCACGTATTCTGCAGCTTCTGCCAATTCTGCCTCTAAAATTTGCTTTTGGATTTGTAAATCTCGACTGATCTGGTGCAAGCGCAATCCTGCTCTTACCCGCGCTTGCAATTCATTTTTTTCTATTGGTTTAGTGATAAAGTCATCGGCCCCAGCATCAAGACCTTTAACACGGTCTGCTACCGAGTCTAAAGATGTTAATAAAATAAAGAATGTCGTAGACAAAGTAGGGTTGGCCTTAATTGATTGGCACACTTCCAATCCATTCAACCCTGGCATAAGCCAATCACAAATAATAAGTGCCGGACAACAGGCAAGCGCTTGGTTAATTCCTTCCTCACCATTACTGGCGGTAATCACTGTATAACCCTGTCTTTCCAGCATCCTTTTCAGGAGGATCTGTACAGCAGGATCATCATCAATGACTAAAATTTGAAAGGCATTATTCATTATTATTTATTTAGTCATTAGTCATTAGTCACTAATCACAAAAGACAAAGGACAATTGACAAAGAACAACGATATCCCTATTTATTACACTGGCGAAAGAGGATTAAGCCACAAGAGTAGGGAACGTTTGAGTTCATTTTGTTCGCGGTATACTTCTTGCTTAAACCACTGCCCTATTGCATCAAAAGGTGTGAACGATTCTCCTATTTGCCATCTGATATCTTGACCTAATGGTGTAGTATGGGTTCCGCTCAATGTTTGTACTGTTACCATATCAGCAAAGCGCTTTTGCAGCAATTTGGTTAAAGTAGCCGATTGATCAAGATTATCATTAGTAAATTTGATCAGTAGATTACGGCGAACGTTGTATTTCTCTTGCACAAGTTTGTTTGTTTCTAGCGGTGAAGGGATAAACTCAAAGGCAGGGACGTTTAATTGTTCTATTAAGGGTATGGCATCTTTGGCAGCGTAGTTGTTAAAAGATATAAGAATATTACCAGCACGCTCTACAGGCAACAGACTACCTATAAGCAAGTGGAGTTTGCACCCCATACTGTGTCCGACACCATAGATGGGAAGATAACGCTTATGCAATCTAGAAGAATCGTGCAAGCGTTCTAAAGCACGTTCAAAGTTTAACAGTACAGATTTAGCGATCGCACTATGATCTATGGTGTTGACAAATGGTGTAGCAACGATCACATACCCTTTGCTTGCTAATTGTTCCAGTAGCCAGCGGTAGGTAAGGTGAGGTGCTGTGGCGACAAATGCACCCCCCAAAAAATGAATGATCCCGATGGGATTTCGAGGAACGAGTACCCAATTGCCAGCGATTTCTTTCCAGTCCATGCCACACTTGCTTTGACTTAACACTTTTATGTTAGATCTTCAACAGCAAGAGCACCAAAAAACCACAAGACAGATCTTAATATTCTTTATTTACTTTTTATCGTGCTTCATGATACTGTAGCTGAAACTTGCAGTCCAAAAAGAATACTGATTGAGTCATAGCTTTTACCTATTGCTTTTATTTGTAGCTGCTGTACTAGAGGCAGGTGGTGATGCTCTGGTACGGATGAGCTTGCATAGCACTCTGTTGTTGAGACGTGCTGAATTTTTGCTTCTAGGTGGTATTGTCCTACTGAGTTATGGCATTGTCGTTAACTTGCCACGATGGGATTTTGGGCGATTACTAGGTGTTTATGTTACCATGTTCTTTCTTGTTGCTCAGCTTTTAAACTATTTTGCCTTTGGTCAGAAACCAAGTGCATCTATCATTATTGGTGGAGCTTTGATCATGGCAGGTGGACTCATCATTTCTTTCGGCAGAACTTAAACTGTGGGTAAAGTCATTTGTCCTTAGCGACCAACCACAAAGGAAAAAGGACAAATGACGTTCAGTTATGCGTTGACTATAGTTAAGTGAAATCCATGCCGTACTTCAGCGCTTAGATACTGCTGTTGCACAGGTTGCCACTGTGTTTGCCACAATTGGGCAAGGTTTTGTGTGAAGAGATTGACAAACGTAGGAAGCTGAGCGTGAATTTCTGAGTCAAAAACATCCATCAGCCACTCAGTTAGTACCATACTATCTTGGATAGAACCCAAAATTGTTTGTACATTTTTCACCTGTGCAGTATGAGTCTTATAAGACTCGTTGTATAAGTCAGTAAATAGCTCCATTTGATAGCGTAGGCGTTTAGCTTGTTTGCGCAAGCTATGGAGTATCTCTGCACTTTTTGTCAATTGTTCCTCTATTTTTTTTGGTTCCAAGTCCTTGAGAATCACAACTTCGGATTCTTTTGATTGGGTTCCTACTAACCAGCCAGGATGCAGCAAAAAGCTACTAACCTCCGGCAAAAGTAGATCTGGTAGTACTTGCTGAATTGGTAAAGATGCCAGTGATTGATATTCTGGTTTGTCTAACCACTCTTTCAGATCTTGTTTTATAGACTTGTAGCGTTCATTTTTTAAAATTGCTTGCACATCTACCAGTGCATTTTCTCGTTGTTTCTCTAAAGCCTTAAAAGCTTTTTGCAGAGATTCTTGTTCTTTACGAGGTAAATTTGGTTGGTAAAGGTTTTCTAAAGTTTCTTTAAGAACGTCAAAATCCCGGAGATTGCCAAGAGAATGAGCAATTTTGCCGATATTTTTATCATTTACTGACTTTGGTAGATCTACAGCTATTTGAAATCTACTTACGGCAGTGCGTAAGCGACGTAAGCCTACTCGCATTTGGTGCAGTGCTTCAGGATCTTTATCTTTCTTCACTTCTGGTTCCCACTTTAAGGTTTTCTTAAAGTGTTTTTCAATTGCTAAGTAAGCATAGTTTCCAAGAGTTTTATTTAAAGTTGTAACTTCAAGAGTTCTAGCTAATGTCATAAGGTTTGACACACCTTGATGGTTGTATCCACATATTGAGAGAGGTTTTAAAATAGTAGCATTATTTCAAGTTTTCATAAGGATTTGTTAATAGTTTAAAATAATGCTAAAATTATTTTTGTTTTTAAGAAGTAAATTTTTGAAAAAATATATTATTATGAGGTTAATAAAATTTTCAAATAGAAATGCGTTGATTTTACTAATATTTATAAAGTTCATTGAATAGTCATAAATAATTCGTGAGTTTCAAGAAACCTGGCTTCTTTAAGAAACCGGGTTTATCTGGCTGGGAATTTTCATAAATCAAATACTGACTATTTAATACCAATTCTCTAAATTCAGTCACAAATCTAAAATCAGAAACCCTTGTTAAGTCTAGCTTTCTTAATTCCAATATAGATAACTTTTGACACTCCCCGTCACTCAGGCGTAAACGCCTTCATGTGGCTTTCATGAGCCAGCACTGCAAGAAGGCTTCCTTCTTTTGGTGACTGGCGTCCCCCAGTCTGAAGACGCGGGGTTTTCATCCTACTTTCTTATAAATTAGTAGAGATTGCCTGTACAGGACAGGTTGGTACACACTGTTCGCAGACAATACAGCGCGATCGCGTGAATGTCAGCCTATAGCTTTGGGGATCAAGATTTAACGCTTCCGTTGGGCAAACACCAGTACACAAGCCACAGTGAACGCACAAGTCTTCATCAATGACTATTTCCCCTAAAGCTTGAGAGACACTGATGTTATTTGAGCGCATCCATTCAATTGCTGCATCTAACTCATCAATATCACCTGATAGTTCAACCACAAGTTTACCAACTTGATTGGGGGCGACTTGAGCACGGATAATGTTTGCAGCCACGTTAAAATCTCGTGCTAGTCGGTAAGTGACAGGCATTTGAATAGCGCGTTTGGGGAAAGAAAGGGTGACTCGTTTTTTCACAATTCCAGATTTATTGAGTTTCCCAAGGCTTTAGGGGATATCTCTCTATATTAGCTTTGTTAATTTCCCACTTGTTAGCGGCGACCAAGGATTTACAACCGAAAGAAGAGGTTAAACTGAAGAGAAGATTGCCTAATAAGTATTAATAAATTTGTTATGAGTGCAGATTCACAAGGAAATTCTCAAGTGCAGTCTCAATCAACTGTAGGGACTAGGGTGAGAAATTTTTTAATTGCAATTGTCGCGATCATTTTGATCGTTGTTCTTGCCTTGGGACTACGCTCTGAAACAACTACTGCATCCCTCTCTAAGATAGATGCACAGTCTACACCACTAGACGTAGCTTTGACTAATGGCAAGCCATCGTTCGTAGAATTTTATGCCAACTGGTGTACTGTCTGTCAAAAAATGGCACCAGATATTGCAAAGTTAGAAGAGCAGTATAGTGACAAAGTGAATTTTGTGATGCTGAATGTGGATAATACCAAATGGTTACCTGAGATGCTGCGGTATCGGGTGGATGGTATTCCTCATTTCGTGTTTTTGGGTAAAGATGGGAATCCGATCGCACAAGCAATTGGTGATCAACCCCATACCGTCATGGCAAGTAATCTAGAGGCTTTGGTTGCAAATTCGCCTTTGCCTTATGCTCAAGCTAGCGGAAAAGTCTCAAAGTTCACTGCAGCACCTGTCGCACCAGCGAATAATCAAGTTGAGCCACGGAGCCATGGTAGTCAGGTAGTAAAATGAACTGAAGATGCACGCCGATAGTAACACCTTGTAAAGATGTTACATGTATAGAAACGTTACATGTAACGTCTCTACATTGAATCTTGGTGAGACTCTAAAATACCACTGCGGATTATCAACTGAGGCCAGATTAACAAGAAGAAGCCCATCCATGTTAGTACTGGGACACAGATAAGAACGGTGAACCAAATGGTTTTAAATAGCAACCAGCTACCAGCTATGAGAGTGATACCAGTGAGCATTATAGACCAAGGCTGACACCACCAAGGTTTGTATTTCCAAGGACTGATAGGCTTTTGTTCAGACATTTTTTATCTCTCTACTACCTCACGCACCAACTGCGCTAACTTATCAGCACTATCAGGAAGTGCGATCGCTCTTGCTTTATCTCCCATTTTGAGGAGATCTTCTGGTGAGTGCAACAGACTCAACACCTTACCTTGCAATAAAAGAGCATTCAATTCGGACTGTTGAAACATCAATGCTGCACCTACTGAGGTAAAGACTTTTGCATTGTATGTTTGATGATCTTCTGCTGCAAAAGGGTAAGGGATCAAAATTGCTGGTGTTCCACATACAGCCAACTCTGTTAAACTACCGGCA
>JAJPJF010000450.1 GCA_021324415.1 Nostocales cyanobacterium Centralia_MAG_434
AGGAACTGAACCATCTCTGTTAGGAGGTCATCAATATGGGGGGCATGATCGAGCGATCGCCAGATCAAATAGTCAAAATCATGTTGAATATTCTTGGCTAGCTTCACAGACAAAGTCGTTTTGCCAATTCCACCCATACCCAAGATTGAGATTAGCTTGCATCGATCCTGGAGTACCCAGCATTCTAGTTTTGTCAGTTCCTGTTCACGTCCATAAAAAACAGAAACATCTACTGTTTGCTCCCATTGTTGATGTTCTTGGGTCAATCCGTGAGTGCAGTCTTCTGGCTGCGGTTCGTCATCTTGTGGTTCTGGAGACAAATTGCTTAACTGAAGCCAAGTCGGAGGTTCCACGACTGGATTTTGGCAAAGTACAGGCAGCCAAGATGCGCCAGGAAAGTCATCTTCCAATCCTTGCAACTTCCGGCGAGATCTTCGTATAGATAAATACAAAGGTGAATGCTCACAGACAAAATCTTCTAGAAAGTGATCAAAAAACTCCTGTGCTACATAGTTGGGTACAGGTTCTCGCATGACAATGACAGCGGGAATATGCAATTTCTCCAAAGCCATTGCTAATCCTAGTCCATCGCAAGAATTGAAAATAGCGAGCTTTAATCCTTGTTCAATTGCAGCTTTCAGCCCTTCCTCTAGCTGTTCAATAGTCAAACTATTAGAGGTTGGATTTTCATTGATATAGATACGTCCTGTTTTCCCTTCGGTTTGACTATGCCCCGCAAAAAACAGGATATCCCAACCGAGCTGACTCCAGAGCTGCTGATTAAATTCTTGACGAGAAGGATTGACCAAAAACGTGATTTCGGCATCTGGTAAGCTCTGCAAAAATTGTGTTTCTGCTTGCAGATCAATCCCTTTGCTATTACCTAAAATCGCTAAGATTCGGATCTTACTTCTGAAGATATTTAATGATGATGGTGATGGTCGTTTATACTCTGGTCCACTGAAAGCAATATCTGCTCTTGGATAATCCTGCAACCAATCCCATTGGTGCCAAGGCAATCGCCATAACCATTCATTATCGGTTTCAATAATGACTCGAATATCTTCTGTTGGAGCCAGTTGCGATCGCAATTGTCGTTCAATATTGAGAAATTCCCGAGAATTGAGCCATGTATTGAAGCTAGCACGTAATTGTTGGCACAGAGTGTCAAAATCGGATTGAGAAACATTGGTGATCCCATCTTCATCAATCTCAAAAACATCATCGTCTACCAATCGCATAGAGCGTACTGGTAGACGATAGCAAAGACAGCGATAACTTAACTGCCAGTGGTGACATAGTTCAATCAGTGAAGGATCTGGAGGTAGACTACCAACAAATTGCTCTGGAAAGGAATCAGCTGCTGTCCAAAGTTGAGCAGTAATTCTCGGAAATCCATCGTACAGATTGCCGCTTCCCACATTGATGACAACTGTTTTGTACATCGGGGGCTTGGAGTAAGGACTGTTTCACCTACAATTTATCTTCATAAATTTTCGCATCCCTTTCATGAAAAAGATATAAACTTTTCTTTACCTACCCGATCTCAGACAAATCTTAGTAGTAAAGTTGTTGTTAACCTTTGAAGGGATTGACACATATTTATTTAGTTCAATAGGGCAATCTGTAGCGATGTGATGCGTTCAATCAAATGCACGAGAAGTTATTAAATTTGTTGAGAAGTCAATCCACCTACCTTGATAGGTATACAAGGCAAATATCAAGTGATTAACCTACTATTTCAAAACAAATTAACTATATATCTAGCCTGAGATTTCTAAACATAAATCACCAAATATAAATTTTTTAAATCGAACCTGCCACTTCCGCGATCTTCGTTTTCGATGTTCACACAATGCTCCCTGAGAATGTTGATTTTCTTAATTCCATCTACAGTTAATAGAGAAATAAAACAGGAATTGAATCAAAAAAAGAACATAGATTCTAGTTGAAATCAACTAGATTTGTTTATTCATAACAAAACCCCCAGGTATATCTCTGAGGGCATAAAACGACTGCTAGATAACGATTAACGCTGCTTTAGCATCGTGTGGTAAAGCCCTGGTAGCTAACCAAAACAAGGAACCTTCATTCTATAAAATGTATCTTTTTATGCAATAAAGTATGAACATCTAATACAATACTCTCTATTTCATTGGTGTTGTTGCCAAATTGCCATTTGAATTTGTTGTGTGAGACACGACATTGTGAGGTTGTAAGCTATAACCTACCCATATAACAGTGGTAGCTAAAGCAGCGAGCGCCCCAGCTGAAATTCCAGCTAGGTATCTCACTTCAGAACGCAAACGCTTAATCTCTTCCCGACTCGTACTGTCTATTTCTGATAAAGAATCTGTTTTCACGTTTGAGACGACAGTTACCGGAGCTAGCTGTTTGTTTTCTAAATTTGGGAAACTCACCTTGGCATACAACCACCTAGTAGCCAAACGGGGACAATTCTTTTGAACCCAACGCAGAGCAAAGATTCTGAATACTGGTTTAGACATTCTGGCAATTGATTTTGCCAGAACATTTAGGGGACGATTCCGCAGTTTTTTATTAATCAAGTTGACTGAACCGACATCATAAAGACAATCCAGCATGAGACTCAGAGTTGCTTCCTCACTTTTCATTAAGTGAGCTAAGAGAAGAAGAACATCATGCATCCGCTCTTCTTCAATACGCTTTTGTGCCAGCTGGGGGGAAACGTTCTCTAACTTTGGGGTAATCACTGTTGTATGAATAAGACTGTAATGATGTGAGTAAAATATTACAAACAAGAATAACATCAGCTTATAATGCTGTCTTCCATCTGGAGGCTACAAATCATTATGTATACATAACCTTTTTATCCTGCTTCTAAAGGTATAGTTAATGTGAGACTTGTGGATTGCTAAACCGTACACAGATCTAAAACACCAGTCACTAAAATATCAAAGCACATCAGCAGATCTAAGGGTTAACACCTGCATGATGGCGAATATGATCTTCAATAAAACTGGATATAAAATAATAGCTGTGGTCGTAGCCTTCCTGGTAACGTAAATTCAAGGGCTGGTTAACCGCTGTGCAGGCTTGCTCAAATAACTCTGGTTGGAGCTGCTCGTTGAGAAATTTATCGGCAGTACCTTGATCTATGAGAATGGGACTATGATATCCCAAGCGAGTGATCAATTCACAAGCATCATAAACACGCCAACTTTCTGGATCGTTATCTAGGTAGCCCTTGAAAGCTTTTTGACCCCAAGGACAGCGCATTGGTGCAACAATAGGTGCAAATGCTGATACTGATTGGTACTGCTGAGGGTTTCTCAAAGCACAGACGAGAGCTCCATGACCGCCCATAGAATGACCAAAAATGCCTTGTCTATCTGGATTTATAGGAAAATGCTTAGCAACCAAAGCAGGTAATTCGTGGACAACATAACTATACATCTGGTAATGAGAGGCCCATGGTTCACGAGTAGCATCTAAATAAAAACCAGCACCTGTGCCAAAGTCCCAGTCATCATCTTCACCAGGAATACCAGTATTACGAGGACTAGTATCAGGAGCCACAAGCATTAAGCCGTATTTTGCCGCATACCGCTGCGCCCCGGCTTTGATCATAAAAGTTTCTTCTGTGCAAGTTAAACCGGAAAGGAAATACAGAACTGGTACTAGTGTCTGTGCAGCTTGTGGTGGTTGATAGACAGCAAAGCGCATTTCTCCGTTACAGGTAGAGGAAACATGACGGTAAAAGCCAACTTTGCCACCAAAGCATTTGTATTCCGAGTTAAGAATAAGGCTAGCCATCAAACGTCACCACACTCCGAATCGACTTGCCTTGATGCATCAAATCAAAAGCATCATTGATATGTTCTATCGGCATCACATGGGTAATCAAATCATCAATATTGATTTTGCCCTGCATATACCAGTCAACTATTTTCGGCACATCTGTCCGTCCTCTAGCGCCACCAAATGCACTCCCTTTCCAAACACGCCCAGTAACCAATTGGAAAGGACGGGTGCGAATCTCCTCTCCAGCACCAGCAACACCAATGATCACACTAACGCCCCACCCTTTATGGCAGCATTCTAAAGCCTGGCGCATTACATTTACATTACCGATGCACTCAAAGCTGTAATCAGCACCACCTTTAGTTAAGTCAACTATATAGGGAACTAAATCACCCTCAACTTCGTTAGGGTTAACAAAGTGAGTCATACCAAACTTTTCGGCTAAATCTTTCTTGTTGGGATTGATATCCACACCCACAATCATATTAGCTCCTACCATTCGCGCTCCCTGGATGACATTCAAGCCTATACCACCCAACCCAAAAACGACTACATTAGCGCCTGGTTCGACTTTAGCAGTGTTAATGACTGCACCTATACCTGTTGTTACACCGCAGCCAATGTAACAAACTTTATCAAAGGGTGCATCTTCCCGAATTTTTGCCACGGCAATTTCTGGCAACACTGTATAGTTAGCGAAGGTGGATGTGCCCATGTAGTGATGGATCATTTGCCCATCGATAGAAAAGCGACTTGTGCCATCGGGCATCACACCCCGCCCTTGAGTTGCACGAATGGCTTGACAAAGATTTGTTTTCCAGCTTAGGCAATATTCACACTGGCGGCATTCTGGGGTGTATAGGGGAATAACATGATCTCCTGGCTTCACACTGGTGACACCTTCACCTATTTCTACAACAATGCCAGCGCCTTCATGTCCTAAAATGGCTGGGAATAAACCTTCAGGATCTTTACCAGAAAGGGTGTAGCCGTCGGTATGGCAAACCCCACTAGCTTTGATCTCCACCATCACTTCCCCAGCTTTGGGTCCCTCAAGTTGAACTGTTTCAATAGTTAAGGGCTTACCAGAATCATATGCCACTGCTGCTTTTACTTCCAAAATCAGTCCTCCGTGTTGCTTTGTCAGAAAGAGAATTACTTATTGAGTTTATCTTTTGTACAATCAGAAATTTCCATCTGGAGTCTAGCTTAAAAGTGGGGAGCAAAAGTGGGGGGTGGGGATTGGGGAGTAGAGAAAATTTGAAGACGTGACACACTCCTACACTCAGTCCGAAGGACGAGTGTAGGAGTGTGTCACAAAATCATCTCCAAAGTGCAATGCAACAAACATTGCATTTCAACACTATAGCGTTGGCTCAGCTTAGCTTAATTTCAGCGTGCATTCTAGAATGAACCTCTGATTAATTTGAGAGTAAGGTTGAATTTGCAGAACACGGTGAAAAGCTTTAATGGCTTCAACATAATTTCCCATAGCGGCATAACATAAACCCATACCATGAAGTGCCCCAAAATGTACTGGATTCAGTTGGATCGCCATCTGACAGTCCGCCAGGGATTTTGAGTATTCTCCGAGATTGTAGTAAAGAAAAGCTCGACGATTCCAAGCTTCAGCAAAGTCCGGCTGTTTATTGATAAGTTCTGTTAGTGAACCTTCAGCCTCAGTAATTTTTCCTGCATCTAATAACTTTTGACTGTGTTCAATTACTTCTAGACCATAAACTCCCTTTTGCTGGAACCAAATGCGCCAGATTTTTCTTGTTGCTTGTTCACGGACTGTTTCCTCAGGATTTTTCAAGTCTTCCAATAAAGAATTGATAAATAAAGAATCCATAAATTTTGTGTGAGCTTGTTGTATTTCTTGGATAAAATTTCGTACAAAATTGTTTATCTAACTAAATTATTTTTTGAGTTATTTGAAACTTTCAAACCACCAATTGTAAATTAAAACAATTTATTATGCTATTTGTTGTAGTGTGCAATACGATTAATGCCATACTTCAGATTTAGAGTCATTAGTGGTGAGCTAGTGCGTTGGTAAGCCAGCGCTACAGAAAGAAGTTGTAAAGAGAAGCCAAGTAGTGCATTAGGAGACAAGTCTCGGCGGAGGTTTCCTCTGCTTTGAACTTTGGGGTTACCCCACTCTCACAGCAAGTACCGTTGGTTTCTCTCCGTCACAAACTTCCAAAAAGTTTGCCCCACCCAGGAACGGCGATCGCATAGCGTCTCCATAATGGAGAAGGGCCAACCTAATTAGGATTGGTCATTAGTATCCCACAATGAGTCCAAATAGCAACCCATTGGTAGTTGTTGACGAATGTCTAACAGCTAAAAATTAATAAAACTTAACAAAAAATGACTATGCCAAAGCAAAATAACGTTTTCAGGCATATTGTTCTGACTTCCCATCCCAGTCGCTTTGGTCCCAAACCAATCCCGATTTGTTGGGGAGCAGGTGATCCCATGCAACGAGGTCCAGTGATTGCCACGTTGACCAAGCAAGCACATCGTAACGTTATTGGTACTCACTCTGGTAATTACTCAGTTTATCGGGCGTTAGCAGTGGCTAGTGGCGCACTGCAATCTGATCATCGCGCCGATCTCACTAATACATCTCCCATAGAGCATATTGGACCACACAAAACCTGGGCTGATCCAGATAAAATAGTCTCTGTTGATCCTTTTGGGGCAATTGTTGGTGAGGTATTTAAACCCTATTATGAACAGGGATATGACATCCGTCCCACAATTGCTATCACCAAGGCTCACATTAATATGCCAGAACTGCAAGACTCGGTGGCAAAAGGACGTTTGTCAATCGATGGTAAAATCATGAAGTCTGGCGGCGATCTGGTTGTTACTAAAGCCGCAATTGAACCAGTTTGGTATTTACCAGGAATAGCTAAGCGATTTCAAATCACAGAAGGCGAGTTGCGCCGTGCTTTATTTGAACAAACTGGGGGAATGTTCCCAGAATTAGTTACACGGCCAGATTTAGAGGTCTTTTTGCCGCCAATTGGGGGTATTACGGTATATATCATAGGAGATGTGCTCAGTATTGCTGACCCTAATAAACCTCTAGCCGTAAGAGTACATGATGAATGCAACGGCTCTGATGTTTTTGGCTCAGATATTTGTACCTGTCGCCCTTATTTAGTCCATGGAATTGAAGTTTGTGTACAAACTGCACAGTTAGGTGGTGCGGGTGTCATTGTTTACTATCGCAAGGAAGGACGTGCTTTAGGAGAAGTGACAAAGTTCCTAGTTTATAATGCCCGCAAGCGTCAAGAAGGTGGCGATCGCGCAGACGCTTACTTTTCACGCACTGAATGTGTAGCAGGTGTACAAGATATGCGGTTCCAAGAATTGATGCCAGATGTCCTGCACTGGTTAGGCATCTCTCGCATTGATCGCTTGGTATCAATGAGTAATATGAAGTACAACGCTATTGTTCAATCGGGAATTGATATTGTCGAACGGATACCCATTCCAGATGATCTAATACCCCCAGATGCACGGGTGGAAATTGAAGCCAAAAAATCTGCTGGTTATTTTACCACAGGAGAAGTGTTGGATGCAGAGCGTTTGGCAGACGTGAAGGGACGGTCTTTGGAATAGAGAGTTAGGAATGGGGACAAGGAAGATAAGGGAACAGCGAGGACAAGGAGGACATTCTAGTCCTATACCCCATGCCCCATTCCCGATAATTTAACGAGGTAAGTATGACACCGAAAACAGAAGAAGAGGTAGTGGCTTATTTGCGATCGCCTGCTGCTATCCGAGAACGTTGTGGACAACTGTTTGCAATGGCGGTTGAAGGTAAGTCGCGTTATTTTAGTTGTGATCTAACGCAGTTGGGGCGAGTGGCGGACTATGTGATTTCGGTCATGCGGGAGGAGTACCCAGATCTGCAAATTCCGTTTCACAGCCGTTGGCGACATTTTGAGGCTGGAGGTGTATCGCGCAATTCTCAGTTAAATGAGAGATTGGTGGGACTGACATCAGTAGAGAAAGCTATTGCCAAGTTGGATCTGGCAATTGTTAGTGTTTTACTGGATGCGGGTGCTGGAAATACTTGGTATTATTTTGAGCAGGAAACTGGGCTAAGTTTTAAGCGTTCTGAAGGATTAGCAGTTGCAAGCTTCCACATGTTTTGCCAAGGCGCTTTTTCTAGCGAACCGGGGCGACCTATGCAAGTTGATGCACAAAGATTGCAAGCTTTGACAGAAAAAGACTTAGCAAATGGGTTTGGTGCAAACGCAGACAATCCCTTAATAGGTGTGCTTGGACGGCTAACACTATTACAAAAATTAGGTCAAGTTCTACTTTCTTCACCTCATATGTTTGGGGAAAAAAATCCCCGCCCTGGGAATCTAGTGAAATACTTATTAGCCCAATCTTTAGACAATCAGCTAGCGGCTGCGACAATTTTAAGTGCAGTTTTGACAGGGTTAGGTGATATTTGGCCTGGACGATTAGAAGTGGCTGGGGTTAACTTGGGAGATGTCTGGTTTCATCCAAATGTTACCGACGATCATTTGGTGCCATTTCATAAACTCTCTCAATGGCTTACCTATTCTCTATTAGAACCACTACAGGAATTAGGGTTGAATATCACATGTGTAGATGCTCTCACTGGATTGGCAGAATATCGCAATGGGGGATTGTGTCTTGATCTTGGACTCATCAATGTTAAAGACCCAGATATTTTGCTCAAGCCTCAGGCAGTTGCATCTCAAGTTGTCGTTGAATGGCGTGCCTTAACTGTGATTTTACTAGATTACATCGCTGCTACAGTGCGTGAACGGTTGAGTATGAGTGTTGATGAACTACCACTAGTCAAAATCCTGCAAGGTGGAACTTGGACGGCTGGACGAAAAATTGCTAATGAACTCAGAATAGGTGGTATCCCCCCCATACAAATAGAAAGCGATGGCACAGTATTCTAACTGTGGTTAGTGCAAGTGTCCTTTGTTTTTTGTCCTTTTTAACAAACGACTAATCATCAATAACCAATGACTAATAACTAATAACTAACATGGCAAATCAAGTTACACTCATAGACCATCCATTGATTCATCATAAACTCACGCTAATGCGTAGGGCCGAAACAAGCACTGCAACATTTCGAACTTTAATCAAAGAAGTTAGCTTATTGTTGGCTTACGAAGTGACGCGGGATTTGCCATTGAAATATGAACAGATTAAAACACCCATAGCCTTCATGAATGCTCCAGTGCTTGCCCCAGAAAAAAAACTAGTGATTGTTTCCATTCAACGAGCAGGGCAGGGTCTGTTGGATGGGATGCTGGAACTTATGCCATCAGCAAGAGTCGGGCATATCGGGCTATACCGCGATCCCAAAACGTTGATTCCCATCGAGTATTATTTCAAGGTTCCCTATGATGTAGAGCAGCGAGATGTGCTAGTGGTCGATCCGATGTTGGCAACTGGTAACACAGCCGTGGCTGCTGTTGAACGACTCAAAGCTACTAATCCACTGTCGATTAAGTTTATCTGCTTGCTGGCTGCACCAGAAGGGATTGAACATTTCACAGAAATACACCCAGATGTACCCATTTACACGACTGCTATTGACGAGCATCTGGATGAGCATGGCTACATAGTTCCAGGATTAGGAGACGTGGGGGATCGCTTGTTTGGAACCAAATAATCGAAGTACCTTAGATTAGGAATTTATTTATATTCCTACATTGATTCTCTCATAAAATGCTTCTGTTTTTAAAGAATTGAAAGTCATCACTTTGTAAATTAGTAATAATATATTGCAATATTTTGATAAAAAAATAGCGCTACCTATTTTTAAGGTAGCGTCACTTTTTATTAAATTCAGGGAGAATTATAGTTAAGATGAGTTCCCTGAGTTTTACTATAAAAACTGCAATTTTATCGTTTTACACCGTACTACTACGTGTCATTAAGTTCCACAAGAAGATAGCAACAATTGCACCTAAAACAGCTACTGCAATGCCAGGGATACTTAATGTAGGCGCTGCTAGAACTAAACTACCCGTACTAAAAAATACTCCCAAACTACCACCTACAAATGCACCGATAATTCCTAATACAATTGTCGCCAAAAAACCACCACCTTGATGACCAGGATAAATAGCTTTTGCAATTACACCTGCAATCAAACCTAAAACTATCCAAGCAACAACATTCATGATTTTGTTTCCTGTAATCTTTTCTTATCTATGTGTTTAGAATAACAACCACAATTTATTTTTTTCTCTATCAACCGAAATAACTATAATTAACTCAAGGCAGATATGAAAAATAATCCAAAGAGGTATTACATTATCGTAAATAATGAGAATCCCAGTTTCTCGAAGAAACCGGGATTCTGAGACTTTTCATTTTTACAACTTATCTAGGACTGCTATGAAAAGTTAAATTTACGCCTGATTGAAATTAGCGGTTTGCTCAGTGTAGTTGATGGGTAAGACGACCATTAAATTTTCATTAGGTCGTGGAATATAGTGGGATGAAAGGAAAAGTTTATCACCCTCTATATGTGGGTGCATTTTCTTAGCCGCATCTATTCCCGCTTCAACTGCAATCTTGACTTCGGAGACAGGACCCCGAACAACAATCGTTACGTAAGCACCACTCACCTTTTCCATTTTCACTAAGGTGACACGAGCAGCTTTACACATTACATCCGCAACCGCAAGTGCCGGAGGTAAACCCCGCACTTCTACCATCCCCACCGCAGTTCCCATGACTGAACTCCCTGAACTTATGCCATACCTAGTTTATATTACAAGATAACTCACGCCTCTAACCAGATGATGATCGGCAGTTAAAGATTAAGTCAGTCTTTTAAGACATAGATGGTACAAATACAATTTGATACTTATTGAATAATCATCTATTGTAGTGTAAATTCAAAATCATTTTCTGAGCGTGCGGTAGTGTAAAAACACTTCACTTCCAATCACACGCGTTTCGATAAGTTCTAAATGAGGAGCATTGGCAGGAAGATAACCCTTCCCTTCTACTGGACTAGGCGCTGTTGTGCCTCCAAAAATAATAGGCCAAATAGTTAACCACCAATCGTCGATTCGCCCTGCTTGCAATAGAGCAGCACTCAAAGAGCCTCCTCCTACAGCAACAACTTTACGTATACCACGCTCTGCCATTAAGGTGTAGGCTCGATCCCAATCTAACTCAGTATCACCCAAATCAATTAAGTCAGCCCGCTTCTGCAAAGAAGCTACAGAAGAACTATGCTTCAAGCCATTTCCTGTCGTGAATATCCATCGCTCAACATCTTGCTGGAAAAAAGGAAGATCTGGTGAGATCTCAAGCGATCGCGTAACAACACAAGTAATCGGCTGAGGAGACTGTCCGCGCACATTACGCCCTGCTAGCAGTTCAGGATCTCTAATTGTAAAGGTACCTCCCTCTGCGCGAATTGTTCCTGCTCCTACTAAGATTAAATCGGCTTGTGACACTTCATGTTCTAAATGTGCATAATCAATTGGATCTGGATCACGAGGTGCTTTAGGATCTTCCGCGGTAATCTTGCCATCAGCCGTCATGCCTAGAACTAGGGTTGTTTGAATAGCAGTCATGTTTATTGTGTCTTGATTGTGCTTGATTTTAAGTTTAGTCTAGTTTTTTGTAGTTTCTTTACAAAATGCTTTTTCACTCATCAAGCTAATCACCAACAGTATGGCTTTTTTTGTTATGATCATATGAATTAAGTACTGCGTATACTTCTTCACAGGATATTGACGGAAGATTACATGCCTCTACTTGTAGTGCTTGTAGGGGCTTTCTCATGGGTGATAAGTTGCTACTTGTAAGTAGGTTGTTGAGAATCAACGATTGTTTGTTAAGGTTGGGCATTAACATTCTTTCATATAAAAAATACTTGCTTATTGCATCCTATATATGCAATCATATCTTCATTCAAAAAATACTTTAATTCCGTAGTTTTACAGTACTTTCTCAGAGGGATAATACTGGGCAATTTTTAGCGCATAGGGGTTTCACGACAAGAGACTCTTATGCTCATCAGCAATGTCATGGCAAACACATTAGGAGTGAAAAAGATGAATAAGCGTAAATCAGGAGTTCTTGGTCGTCGCGAGTTTGTAGGCGCTACGGTTGCAAGTACCCTCCTAGCAGTAGGGGGATCGAGCCTTCTTTCTGCCGTTTCTGCGACTCAAAAGCGTCCTAATGTAGTGTTTATTTTGGCTGACGATCTTGGCTGGGGTGATCTCAGCATTTACGGAGAGCCAAACTTTAGCACACCCAACTTAGATCGTTTGGCACAGCAAGGTGTGCGATTTACCAATGCATACTCGGGTCAAACTGTCTGTACTCCGACGCGAGTGAGCTTTTTCACGGGTCGTTATCCGGCGCGACTTGCAATTGGCCTGAAAGAACCTCTGGGCAGTATCACCCAAGTTAGTGATAGTGTTGGCTTACCAACTGATTTTCCAACTATTGCTTCTCTCCTGAAAGCCAGAGGTTATGAAACGGCTTTAGTCGGTAAATGGCACTGTGGCTATCCTCCCTCATATGGTCCGTGGAACAATGGGTTTGATGAATATTTTGGTAATCTAAGTGGTGCAGCCGACTACTTTAGGCATGTAGACACTGATGGAAAACCTGACCTTTGGGAAGGTCAAGAGAAAGAGAATAAGACTTCTTACAGCAAAATAGAGCAAGCTGGTTACTTAACAGACTTATATACTCAGCAAGCTGTTGATTTTATCAATAGACCCCGTCAAAGTCCGTTTTACCTTAGCCTTCATTACAATGCACCCCATTGGCCTTTTGAAGGACCAGACGACGAAGCGATCAGCAACTCCCTAATTGGGCAAGATAATGTACAAAATTGGTTGAACTCCGGCTCACCAGAATCTTATGCTGCTTTGGTTGGAAGATTGGATGATGGCATTGGCAGAGTGCTCCAAGCTTTGGAGGATGCTGGACTAGCTGAGAATACATTGGTCATCTTTGCTAGTGACAATGGAGGTGAGAGACTCTCCTATTTTGGACCTTTGAGAGGGAAAAAAGGGGATTTGCTTGAGGGCGGTATCCGAGTTCCCACAATTGTTCGTTGGCCAGGAGTTACACCAGCTAATCAAGTGAGTGAACAAGCCATTATCACAATGGACTTAACCGCAACTATTCTGGCAGCTACACATACCAAGCCCGATCCGCGTTACCCACTTGATGGCCAAAATTTAATTCCAGTTCTTAAAGGAGAAAAGCCTGTTTATCCTCGAACACTTTTTTGGCGGTTTGGAGGTGATTCCTCTGGTGGTACCAATATCCAAAAAGCTGTTCGGAGTGGAGATTGGAAGTATTTACTCAGAGGAGGAAACGAATATCTTTACAATCTTGCCAATGATCAAGGAGAACAGAATGACCTTCAACAAAAGTATCCAAAGATATTTCAAAAGCTACGTACTAAATTGCAGCAATGGGAATCGCAAGTACTACCTTATCCAACAGCTTGACCAAGAAAAATGTGTGTAAGGGTGCAATAGCTTAAAAATGGTATGAATGTTCAGCGGATATCATCTCCTCGTTCTGGCAAACCACCTCATAAAGGCATGGTCTGGATTCCTGGCGGCACTTTTATGATGGGGTCCGACCACCACTACTCAGAAGAAGGTCCAGCTCATCTTGTTAATGTGGATGGCTTTTGGATGGATCAATATGCAGTAACTAATAAACAGTTCCAGCGCTTTGTCAAACAAACTGGTTACGTGACACTTGCAGAGCGTCCACCCAATCCCGAGGACTATCCAGAAGCATTACCAGAACTGCTTGTGCCAGGGTCACTTGTGTTTCAGCAGCCTAAGCATCCAGTTGATTTACGAATTTGTAGCTGGTGGGCATATGTGCGTGGTGCTAATTGGAGACATCCGGCTGGACCTGGAAGTTCTATCAAGGGACGCGAAAATTATCCCGTTGTGCATGTTGCCTATGAAGATGCTCTTGCTTATGCAGAGTGGGCTGGCAAATCACTGCCCACTGAGGCACAATGGGAATTTGCTGCTCGCGGCGGGTTGGATGGTGCAGTCTATTCTTGGGGTAATGAATTTGCTCCCAAAGGTAAGCAAATGGCTAACACTTGGGAAGGTCAATTTCCCTGGCAAAACCTCAAGTCACATCCCCCCGGACCACAACCCGTCGGCTCATACCCTCCCAATGGTTATGGTCTGTATGATATTATCGGCAATGTTTGGGAATGGACAACTGACTGGTATAGAGATCATCACCCAGAGAACAAGACAAAACCTTGCTGTATCCCCGTCAACCCCAAAGGCGGAACTCAGCAACAGAGCATTGACCCAAATATGCAGTCCCAAATACCCAGGAAAGTTCTCAAGGGTGGTTCATTTCTTTGCGCGCCTAACTACTGCCAGCGTTATCGACCTGCGGCGCGTCATCCAGAAACAATAGATACCTCAACGTGTCATATCGGTTTTCGTTGTGTGGATGCAAAACACACTTAGTTTTAGTTTACACTGGCTGTTACGGCTATAACATCAGGGCAAAGAGAAACGCTTTTGACGTTGGAGGCTTAGGACACAAAGTCCTATGAGATTTATCAAGCACTCAAGCAGGAGCGCATTCGTGTTGGCACTCAAGACCTACTTGCGTCTATCACCCTAGCTCACGACGGTGTTCTCCTAACCAGAAAGTTGCAAGACTTTAAGAGAGTTCCAGGACTCAGTATTCAAGATTGGTCGGTATATGTGCCTCAAAGTGCCGATTAAGAGTTGCTTAGTGCACTACCGTTAACCCTGTAACATCTCTATTATCCATGCCCTCGTAAAGGCGATCGCATGAAGCAAGATAATGAGATCAAGGGTGCGTAGATGCAAAGCAATTTAGTAGCATGTAGAACTTAATCGTCACCTAAAATCAATGTCTTTTGATAACGTCTGCAAACTCTTGTCTGAAAAATATCCAGAAAGCTTTGCCAGTTGGGTTTTGGATACACCGCAATCCAATGTCGAAGTTTTAAAAACTGAATTGAGTATCGAACCTATTCGGGCTGATTATGTCACATTCTTACAGCTAACTGGACGCATTCTTCATCTGGAATTTCAAACTAAGCTAGAATCTCAGCCGCCCTTGCCTTTAAGGATGCTTGATTATTGGGTGCGCTTGTATCGCTTATATCGTCTACCAGTAACGCAAGTCGTCGTATTCTTAATGCCGCCCTCACCAGATACCATCATTGAAACTGCCTTTCACCTCGAAAACACTCATCACGAATACCGTGTGATCAAGATGTGGGAAGAAAATCCAGAACCGTTCCTGAACGAGCCAGCTTTGTTACCGTTAGCGCCACTAGCAGCGACGACTCAACCGAGAACTTTGTTGCAACGAGTTGTGGAACGAGTCAATCAACTTGAGAGGGGACAAAAACCGGAAATTTCTGCTTACACTCAAATCTTAGCAGGACTAAAATTTAAGAAGAACTTGATCCAACAATTATTTCAGGAGGGAATAATGCGCGAGTCAGTAATTTATCAGGAAATTCTGAGTCGAGGAGAACAAATTGGGGCACAAAGAGAACGAGCGCTTGTTCTGAAACTGCTAACTAGACAGGTGGGAGAATTACCGCAACAAACTAGTGCACGTATTGACGCTCTTTCCTTGGAAGAATTAGAAAACCTTGCTGTTGCCCTGTTAGATTTTGAGACGCTTGTGGATTTAGAGGTTTGGTTGAGTGCGTTGGAGTAGCAGCCAGGTTGGAATTGTTACCAAAATTAATGAAACCACTAGCAGTGCGATCTCCTTATACCCTCTATTATCCATGCCCTTGTAAAGGCGATCGCTCTTCAACATTACAACACGCTTAACAGCGCCTTTACTTACATCTGATTATAATGCGCGAAGTGTAGCAGTCAGGTTGGAATTGTTAGATGTTTCTAGTCTGCATACTTTTTGTTGCTTACACCAGGCAACTTTAGCAAGTTAAGTTCAACTTAAGGCTTTTGTAAATTAACATCTTGCACCAGTAAGATAGCAAATTTAAAAATTACTCAGTAACTCTAACAGCAAAGCATATGGTCTTTTATAGCACAAATGCAAGGGAGAACTTCAGTTTAGAGAACTAGTTATTGGAAAATTAATGTCGTTTTTTTGACATTTTATTTGTTCAAATATTGTGGATTATATTTAGAAATACAAGATATAGCAGTCCTAGATGAGTTGTAAAATCAAAAGTCTCACCAAACCCGGTTTCTTGGAGAAACCGGGTTTCTCATTTTTCACGAATAATTTAGGATTGCTATATCAAAGTTAGTTCACTTAAGTTGCCTTGTGTAAGTCGGCACAATATTGCATACTAAAATTAGAGTTTAATAACCGCAAAGTATTGGGCAATCAAAACCATGGTTGGAGGCATTGAAAGCAGGAGTCAGAATCAATCTCTTATGGATTTGACTATATTTTCAGGACTACAAAATCTTCCCTTGACATTAGACGCACTCACGTATGCGATTTTATGTAGTGTTTCATCCTCTATTGATCCTTTAATAAGCAAGAATTTATTTGCTCATTCTGGCTTCTGACTCCTGAATTCTTTCTTGTTAGAAACATGACTTTCTTAGAGAAGTCTCACACATAACTATGGTGCTTATCTTGTTAGAAATTCTTCAACGCCTTACCAATTGTACCAATAAACTTTCCCTGCAAACTGTCCTTATAGTCCCTTTTATTTTGCAAATTTTTGCGGTGGTGGGTTTAACGGGTTATCTATCATTCAAAAATGGGCAAAAAGCAGTCAATGATGTAGCAGAACAGCTACGGACTGAAATTAGTAAACGTGTTGAACAGAACCTACAAACTTACCTTGATACTCTGCATCAAATTAATCAGAGTACAGCAGCAGCTATTAGCATTAGTGAATTGGATGTGCAAGATTTTGGGAAGCTACAACGTCACTTTTTTGAGCAATTGAAAATATTTAAAAGTCCCACTTTAGTTGGATTTGCTAATACTAATAGAGAGTTTATCTCAGCAGAGAGACTTTCTGATGGTTCACTGACGATTAGAGTGTCTGGCAAATCTACTGATTATGAATTGCGTACCTATACGACTAATGGTCAAGGGGAACGCATAAAAGTCATCAACGTTGGCAAAAACTACAACCCCGAAAGGCGCTCTTGGTATAAAATCCCTATACAGAGAGGTA
>JAJPJF010000221.1 GCA_021324415.1 Nostocales cyanobacterium Centralia_MAG_434
CCCAATTAATGAAATTGAATCGCAACAAGCTTCCCTTTTATCAACGAGGTCAAAGGGCTATGAAGCTTATCTTATCTGCGTCCTAGCACTTTTGTCTCCCCGCCAGGGAAAGCCTTACAAGAAGGGCTCATTTTACCCCAGAGTGAAGTTTATAAATTTTATGTCGGGTGGGAAGCACATGACAGGGTGAAAGGTTCACAGATTGTTACCTATAAATTCCTACATGATCGCATCCAACAAGCAGCATACTCATTGATTCCAGAAGAACAAAAGCAGTATACCCATTTCCGAATTGGTCAATCGTTATTGCAAGGCTTGTCTCAGCAGGAAAAGGCAGAGCGCATTTTTGACATTGTTAACCAGCTGAATATGGGACAAGCTGTTATCGCTACGGATGAGCAAAAGCAAGCACTGGCTCAGATGAATCTACAAGCCGGACAAAAAGCCAAACTTTCAGCTGCTTATCAGGCGGCTCAGGACTATTGCACCATTGGTATTTCTCTATTATCTAAAGATGCTTGGCACATAAACTATACACTTATGTACAGTTTGCATCGTGATGGTTCAGAAGCTGCTTATCTTTGTAGTAACTTTGACCAAGCTGAAGCTCTGTATGCGGAAGCACTCACCTATGCTCAAACCTCTCTCGATCAAGCGATAATTTATCGCGTGCAGATGACTCAGTACCAACTTCAAGGACGAAATACTGAGGCGATCGCTATTCAACGTCAAAGTATACAGATGCTTGGGTGGACAATGCCTACAGATCAGGAGATGATCCAAGCTAGCTTAGATGCAGAAATCGCCACAGTTCAACAATTTTTAGAGCAGCATACTATTGAATCTATTCTTGCATTTCCCAAAATGCAAGATGCTAATATTGCAGAAATACTGCGAATTTTACAAATTCTTTTCTACGCCGCATGGCTCGATGGTCAAAGTACCTTAGCATTACTAGCACTTGCCAAGATGACCACACTGTCTTTGCAGTATGGTAATAGTGATATGTCTCCTTTTGGCTATGTTGGTTATGGCTTAATTGCCAATGGTATCCTCAAGGACTGCGCTACCGCTTATCGTTTTGGAGAAATGGCAGTTCAGCTTTGTGAACAATTTGACAATGCTGATGTGCGCGGTATGACGAATTTCCTATTTGCTGCTGATGTGCACAGTTGGAGTCGTCCAATTCGCGAGGCCGATACATACTATAATAATGCCTACAAATATGGGATGGAAGCTGGCAACTGGCTCACAGTAGGTTTCATGATCATGCAGAGTGGTTCTGATCGCCTGACCTATGGTAAAAACCTAGATGATTTGTATGCGATCGCTCAAAATCACTCTGCTTTTATGGCTCATATCAAAAGCTTCGACAACCTGGATGCCTTAATAGCAGGAGTTATTCAACCAATTCGCAATCTCCTAGGCTTAACAAAAACACCATTCACCTTTGATGATAAAAGTTTTAGTGAAGCTCAGTATTTACAAAAATATAACAATGCTCCTTATAACTTGGCTTGGTTATATTCCGTCAAAATTCGCCATGCCTATTTATTTGACAATAAAGCCGCATACCCTGATTTAATTCCACATCTGAGCATCATTGAAAATACTATTCCCAGTCATGCAAAAGTTCCTTCTAGCATTTTTTATGTGGCATTAATGCATTTAGCACTAACTGAAACGGCTAATGAAGATTCAGAACTGCAATACCATTGGCGAGCACTTGTTCCCTTAGAAGAACGTTTAAACCTTTGGGCAAAAGCCTGTCCAGAAAATATTCTGCACAAGTGTCTACTCATTCAAGCAGAAAAAGCACGGCTAAACAAAGAAAAAACTCAGGCTATTGAACTTTATGAGCAAGCAATCACCCAAGCTCAAGCAAATGACTACGGCTACGAAGAAGGATTAGCAAATGAACTAGCAGCTAAATTTTACCTGAATTGGGACAAACAAAAAGTTGCCGCAGGCTATATGCAAGAAGCATACTACTGCTATGCCCGTTGGGGTGCAAAAGCGAAAACCGATGATTTAGAAAAACGCTATCCTCAACTGCTGCAACCAATACTGCAAGAAAAAAAACTCAGTTTAAATCCCTTAGAAACTATAGCAATTAATATTAGTACTTCCGCCTCCTCATCTAGTTGCACTTTGAAAACTAGTATTCCAGACATACTCGATTTAACTTCAGTTATCAAGGCAGCTCAAGCAATTTCTAGCTCTTTGGAATTAGACGAACTCATTGCCCAACTAACTCGCATTATCCTAGAAAATTCTGGTGCAAAAAAATCTGTGGTGATTCTTCCCCAAGAGCATCAATGGCAAGTCCGAGCATTTACCTTTATTAATCATAAATCCAATTCCCAAATTGATGTAACAACAATTCTTGCATCACAATCAATAGATGTTTGCCAATATATTCCTAAAAAAATCATCAATTACGTTAAAAATACTCAAGAAGCTGTTGTCATTAATAATGGTCAAATAAATATTCCTGGTATAGTTGAGGAATATATGATCCAACATCAACCGCAGAGTGTATTATGTACACCAATTATTAACCAAGGGAATTTGTTAGGGATTATCTATCTAGAGAATAATTTAACAAGTGGTGTGTTTACTAACGAGAAGCTACAAGTGATCAAACTACTTGCCTCTCAAGCAGCCATATCTCTAGAAAATGCCAGGCTTTATCAACAAGCACAGCAAGCATTACAAGATTTACAACACGCACAATTACAAATTGTTCAAAGTGAGAAAATGTCAGCTTTGGGTAATTTAGTTGCTGGTATAGCTCATGAAATGAATAATCCTTTAGGATTTATTTCTGCTAGTCTGATACAAGCCAAACCTATACTTGCTGATATTTTTGCACATTTAAAACTATATCAGGACAGCTTTACCGCTCCCGGTGAGGAAATTCTTGAGCATGCTGAAGAAATTGACTTGGAATATAGCTTAGAAGACTTGTCAAAGATGATTAAATCAATGGTGATAGCGTGTGAAAGATTAAAAAATATTAGCACCAGTTTAAGAACATTCTCCCGCGCTGATCAAGATTACAAAGTGCCATTTAACATTCATGAAGGAATTGATAGCACGATTTTGATTCTCAAACATCGCCTCAAAGCTAACGAACAACGCCCAGCTATTGAAGTAACTACAAACTATGGAGATTTACCCTTGGTAGAATGTTTTCCTGGGCAATTAAATCAAGTATTTATGAATATTCTGGCTAATGCTATTGATGCCTTAGATGAGTCAAATCAGGGACGAACTTTTTCGGAGATTCGAACCAATCCTAACTGTATAAAAATTACAACCTTAGTCGAAGATACAAAGGTGATCATTGTGATTGCTGATAACGGTAAAGGAATGAGCGAATTAGTCAAACAAAAGATTTTTGACCATCTATTTACTACTAAAGCAGTAGGTAAAGGTACAGGATTAGGATTAGCGATCGCCCGGCAAATTATTGAAGAAACCCACGGTGGTCACTTGAAATGTCACTCAGTGTTAGGGAAGGGAACAGAATTTGTTATGGAAATTCCCGTGTTTTGATATGTCTTTGCACTCATTACCCAAATTTTTCACAATTGCAAGATAAAATGTGGTCATGGATTCGGATTCAGTGTTACAAGTATTTAACC
>JAJPJF010000113.1 GCA_021324415.1 Nostocales cyanobacterium Centralia_MAG_434
TCCCTGTTGGCGGCGGCGATTTAGAGCTGCTGTTAGAAAACCATATACGCCAATTGGCTCGTCGGGATTCTGTAAATCATACTGAATTGTTGGGTGATTGGCGTCGAATTCACCGCTACCTTCAATATAATAGTAGCCACCTTCGGTGATGGTAAGGGTGACAATGCGGCATTTGGGATCTGCTAAGGTGTCAATCACTGCTTGGCGGTTATCTGGGGCAAAGAGATATTTTGTAATTGCACCAATCACACGAGCGCGATCACCTGCTGGTGATCTTTCCACTAAGGTATACAAACAATCTTGCGAATTCAGTGCATCCCGCATCCGCTTGTCGAATTCTAGTAACCCAACCCCCCAGATTCCCCAATCACTGCCAGGATGCTGATGGAAGTAGTTGTCGAGATATAATGCCTGGTGTGCTCGATGAAACCCGCCTACACCGATATGGACAATTCCATTGGTGATTTGGTGGCGATCGTACTGGGGTACACGAACATGACCCGCCAAGCGAGACAAAGATGCTTCATTCAGCTTAATTGCGCCTGTGTTGATATTGTTGTTCATAGAATTTATTCATAGTTAAGGTCGAGGCCTTTACTTCCCACTTTCTTCCATACAACTCATCTACAATATCTGAAAATTGTGCAAAATCCCTTTATAGTACAGGAAATTTAAGTATGTCCCGAGTACTGAATCGCCGTCGGTTTCTTCAAAGTTCTCTGGCGGCAGCACTTAGCATAGGTGCGTCGAAGCTTCGTGCTGTCGCTGTGGACCCTGTTGAACATGTGGAGGCGATTGTTATCGGCAGCGGTTTTGGCGGTGCAGTTGCATCATTGCGTCTTGGTGAGGCAGGAATTGAAACAATTGTACTAGAGCGGGGACGACGATGGGACATTACTGGATCTGGTGATACTTTCTGCACAAATGAGCAACTAGATGGTCGTTCTACCTGGCTAAGTCCAGTCACAGTTTTGCCCAACCTAGTCCCGGCTGTTGGGATTAATGTATATACTGGTGTTCTTGATGTGAAAAAAGGGAATAGTATTAATGCTTATAGGGGAGCAGGTGTTGGGGGTGGTTCGCTTGTCTATGGTGCTATTACCTATCAACCAACTGAGGAGCTATTCTATCGAGTCTTTCCACGCACTATCGATTACTCTGAACTAGATGGAATCTATTACCCACGAGTGCGTTCTATCCTTAAAGCATCTGAAATTCCAGACGACATTTTACAGACGAATTACTTTTTAGGAAGCCGCATCTTTCAACAGCAGGCACTCAAGGCGGGTCTGAGGACTCGTAAGGTTGATGTCGCCTTTGATTGGGATATTGTGCGTCAGGAAATTAGTGGTCAGAAGGTGGCTTCTGTAATTACAGGGCAATACTTCTATGGTAACAATAGTGGTGCAAAAAACAGTGTAGACCACAACTATCTAAAAATGGCAGAGGCGACTGGTCATGTTGAAATTCGACCTCTGCATGTGGTCACTTCTATACTAGAAGACGATCAAGAGCATTACCGAGTGAACTATAATCAAATCAACGAGCATGGGGAAGTGCTGGCTCAAAAAAGTGTAGTTGGTCGCTATCTATTTTTAGCAGCGGGTTCGATTGGCACCACGGAACTGTTGCTGCAGGCTAAAGCAAATCGCACCTTACCTCGCCTCAACAATCAAGTAGGTAAGTTTTGGGGACCTAACTCCGACTCAACTACCCTCATTGTCAGTCATGAAAAGACTAATCCGACACTGGGGGCTCCGGGAGTGATAGCAGTGGAACATCTTGATAACCCCATTGCGCCGTTGATCCTCGAGCCAATTCCTATTCCCTTTTCACCCCAAGGAATCCAAGCTGTTCTTGGTCAGGCAATTTCTAAACCAGAAGGCTATTTGACTTACAATACCTCTACCCAATCAACTGATCTCTTCTGGTCTACTAACTCAACCGACAGTCAGAAAAACGCGCAGGCTCTCCAACACACCTATCAACTGCTCAACTCTGCCAACGGTACAACTCTAGCTCAACCTCCTAACTCCAGTATCACAGCACATCCTCTAGGTGGTGCAGTTATCGAACAAGCATGCAGCAGTTACGGGCAAGTGTATGGCTATCGTAACTTGTTTGTTGTTGATGGCGCTCTCATCCCAGGCTCAACAGCTTGCACTAACCCCTCATTAACCATCGCTGCTTTAGCAGAACGCTGCATGGATCGTTTCCTCAATTAGCTAAATAGGGTGTGGGGTGTGGGGTGTGGTGAGGAAGAAATTTATTGAATGAAGTCCGCAGACAGCCATTGGTAGTATGCACTTGTTCCCCTGCCACCCTACCCCCTACACCCTATATTTCTGATTTGTGAGAAATACAGGTTTTTGCATATCCACTCCATTCCCCGAGAATTTCACAATTGAAAGATAAAATTGCTCTCTAACAAAGAAAGCAGTTCATCGTCTTCTTGATTAAACCACCACCGCCACTCTCAAAACGCGAGGGTGGTTTTTATTTGCTGGGACAAGGGAAGGGGGACAAGGGGGACAGGGGGGACAAGGGTAGCAACTGGCGTGAAGAAAGGGGATAGGAGCTTAGTGGGGTGAAATCTGGCTACTAGCTTTGTTAGAAGGGAGGTGCAAGATGTTAGAGAACTACGGTCTTGAATAAGTTAATGTTTCAATCCAGCACAATAACGCTAGAGCTTGCTCCATTTTGGTTCTGAGTTTGCTGTCAGTAAGTTTAAGTTCATCTTGTAACAATACTTTAATGGTGTTGAATGCTGGAGGTAATTTTCTAACTTCTGGGATTGCTAAAGGGGTAGTCAAAGAATGAGTTTTTGATGGTATTTGCCAAGAATCAGGAAGAGATTGAGGCTTAACTGTTAAACTTGAAGTTTCCCAAGGGTCGGGAAGGAGTTGTTATACAGATAAGCTAGATGTTTGGGATGAATTTTTAGATATATTTTTTAACATAAGTTAAACCTCCCAATTTATATCTGTAGCGTTCATAAAAGCATGTTTATAAAAGACCCTAACAAGCTTTATTTTGATTTTATTTTAACAAGAATTAACTGGTATAATGATAGAGTGAAAAATTATTTGACCAAAGTAACAGATTGTAGTTCTACACTTAGTAACAAACTAATAACTTGACTTTAAATAATTCTTGTAAGGCTTATTACTATGCAATCTTTAAAACTTGTGTGAAGTCAAAATATGAGTAGACCAATAGGAGGCAAATACTATGTCAGTCAAACTTCTACCTGATTTGGAAGACTTGCTTGAAGGACTTGGTCTTTCTGGTATTGCAACCATTGTTCTTTTATCTGTTATTCTTCCAGGAGTGTCTGAGGTTGCTAAGCCGATCGCCAAGGCAACAATCAAAAGGGGCATAATCCTGTATGAGAAAAATAAGGGTGCGATCGCCAAAGTTGGCAAAGCATGGGGAGAGATTGTTGCTGAGGCAAGAGCAGAATTCGTTGAGGAACAGGGAGTGATACTTGAATCTACTGCAGACTCTTCCGAGGTAGCACTCATTGGTGAAGCTTAACTAGAAGTTAGTAAGTAGTTAAGTATTTACTAGCAAAATAAGGTAACGAATATGTTTCACAAAATTCTAGTTGCACTAGACAAATCAGAGTTCAGAAAGCCAGTTTTTCATGAAGCACTGGATTTAGCAAAGGTATGCAATTCCACCCTCAAGCTGCTGCATGTTTTGTCTCTTGAGGAGCAGGATGATTTATCTATTCCAATATCTACAACTCGGAAATACTTTCAAGCGTTTGACAACAGAATTCTAGAAATCTATCAAGAAAGGTGGGATACTTGGGAGGCTCAAGGACTGGAGTTATTGCGATCGCTTCAATCTCAGGCAAATGATGCAGGGGTGAGTGCGGAAATTCTGCAGTACAGTGGTACTCCAGGTAAAATCATTTGCGATGTTGCTCGTAGCTGGGAGGCTGATCTCATTGTTCTAGGTCGTCGTGGGTATTCGGGAATAAAAGAGCTACTTTTGGGTAGTGCTAGTAACTATGTACTCCATCATGCTCCTTGCTCAGTTTTGATTGTGCAAGGATCTATCCTTCACAAAACAGAAGTGACTGAGGAGACAGCAAGTGTATCTCATTAAGAACTTGCCAAATTGTTACGGGTGTAATACAAACTAGGCTGTCTGTTTTTTGGCTGTTATAATTAGGACATTTCAGGCTTGTATTATATAATTCATCTTCCAATTGTGCAACGCCAAAGTTTGTGGTTGATTGACTTTTTTGGTTGCTTACTTTGTCCTGGGTTTACAAACTCGATTTCGAGATTGATGGTATTTTATTTAGGCACAAACTCCTTAGCTCAATTGCGATACAAGCTATGACGCTCAATTTATATTTACTGCGACATGGAGAAACTACTTTTAGCCAAAGTGGTCATTTCTGTGGTGAAACTGATGCGGAGTTGACTTCCCAAGGGATGCAGATGGCACAAAGTTTTGCCGATGTTTATCAAAAATTGAAGTGGGAGGCTGTTTATGTTAGCCCAATGAAGCGCACAATTGCAACTGCTAAGCCATTTTGTGATGCTATTGGTATGGATATGCAGTTGCGTGACGGACTTAAAGAAGGTAGTTATGGCAAATGGGAAACTAAGAGTAAATCGTTTGCCAAAGAGAATTACGCAGAAAACTATGTAAAATGGTTAACAGAACCTGCTTGGAATGCACCACTAGGTGGAGAAACTGCGGTAGATATTGCTAACCGTTCTATGCCTGTGATTGCTGAAATTCAAGAAAAACATCCCCAAGGCAACGTTTTAGTAGTTTCTCATAAAGCTACGATTCGGATTATACTTTGTAGTTTACTGGGAATTGATTTGGGACGCTATCGCTATCGGGTGAATATTTTGGTGGCGTCGGTAAGTATGGTTAAATTTGACGTTAATGGCCCTTTGTTAGAAATCTTAGGTGATCGCTATCATATACCCAATCATATCCGCTCTCGTCCGGGAACATAATAGTCCTTACTAGTAGGACTATCGACAAGTTAATTTAGCTACAAAAATAGAAATCAACAACCCTAGTTGTATGTTGAGATAATTTCTAAGTAGTGGGAGCATCTTGCTCCCTATTTTATTCCAAGCGAGCAAGATGTGAGTGCAAAGCACACGCTTCGCGAACGCACTACAATAAAATAAATTTTACATTCAGGATACTCTTGAGCTACGTCTTCCCTCTTGTATCTGCTAGCAGGTGATTCACTGCAGAAATAGTTTTCCAATAACTTCTATCTAATGGCTTATCATTTATTCATTTATTTCTACTTAAAAATAGAATTGTATTTCATGCTAATTTCATATCCAGAAGCTTATTATTAAGATTAATAAGTATTAACATTTTTCTAATACTGGCTCTTTGATGAAAGTAGGGTGCTTGTTGCAGAATTAGCTATGATAAGTACACTTGAAGAAGTTAGAAAGATTTTAAAGTGAAAAGTTTCATCTTTATTACATTAATTATTGTGCTAAATGTCCTAGGAAACGTCTGCTTAAGCCATGGTATGCAACAGGTTGGTGAAGTACATCCTCTTCATCCCTTAGCTCTATTGACGCTTGGATTACATACAATCATAAATCCTTGGTTTGACCTTGCTATCGTCTTTCTGATTACATACACTCTACTATATATGTCAGCACTTTCCTGGCTAGATCTGAGCTATTTACTACCGATGACTGCATTCCACTATGTGCTAACTGCCCTCCTAGCATCGCAGCTTCTGCATGAACAAATTGCCACTGTTAGATGGGCAGGAACATTAACAATTACACTTGGTGTCTTACTAGTTGGCTTGAGCGATCGCAAAAAGGACAGCAAAAACTCAGGGAACATCCTATGAAGATTTGGATTGCTTTGGCATTGTTTGTGTTAATGGACTCTACCAGTAACCTATTAATTGCAACCGGAATGAAGCAGGTAGGTGAAATTTCTACCCTACAGCCACGAAAGCTATTGCAAATTGCACGCAGTCTGGTAAAAAGTCCCAGCATCAGACTTAGCTTTTTCTTCCAAGCCTGTACATTTTTTCTCTTACTGACTATGCTCAGCTGGGCTGATTTGAGTTTGGTGGTTCCCCTCGCTTCTTGTGGCTATTTGCTCAATTTGTTAGGTGCACAATTCTTCTTGAAAGAAAAAGTCACCCTACAAAGATGGTTGGGAACTTTGTTGGTAGGCGTTGGTGTTACCCTGGTTTGGCTTAGTCAGTAATATAAGGGAGAGGGTTTGTATTCAGGATTTGGGGCAATCTTGGAGTAGTCAAGAATCGGACTACCGTAGTCTTTGGGAGTAGAATGAGGCTGATTCAAGACCTACAACACAAATGCCTTTCGTAAAGAAAAAACCACCCCACAGCATGATAAGGGTGGTTTACCAACCGATAAATAATTGCACTGTTTATTCAGTTATTATCTTATGCCTTAATTCTGAGGAAAGTAGGAGGATCGAGAATCATAGTAATACACAAAAATAACACTTTTAATGATTTGTGCGAAATGAGAATCCCGGTTTCTTCAAGATACTGGGATTTTAAAACTATTTAGTACACTATTGTTTCTAAATAAAATTCCATTAATTTGTGAGTATTTTGTGATATTTAATGTGAAATATTCTCTTTGATTGAGAAATCTTTATTTAGTAAATAATTTCTTGACAGAATTTTAGTAGAAAAGCAACGATAAGTATATATCGTTGCTAGCAAAACTATGATTTCGGCTAGTGATTAAAGTGATCTATTGAAACTATACTTACACTACAATCTCTTCTAAGAGGTAACCATATATCAATAGTATAAAAATTGTTATATTTTATCTTTTTTATTATACTTTTGATATATGACTCTGGATAGTTGACGACTTAAATGTTCAGATTCCAAAATCTAGCTTTCATCTCGCTCTTCATTACCCTAAGTTTTTCACAATTCATGAATAGTATATTTGGTATGCCTTGGAATGTTTGTTGAGTATGAGTGATGTTTAAAGAACTACCAACTGATAACTAGGGAGACAAAAGAAGCCCTTGCATTGCAGAGGTGTCATCCTGTAAAGCAACTGGCATACTCTCTCAAAAATGACTAGCTTTGAACAAAAGCTACGAAAATCCCCAAACTGATCTTGTTTTTTTATCTTAATTCTATCTTAAATTAACTTTCCTAAAGTCATCAAGTGTAAAAAAAACAAGCTCTCAACAGCAGGTGTAAAAATGTTGATAAATACACGAACAATTATGAGAAGCTTGAAGGTAGTTACACACACAATTATGTGTTGGGATATACCGCTCATGACCCATGACCGAAATATATTGGAGCAAAAAATTATTCCTTATTTTGTTAAAAATCAAGAATTTACAAAAATACTGTTTGTTGGATGTGGTTCTTATACAAAGCATAATAAGAAATGGTTTAAGCAAAAAGAATACTGGACAATAGATATCAATGTAATGAAAAAAATTTATGGAGCCGAAAATCACATTGTTGGCTCCATGATTGATTTAAATAATTACTTTTCAAAAAATTATCTTGATTTAGTGATCTGTAATGGAGTTTTTGGGTGGGGATTGAATGACAAGAAAGAGGTAGAAAAAGCATTTAGTGAATGTTTTCAATGCCTGCGTCAAGGTGGTGTCCTAATTATAGGATGGGATAACGTACCAGAAAGAAAGCCTTTTCCACTAGAGAGTTGTGAAAGCTTAGGTCAATTCCATCCGTACTTTTTTGACCCTCTATCAACAACACAGTATGAGAATTTAGAGGATGAACGAGAGACACACGTATATAGTTTTTATGTGAAGCCACTTAAGCCGTAAATAAATCTCCAGCCAAGGATAAACTAAGAAAAAAGCTAGTCTCAACTTTGCCTGAGTCCGCGTCTCTTTATTGAATAGTGAAGGATTACGGTTCGATTAACCTCAGCGTCCTGCCATGCTAGTTAAACGGCTATCTAAGTCACAAACATTTTTTGAATTGGTATAAAGTTACAACAAGTGGCTAAAGTCATAATTAGATTCCTGACTTTAGTCTTATTAAAAATTAATCCTTAGAAAAACCGAAAAGCTCAATTTCTTCTTGGTTAAAGGTTTCCTTTAGTGTCTTACGGAGAACACGCTGAATGTGAAGATGTTTTCCAGGTTTAACCTTTGTTAGCGTCAAAAGCAACAAGTTATGCTCACCAAAATTTTCTATTCCAGCCACCCGCGTCGGTTCTAGAATATCTTGCTCATCCTCCTTTAATTGCTGTCCTACCTTCTCAACAACCCTGTAAACATGATCTAAATTGGAGTCATAGGAGACGCTAACTTCTACCCTTGCATATATATACTCCTTAGAGTAGTTAATAATTGACCCAATATCTCCATTGCGAATAATCTGCAATTGACCATCAGGATGTCGGATGTGAGTTGTTCTTAGTTCAATCGCCTCCACAATCCCCTCGACGCCTCTATCTTGCATTTTTCCAGCCTCGATATAGTCACCCACCAAGTAATAGTTTTCAAACAGAATCAAAAATCCGCAAACAACATCATTAATGAGGTTTTGTGCTCCAAGACCAACTGCTATACCTGCAATCCCTGCACCTGCTAGGATAGGTGCAGGATCAATGCCAATAAGCTTAAGTATAGTAACTGCAGCAGTGAAGTAGATGAAATATTTTGCAAAACTCCGCATTAAGGGAATGAGTGTCAGCCGTTTCTGGCGCTGTGAATCATTTGAATCTGCAGTTCTTAAGTAGAACTCATCAAGCGTGAAGTAAGCGACTTCAATCAAAACATTGCTGATAAAGAAAACCCCAATAATTTGAATAATGGTAGGAGTATAAGCACTTATCCAAGCGATAAACTCTATTTCTGGAACAACGAGGTTGACTATACCGATATAAAGGACGTATTCCAAACATTTTTTTAAAAGGGGAATTAGGTGGCGTAACCGCTCGTATAAACGTAGTAAATTGTTAGTACTAGAGTATTTAAGACGGAGAGCATCAAGTGTGTCAACGATAGTTGCAACAGCTTTGACAATGAGTAACCCAACTGTGATAATGATATAAATTTTTAAGGCAGTATAAGTATATTTGGTAACAATTTCTGGTAGATTAAAAAATTGAGCACATAGGATAAAAGATGAGAGCCAAAGAGTATGACTAATAATTCTTTTTAAGACCTTAAAAAAAGCCTCAGTACTCTCATCATTAGCCTTGATTTGATCAGCTTTCTTGACGTAATTGCAGACCCAGTCTATACCACGATGTAAGGGTGACATGCTAAACTTAACAAGTATTAGCAGGCTAACACTTTTCAAGCTTGCTGTGAAAAGATTAATCCAAACTTGAGCTGGAATACTGCGAATAAAGTTTAGTTGGAATTCTTTGATGTTTCCACCTTGATAAATCACCATCCCATTCACACCAAGTAGCGCAAGACACAGCATTATGCCAGTGAAAATCACGACTCTGCCGATATTGCGACGCAGGAAGGTGATATTTGCAGTTGTTCCTTTAAACCAAGAAATCTTAGTAAACTGTCTGAGAATGATTCCAAGCAGCCAGTTCAACAAGAAGAAAATGAGTATTAAAAAGACGAATTCAGCTAGAAGAATGAGTAGATTCATATCGAAACACAATTATCACGAAAATAATATCATATAAGGTAAACTGATAAATTTATTACTTAAATAAAATGGATCTTGCTTTTAGATATATAAAAGTTAAAAAAGTAGAAAAAGTGGGATAAATGATTTTATATCATCTTCGAGATTTCCAAAGGATACAAATTTTTCGCTAACTAAATATATTGTAATTTATTGATAAAAGCAGTATGATGGGTAATAAAAATTTATTCCGAAAAGGATAAGCTGTTGCGCAGCTAAATTTAATATACTGCGTTACCTTTATTTTTAATCTTTCGCTCCCACTTAATAATAAGACCACCTTCATTAAGCAATCGAATTAACAA
>JAJPJF010000543.1 GCA_021324415.1 Nostocales cyanobacterium Centralia_MAG_434
CTATAGTCTTGATAGTAAACATGGGGATGAGCCAGCAGTATAGCCATATTTTTTTCGACCATCCTTCTATATCTTTATTCTCGCTATAGATGCCGCTGTAGTCCTAAGGTTATACATATTCAGTAACAAGTTTTGACGTTTCTTTAGTTAGGTTTGTAGCTAGACTATTAGTGGATGTTAGAGGGATCGGCTCTTGATTCTGGGTAAGAAAGTTTGCTGGTAACGGACAGCCTTACCTATTTTTAAAAATTTCTCTTACTACTCTAGTAAAACAAGCTGTTACCGACAGGATAAAATATAAGAATGATCAGCATTTAACAAAATTTATGCAACACTTCAACAACAGATATGAGGTAGTGTTTACATCTAAATAAAGTTACTACTACCTGTTGAATCAAGCAGCAATAAGTTGACAAAATATCAACAAGCACAATCTTCAAAAAAAGCCAGAATTGTCGAAAAAATGTGAAATAACAACTATGCTGAGAATAGAAGTCATCGTGAAACTCTTTATAGAGAAATGTTGATTTTTTCAAAATAAATGTTGGTTGTTGTGTAAATTTTCACTTTGTTTAAGCAATTGTTCGAATCCTTCACTTTATCACTCTATCGAGCTTATTTACTTCAGATACGATTAGAGATTGCTAAAGTAGATTATAAGTTAATAAACATGCTCAACATGCTCAACATTTTTTAAAATGAGAATTCTCTTAGTTGATGATGACGAACAATTGGTAAGAGTTCTGAAAGCCATTTTGGTAAAGCAGAACTATCTCGTGGATGTGGCATTAGATGGTGAAATGGGTTGGGATCTAATCAACACTTTCTCCTATGAGCTTGTGCTACTAGATGTGATGTTACCAAAGTTGGATGGAATTACCCTCTGTCGCAGGTTACGTCAGCAAGAGCATAATGAATTGGTTATGCTCTTGACTAGTCGTAATCAAGTCATGGACAAATTACAAGGCTTAGACAGTGGGGCAGATGATTACATAGTAAAACCATTCAATACGGATGAGTTACTGGCTCGCATTCGTGCCTTAACAAGGCGTGGTATTGCCAACGTAACTTCTATGTTATCTTGTGGCCCCTTATGTCTAAATCTCAGCACTCGAGAAATCACTTACAACGGAAATCTGCTCAACTTCAGTCGAAAAGAGTATCTGCTGTTGGAACTGTTCCTGCGTCACCCACGGCAAGTTTTCAGCCGTAGTGAAATTGTAGATCGTCTGTGGGTCCTGGATGATGATCCACCTTATGAGGACACAGTAAAGTCTCATATCAAAACTATTCGCCGGAAGCTAAAAAAAGTAGGGGCAGACGATTTGATTGAAACTTTGTATGGTCAGGGATATCGCATCCAGCCGAGTTATATTGTGAACTCCTATTCTTCTTCATCCTCTTCAATATTATCTCAAGAGCAAACGTTAAATTCGGTTGCAACTACAATCTGGGAACGTACAAAAGGGGTGAGCTTGAAGCGAATTACCTATTTAGAGGAAGTTGTCTCAGCTTTGAGGGAGGGAATTGTAGATGAGGAAATACGCCATAAAGCAATACAAACTGCACACAAATTAGCAGGTTCTTTAGGTACTTTTAATTTCCCCATTGGTTCAAAGTTGGCTCTAGAACTGGAAGTTTTGTTTCAAAACCAATCCATAACTCAAGATTTACTCAATCATGCCATTGAGTTAGTTAGGAGTTTACGCTTGCAACTAGAGGGAGAAGAAGGCACAGTTAATTCAAATGTTTCATAAACGGACAAAAAACATCAAAAATCTTGATGTGACAGTCTTTTTTCAAATTGGTTGAAAATAAAAGTGAAATTAGTAAATAAACTTAATTTCCAAAGGGAATAGAGAACAGGAACTCATCGTTAAAAGCAGAAATTGAAAATAATGACGTTAGGTTTGATCAGGCTATTCCCTATCAAAACAAATTTTCGTTTAAAGTCACCCAATTACTGCAGAATTTTCTTATAAAAAAATGAGGCTACTTATCAATCAGTTGATTAAGTAGCTATAACAACAGCTAATAGTTATATAGCGGTCTGATTTTAGTAACAAATTTGTCACTTCCACCAAACTCAGTTTGTTTAAGAAACCGGGTTTTTCTATGTTTGCAAATAATTTAGAATTGCTATAGGCATTGAGTAACAGTTTTACCCGCATTTTGCACAAAAAGTGCGATCGCAATGGTAACCATCTCACAACAAAGAATATGTCAACTACGTCAGTGTTTGTTTAATCATAAGTTCTTGTAAGCCTTTACCCTAGGTGGATGTATCTACATCTACCCATTTGATAAAAGTGCAGTTTTTTTACGTCTCTCACGAATGAACAAGGGTTCAGCGCCTGGGTTATCATGGCGGCGATCGCACAGAGCAGATCCGCCAAGTTGATTGTAACGTCGTGCCAAACGACGAATCCATCCTCGGCTATAACCTGTTATCTCCTCTACTTCTGCCGTTGTTTTGCCTTTGGCTAACAGCCAAATTATTTGATAGTGGCGGCTTTCAACAAGATCAGAGCACCGACGATAACGTTGTTCAAGTTCCTCAATAGTTAGGTGTGGTTGAATCGTTACAAATTTGGGCATTAGCGATCACTACTGGTATATGCACACATAAGTTTATTGAACAATATTCAGCTATTTTCAAATAATTAGACGACACATCGTAGGGTAGGTAGTGCCTACCAAAAGTTGACATGATGAACATTGGAAATTCTACTAATCATCTGTCCAACCCCCATCAGTGGTGCAAACACAACCTGTTAGATCAGAAGCATCATCTGATAATAGGAAAAGGATAGGAGCTGTTTGCTCCCAAAGATTAGCACTACTATGCTTAGAGTCTTCTGTATTAAGGAGCGTTTGTGTCTTGAGTCCATCAAATGAATTGCCATTCCTCGACTTTTGTCTAGCTCCTGTCAACTTATCGTCTTTGACCACAATAGATGTATCAATCTGAGCTATGTTAACTGAGTTGATGCGAATGCCATAAGGAGCATACTCTATAGCAGCATTGCGGGTTAGCCCAGTCACAGCATATTTGCTAGCCATATAGGCTGGATTGCCAGGCAGACCTGTGAGACAAGCAATAGAGCCAATATTTACGATTGCACCCCCTCTATTCTGCTGCAGCATCTGACGCAACTCTGCACGCAATGATTTGAACGTGCCAGTCGTATTCGTAGCCACAACACTATCCCAATACTCATCAGTAGCTTCGTGAATGCTATTAGGCAGGAGATGCCCATGCGTATTGAGGTCGAATAGCTGAGTGGGGTTGCATCCGTCTATCACACTTGCTGCATTCAACGCTAGGTCAATACTGCCGTAGGCTTTGACTGCCTCTGTCAGCATGCGGTCTGTGTCCTCAGTTTTTGAGACGTCAGCCACAACAGCAATTGCATTATGCCCTTCAAACTTAATCTTACTCAATGTTATTTGCAGTTTCCGCTCTTTACAGTCTACGCAGACCACGTTTGCACCCTCACGTGCAGCGCGGATTGCTGTAGCTGCACCAATGCCTGTAGCTGCGCCAGTGACTAGAAGAGTCTTACCCTGAAAACGTCTAGGAATATAGTAGTTTGGAGTCATAGAAGGAATGTCAACCATTGCTGTTTTCCTTAAATGGGAACTTCAAAATGCGACCCTGAATCAGAAAGTGCTTTGGAGTGCATATTTTCATGGCAAAAGAATGCTCTTAGCACAGCTTATATAAACGAAAGATTTCATTTGACTTAGATTGTCATAAGGATTCTATTTGGTGACGTTTGCCTAGGATAAAAGAATGATGATATTGTTCTGATGATTAGAACTAGCAATAAAATATATGCTTAAAAAGTGAAAAACTGGTGAAGTAATCCTGCCTTATTAAGTCAATAAGTCTGGTCACAAGCCCCTGGAGTAATGTTCGGACTTCTCCCTCTAACAAAAGTAGGTTTTTCACAAAAATTCTTAACACAAGACAAGGTAAGGAAAGAGGGATAAGAGGGCAGAGGGTAGGGTGTTGACTTTGAGCACCATTAGGTGATATTTCTTCAGACAGATTATATACCTGAAAGTGCTGAATAGAGGTTGACTGCGAATGAAGGAATATAAAAGCC
>JAJPJF010000506.1 GCA_021324415.1 Nostocales cyanobacterium Centralia_MAG_434
ACAAGGAAAATGCGATCGCCGCCCTGGATTTTGAGGGGACATCACCACCGTTCTAAACCCTGCATTGTGCCATGTGCAACAATTGAAGAATGATTCCGAGGGAACAGGGAAACCTACTACTTCAGGCGTTGTGGCATGGGGAAGAGGACGCCGAGATGCTTGCGCTTGCGCGTAAGCGCGAGAAACTTTCATTACCCTGGACACTAAGGCGAAAACTGTACCAATTGAAGCCTCTAAAAATTACAGGCTTCAAAGTATTGCTGTGCTGTATAAAAACGTTGTACCAGATAACTTGTAAGTTATTTGGTACAGTAAATAGAAACGGTGTACTACGGGTTTGAGACCTATAAAATCCGGAGGGTTTAATTGGTACAAAGAGTTGCCATTTATTGTCGGGTTTCCACAACTGACCAGTCTTGTGAGCGCCAAGAACGAGACTTATTAGAGTATGCTGCCGTTTGTGGTTTTGAGGTAGTTGGTGTTTGGTTTGAAACAGTTTCTGGAACTAAACATGACCGCACTGAACGTTCCAAAGTCATGGCCTTAGCTCAAAGCCATAGTATTGATGCCATCTTGGTAACACAGATGCAGCAATTCTCATTTGGAAACGATTTTGCGCCATTTCAGTGATCCCCAAATTCGTTAAGAATTGTAAAATCCTCTAACTGTAAGGGTTTCAATGTCATGAAACCTTAAAATGAGAATTGCTGACAGAGATGACTCGGTGGGGACGTAGCACCATTGACTTGATTGAGACGTTGCAGTCACTCCATAGAAGGCAAGTTTCCTTAATTGCCCAAACCGGATTGCAATTTGATTTGAATACACCACAAGGTAGGCTAATTGCTCATTTAATGGCATCTTTGGCTGAATTTGAACGGGATTTGGTGCGGGAAAGGGTACGAAGTGGGGTGGCGGCAGCTAAAGCACGAGGTCAGAAGTTTGGCAGACAACCGGGACAACGGGTGAAAGCAGACAAATTAGCCCCCAAAGTTTTGCAGATGGTGCAATCTGGATACTCCTACCGTAAAATCGCAGCTTCGCTACATCTGTCGAAGACAACGGTCTTAGATATTGTCAAACGACATCGAGTTTCGTCAAATGCAGCAATTAATAGCGCTAATTGAATACCTGATATTAAGCAACCAACTATGGCTACGAAAAAATCTGCTTCTCATCAAACTGTTTACCAACTCAAAATTACTCTCAAGAACATTCAACCCCCTATTTGGAGAAGAATACAGGTATTGAGTTCGACGACGCTTGAACAGCTACATCTGATTGTGCAAGAGGTAATGGGCTGGGATAACTACCATATGCATCAGTTTTCCATTGCTGGCATTGATTATGGTCAACCTCAACCAGAGTTTAATGTGCGTTCGCAAAAGACTGTCACTCTTCGTCAGGTGGTTAAGGGTGAGAAGTCCAAATTCTTCTACACTTACGATTTTGGGGATAGCTGGGAACACGAAATTTTGGTAGAAAAAGAGCTACCATCAACTCCTGATACAAACTACCCCGTATGTATTACTGGGAAGCGTGCTTGTCCTCCTGAAGATTGTGGTGGTTGTTGGGGTTATGCAGAGTTATTGGAGATTATTAGTGACCCATCACACCCAGAATATGAAGAGAGGATGGAGTGGGTAGGTGAAAGCTTTAATCCAGATATCTTCGACCTCAATGAAGTTAATCAAAGGTTACGAGAACTTTAATGAGTTACCAATATCCTCAACTTTTTTTCTGAAATGCTCTCTATACAAGCTTTCAGGCATTACGTGGCGGCACATGACAGCTTCGCTGACACTGTTGGCGAAACATTGCTTAACATTTTTGGCAACGTAATATTACACTGAAATTGTGGTTGCTTCTACGGCGATAAGATAATTCAATCCTGCTAGTTGAATATATTGCTACCATGTCGATGCATCCCCAAAATATCCCTGACATACCGAAAGAAACTGTGGAGGTAGCACGGGCATCTTTTCCAAAAGGTAATATTTATATGCAGATACGGGATACCTTGGGGAGTATCTTTGATGATGAAAATTTTCTAGATCTGTTTCCACTAAAGGGGAAATCAGCTTTTTCTCCTTGGCGATTGGCACTGGTGTGCATAATGCAATTTATGGAAAATTTATCAGACCGACAAGCAGCAGATGCAGTGCGCGGGCATATCGACTGGAAATATGCTTTGAGCCTTCCTTTAACTGAAGGAAGGCTTTGACTACTCCATCCTTTGTGAATTCCGCACTAGATTACTTACAGGTGGTGTAGAACAAAAGCTACTAGATATAGTGTTGAATCAACTGAGAGAGAAAGGATTGCTCAAAACTCATAGGCGACAGCGTACAGATTCAACTCATGTTTTAGCAGCAATCCGTGTCCTCAACCGATTAGAAACATTGGGGGAAGGAATGCGCTCTGCCCTTGATAGTTTAGCAGTAGCCGCGCCAGAATGGTTGGCGACAAATATTCAAGCGGATTGGTTTGACCGCTACGGTCGTCGTGTAGAAAACTATCGTTTACCAAAATTGGACTCCGAGCGAGAAGCCTTAGGCAGCACAATGGGAGGAGATGGATTAGCGTTGTTAGGGAGATCCAAAAAATAAAATGTCCAGCCTTTGTTGGTTGATCTGTCGGCGCAGTAGGTTATTCGTGGTAATAAGGCTGGACATTTTATTACTGGCAAGTGCCTTAGACGCAATTTACAACCCAACTACGCCACAGTGGTTACGACAAATACCAGCAGTCGAAACCCTGCGTCAAATATGGGTACAGCAATTTTATGCCCCGTCAGATGATGGTTCGGTAAAATGGCGTAGTGTCAAAGATATGCCACCGTCTACAATTGCAATTCATTCCCCTCACGATGTCGAAGCTCACTACAGTAACAAACGCAGCATTGATTGGGTTGGTTATAAAGTACACATGACCGAAATTTGTGATGAAAATAGCCCCCGTTTTATTACCAACGTCCACACTACCTTGTCTACAATTACTGATGAGCAGGCATTAGAACCAATTCACTCAAAGCTGGAACAGAAAGATTTACTCCCAGACGAGCATCTCGTGGATGGTGGTTACATGAGTGGGGAACATTTAGTAGATAGTTTTGCCAAATATGATGTGGCAATAGTTGGTCCGATGCGCTCAGATCCTAGTTGGCAAGCTCAACAAGGACGAGGTTTTGATTTATCTAGCTTTCAAATTGATTGGGATAATCAGGTTGCTAGTTGTCCACAGGGTCATAAAAGTACTCAATGGAAAAACAGACAAGATTCAAAAGGAAAACCTTTAATTCAGATCAGATTTCTTGGCTCTACATGCAAAGTTTGCCCAGTACGCTCATTATGTACCCAAGCAAAGAAAGAACCAAGGTCATTGACTATTCGTCCCAAGGAACAACAACTTGCACTCCAAGCTCAACGGCAGGCTCAACAAACACCTGATTGGAAAGCTATTTACGACCAACGAGCAGGCATCGAATCAACACACTCGCAAGGCATTAGACGTTCGGCATTGCGTCGGTCTCGCTACATTGGTTTGAATAAAACTCGCCTGATGAATATTCTCATTGCTTGTGCGTTAAATCTGGTACGGTTAGATGCTTGGCTCAACGGAACACCTCTTGCTAAAACTCGCGAATCTCGTTTCACACAACTGCGAGCGCAAGGTGCTTAAACTTCTTCAAAATCAATTCCCCATGTAATACATGGTTGAATGAGTCTCAAATATAATTTACACTTTGGTGAGGTCGATGGAGGGTATTGCCCCTCGCACCTCCTCGTTTAATCTGGGCGTGCGTATTTCTACGCACCCAGCTTTCGATGTTCTTAAAAGTTAGCTGTTATATATACTTTCCTATTCCCACTAGTTGCAAAGTTTTACTTTGGGGAAAGGTGCATACTCATCGCTTCTTTTGTTGTCCATGTGGATATAGTCATGACAACTTTCGTGAACCACTGTTAGGTTTGAATCCTTCCAGTTGTTATGGTTGCCATCTAAGTGGTGCAAATGTATCTTCTCGTCAGAGATTAATTTATGACCACAATGACCACATGTATGGTTTTGCTTTTTCAGTAGCTTCGAGGTTTTGCCGTCGTATAGCTTACTGTTGCGTTCGCTCCAGTAAACTAAGTCTCCGTCATAGGGGGATTTATTTCCTCTAACTTTGACATGGCGGTTTTCGGAGTATGGGACATTTGGAAATGCCTTTTTTACCAGTTCTTCTGCTGTGTGGCGGTCTTGCGAGTGTCTCTTTATTGAACACCTTGAATGTTCTATGGTTGAGAAACCATTGCTGGAGAATCTTGACCCACTCATGTCGCAGAATTTATGATAGTTCCTCCAGCCTCGGACTATAGGTGCAAGCTTTTTGGCTTTCACCTTAGCACCGTAATTAGAGTTGTTGACGACGCATTTTATTTTCTGGCGGAATGCTTTGAAATTCTCCTCTGAGGGAATACATCTAAACTTTCCGTTTTGCTGAACTTTGAAGTACCAGCCAAGGAAATCAAACCCGTCTGTCGATGTGGTCAGCTTGGTCTTTTTCTCGCTTACCTTTAATCCTCTTGCTGATAGAAATTGGCTGATTTTATCTAGTAACTTTTCTTCACTCTCTCCTGGTTTGAGAAGGAACACCATATCATCGGCATATCTCACCGAAGGGTGTATTTCCTCAATCCCATTAAGCGAGATATTGGCTAATAATGGACTCACTACTCCACCCTGGCATGTACCTTGATCAGGAAATTCCGGGTTGATGCCAGATTTCAAGCATCTGAATATTCCCATCTTTAAGCCCTTAGGGGCTATGAGGTTGTCCATGATGATGGAATGAGAAATCCTGTCGAAGCACTTCTCAATATCCAACTCAAGGATACGTTTGCTTATCCCTTTTGCTTGTGAGTTCAGGCGGTTGAACACTTGTCTCTGGGCGTCGCAAGCCGAGCGTCCAGTCCTGAAACCGTAGCTGTCAGCGTGGAAGGTTGCTTCGTGTGCTGGTTCTAAGGCAAATTTTGCTAGACATTGCCAGCATCTGTCCGCAATAGTGGGCACTTTGAGATATCTTTTGGAACCGTCTTTCTTAGGGATTGGAATCAGCCGAAGTTGGTTGTGTCTCCAATCTGACGCCTGTTTTTCTAGGATTAGTTCTAATTCAAACCTTTCCTTGTGCGTCAAGGCTAGTTTCTTGTCTATCCCTGGTGTCTTTTTCCCAGCATTTAGCTGTGTTACTTGACGTATTGCCATAAACCTAGCTGCACGAGATTTCAGAATTAGCTTTTGTATTGACAAAGCTTTACGCATGTCACCAACACTAACGGCTTTGAACACCCTCTTTTGTAGGCGGAAAAGGTTCACCCGAAATTTCTTCCAGGGTAGTAATTTCCAAGATTCACTGATATTTCTATCGTGTCTAATCATGCTTTACAAAGCGTGAGTGTTTTCTGAACACCTCAGAGCAATTATGCTCTGTCCTACCCTATACATTGGATTTCTGTAGCTCGTCTTACTTACTGAGGTTTTCGACCTTTTCCCCCAGACCAATGTATAGTTTTTATTCGTTCCGTTCCTTTGATTGTTTTGATGACTTAGGGTAGTCCAATTTGCCTATTCTCTTCTCAGAGTTTACAGCTATCACACGGATAATGCTGTGAGAATATAGAGAATCGAGTCTACATGTTTTGTCCAGGTTGTAGCTCTGTATTGAGACACTTTTGTAGGACTTGTTTGCCCATGTCATCCCCCCATTAGCGCCAGTGTTGTTACCTGCTTATTTTGCAACTGATTACGCCCTGTTCCCAGCTTCACTCTGTAGGATTCCGAGCCTACTCGGTGTGGGCAGATTGGGAGTCTCATCTCTCCTGATGGGTGAGATTTTCACTCACATCTCAAGAACAGTTAGGGTTTTCTAGGTTACTCACCCCCCTAGCTTATAGCTTGCCGACCTGAGCCGGGACTTTTGGGCTAGAAACGAATCGCACCCGTGTAATACATGGTTGAGCATAGAAATGAAAAGGGATATTCAAGGTAAGTTTGCGCTCAAAAAAGATGACTACCGTGAGGTGCGTTCATTGCGGGTAACTGATGATACCTGGAAGGCGTTGGGCATTGCCTCTGAATGTTTGGGAATGACCAGATCTGACTATTTAGAAGAAATGGTCAGAAAAAACCTTTAGCCATGTATTACACGGGAGAAGTCAGAGATTTTACCATGTAATACATGGGGAGAGCCATCAACTCACCCAAGTATTACACGGTACGAAGGGGAGATAAAAAAGCTTAAAATCCAGATACAGAATCTCCAAAAAGAAAATTCGGAGCTCGTGTCCAAAACTGCCATCACCTTTGTTCATGACTTTGTGGATTTCGAGTCAATACGCGATTGCCCCGAAGGGGCAGTGCGCTCTTTGAGCGCAATCGCATTTTATTTGAATTGAAGTTGGGGCGGCTGGCTTCAGGATATAAAGCAGCTCAAAAAGCTCTTAATCGATTGATTACAGAACTAAAACGAATCGCTGAAACCTTTTGATTGACGTTCGCCCTTCGGGCGGATAAAAGCGGAGCATCTCCTACAGCATCCCAATTCGGCAATATTATCCTGACAATGACAGTTTTTATTGTTAAGCAATGTTTCGCCAACAGTGTCTTCCCTAGCATTAAGCCAAAATACAAGCGAGAACTAACTAACTTAACATCAATCTCATTCTTTAGTTAGAAGTTTAGGTTGAGTTGAAAGCTTTAAGGTTCAGGTGTTGATTTGTAGTAGTTAA
>JAJPJF010000438.1 GCA_021324415.1 Nostocales cyanobacterium Centralia_MAG_434
CAAGAAATTAAACGTAAAGGAATACAGAATTATGTTGGGCGTGTTAAAGAAGTTGGGCGGACTCAAAGACGTCACAGCAGTTTTTATATCGGATTATACGGACAAAATTGGGTGAACTTTGTGGAGCCATACCAAGATTTAGTCGCCCAATTAATGAAATTAAATCGCAACAAGCTTCCCTTTTATCAACGAGGGCAAAGGGCTATGAAGCTTATCCTATCTGCGTCCTAGCACTTTTGTCTCCCCGCCAGAAGCTCGACAAAACAACGTTATAGGGATTAAGGTGTTACCTCTGTTTGATTGGGCGAAGAGTCAAGTGGTTAATCTAACCGAGTCCTCCGCTCGATGGCGTGAGGTTGCTATAGCCATTATGGTCTTAACTGGTAGAAGGCAAAGTGAGATCATGAGCAGCGGGAAGTTTGACTTAACTGATAGTGATTCACACTTACTCTTTTCTGGACAGCTTAAACGCCATGCTAAGGATGAAGATGTGAAGCCTTATGAAATCCCATTAATCGGTCATACAGCCTACGCTATTGTTGAGGCTATGAAATGGTTAGAAGCCAATAATAAGCGAATCATTCCAGAAAATAATACACCTGAAAACATGCAAAAAGCAGCTAAAGAAGCGCATGATAACTTTAGTAAATACCTTCCTAGTTCAAATGACTAGGGGATAAGAGTCAAGTTCTACTCAAATATCTGAATAAAAACAACAATAAATACTATACATAATACCATTAACACTATTTTATTTAGTTAATTACAAAATGCTCATAATTCATTCAGAAATACTAAATTACAAACATTTGAATCAATTGTGAAAACTACGGGTAATTGAGACATTAGAATTTTACAAAAAACTGTATTAACATATTGTTTTTATTATTTATTCTCTTCTAAGTAAAAAGCAATCATACTCTTTCTCTACATTAAAGCCTTATTTTATTTATTTGCAATCACATATCTTATTAATAGATGTTTTAAATCATCTATTTATTAGAATTATTTAGTTTTATAACTTTTGATAGGTATTCTTGGTCTCCTTATCTATCAAAAGTTAAAGGAATAATCTGACTAGAAGAATAGGATGAAATCAAGAATCAATGAAACTTCTAAATTACAAAACTTACCTAAAAAAAGGAGTTTTCAGATGGCTAATTATCAAACTTTAGCGCGGATAAACTACAGCTTATATGAAAATATAAGCGAAAAAGAAGCTGAACAGATTCGAGGTGGTCAAGATCAAACAACTTCTCCTACTAATACATCAGTTCCTCCTACACCACCTCCTCCTCTTCTTTTCGTTTCACCAGGTAAAGATCCTGTAATAGTACAACCCACGTATCCTGGAGAAAAATTTACATGTACTTACAATCCCAAGAATGGCCAAGCGACTTGTAGTGAATGATGAAAACAGCCCAGGTCCTTCAGATTGTCTTTTGAAGGGCCTATGTTTATGCAGTTAAATTCATTAAGGAAATATGCAAGCATTTTCACTTTTACGTTTAGCCTCATTGGAGCTAAACGTTTTTATTTATCAAGCACATAACACCATGCTCTTTTAAAATTAAGTGACTTAATTATCCTCTTTACAAACTCCTCCCTCTATACATATTTCTATTACTTTGTCAACTAATTATAATATTATTTAATATATTCTAAGTACAAATTGCTTTAAAGCGGTATAAATAAAAAAATGTCAATTGATTTGCAATTTGTGCACCCTACCTCGATTTATTGTCGAGTACCAAATTAACTGGGCTCTTGTGCAGTTTTGGTGATCAAAGGTGGAGGGGGAGGCACAAAAGGTGGGTAGAAGAACTGAGGTGGCAGCACTAAAGGTATTGGAAAGGAAAAGTGGCAAGCGGGTAGGGCTTGTTTCAGGGAATGAAGGGCAGTGAAATGTATTCCCGTTACGTGCGCAGACTGGCGGTGTGCTGGTGTGCAGAGGGCATACAGAAGGGGCTGTTGATCTAGCCTTACTAGCTGGTCTCAAACCAGCTGCGGTTTTGTGCGAACTCATGCTACCAGATGGTACTATGGCGCGTGGAGATGATGTCAAAGCCTTTGCGCAGCAGCACCAGTTGCCGATTTTGACGATAGAGGAACTGGTGGTCTATCGCCGTCAACAAGAGCAAATGGGGGCATAGGAAAATCCTTATCTTTAAAATCACTTCCACAATTTCAATAAACTCGGCAATTGATACATATCCTCAAAGACTAGCTTTGCTCCTGCGGCAATCAAAGCATCGTGATGCGAAGAATTACCCTGATTACTTCGGGAAGCATAACCAAATACCTGCATTCGGGCGGTAGATGCTGCTTGCACCCCCGTTACCGAGTCCTCGATTACCAAACAATTTTCTGGAGTTTTACCCATTTGGCTAGCCGCATACAGATACACATCAGGAAAGGGCTTAGGGCGTTCAACATGATGAGAGCTATATAGCTTGCCATCAAATTGATGCAACAATGCTGTTAATTGTAAGACGAATTGAATATGCCGAGGACTGCTGTTCGATGCTACACATCTTGGCAATGTAATCTGTTCTAAAACGGCAGCAATTCCCTCAGTTGCTTGGAGTTCTTGTTGCAATGCAACGATTTCTCGTTCCTTACAGCGTTCAAGCAATTTAGCAGGAACTGATCTTCCGTAGGTTTTTTTAATAATCTCCAAACAAGTTGCCAATGACTTTCCTATAAATTGTTGGGTGACTTCTTCGTAGGTGATTGTGAATCCACCTTCCGTTAATGTTTCGGCAAAAATACGATTCACTATCGGTTCACTATTTACCAACACACCATCGCAATCAAAAATGATCAATTCCAAATTTGTCATAGTTTAACGAACAGTCGCTTTGTAGTTATGAATCGTTAACCAGTACCATCCAAGAGAATACAAATTTTCATTTTCCCTCAATATAGTAGTGGCGGCTTGTGTGAGTGTCTTTGCTTACGAATGCTCTACTGATCGCCTTTTACCTCTCTCAATCCCATTTTTTGCGCAGCTTTAAAGATCCAAGAATATGCACGATAAATTTATGTTAGCGGCTTTAGCTCAAAGCACAAAAGCTCTGCCAGAATGCTTACCTAATCCACCAGTAGGTTGTGTAATTGTCCATTCTGGCAAAATAGTAGCAGTAGGATATACGCGCGCGCCAGGAAAACATCATGCCGAGGCTGATGCACTAACCCAGATTCAAGGTCAAGATTTGCACTTTTTGCAAATGTACGTTACTCTTGAACCTTGTTCTTTTGAGGGACGCACACCCTCTTGTGCTTTGGCGATCGCTCAAGATCCGCGTATTCAGGAAATATATGTCTCGATAGTTGATCGAGATCCTCGCAATAACGGTAAAGGATTAGATATTCTCAAGCAAGCAGGCAAAACAGTTTATGTCGGATTATGCGCCGATGAAGTGAATGCTTTTATTCAACAGTACTTATTAAAGTGATGAATTACTGTCGAGTACCAAATTAACGGCTCTTGTGGGATTTTGGTGAAGAAGGTAGAGGGGGTGTCGTACCTAGTGATAGTGTCGATTAACAAATTAGATAGGCTCATGTGCAGATTTGGTGAAAAAAGGTAGAGGGGGAGGCACAGGAGGTAAGCAGAAGAACTGAGGTGGGAAGATCCAAAAAATCAAATCAAGAGCCTTATTACCACGAATAACCTTCTGCGCCCTTTGATCTACCACGTTCGGCCTTGCCATGCCGCAGACTCAGTCTGGCGATTTGATTTTTTGGATCTCCCCAAATGTGCCAAGCCCGTTTAGTAGTAAATATACTTAGTGTGCACGACCTGGGTGGTCAATGTACATCCAAAAATTCTGGAAGTGTAGTAAGTACACTTTGATTATCATGTCCAGGCTGTGAAGATTTTTTGTGGTAGGCACTACTGCTAAAAAATGGAGCAGGTTGGCACAGATTTGGAGCAGGCTGGCACAGATTTGGAGCAGGTTGGCACAGATTTGGAGCAGGTTGGCACAGATTTGGAGCAGGTTGGCAAAGATTTGGAGCAGGGTGGATAGAAACTAATGCTAAAAAATGAAGCAGGTTGGCACTTGTATAGAGCAGGTCAGCACAGATTTGGAGCAGGTTGGCACTTGTTTAGAGCAGGTTGGCACAAGTTTTTCTAAGCAAGCTATGCAGTTAAAGAGCGAAAACTGGAAAGAAAATTTTGAACAAGCTTATGGTACTATCCTCCAAACAGATTTCAAAATTTAACCGCGAGATTTTGGAGAGTTGCTGGCGATCGCGCTGGGGATGCGGTGAGGTTTCAGAGAGACGAGCCGCGCAGAATATCGCCGTCAAAGCAATATTATGTTTCTGAGAGTGTACGCGCGTAATGCTGCCTAAGAATGAACTTGTAGGTGGATTCTTCTTGGAGGCAGTTCACCATGTCTGAGATCTCAGGATTTTCTTTGCGAGAGACGGCGATCGCGTCTTCTAGTTTTTTGGTCTTCAATGCTTCACGTAATCCCTGCCACTGGTATTTGAGGGCTTGAAGGTGTAGCGTGACGCCAGATAAAATCTCAAGCTTCACTTGTGCTAGTCGCGTTTTTTTTAGCTCGATGTATCCTTCGAGAAAACGGGGATTATGGGGTAGTCCTATGTGTAGTTTCTTAGTCAATTTCTCTTTGTCGGTAGCGCTAGTGGGGTGTTGGGAATCTCGTCAAATGACGACAGCAGTCGGCTAGGAATAGGAGTGGGGAGTTTGGTGGGATTGGCGACGGCGAAGCACGTCGCATGCGGCGAACGTCAGTGAGCCAGTAAAGCTGTCACGTTTAAACCTCGCCTAATGTCGTCAAACGATTGATAGCAACCTGTAAGCCAAACGCTAGGATGCAAGACTAGCAAGTGTTTGGAATATCGCCTAATATCGTCAGTAGTGCGTCAGGAGTGGGAGTAGGGAGTGGGGACACTGGCGAGATTGGGCGAGGTTGGAATGAGGAGTAGGGGAGTGGGGTTAAATCTGGCGATCGCCCAAGGCGCTGGCAAAGCAGTGGTGGAGTACCAAATTAAATGACCATGATTATGATGAAAGATCGATGGCCAACTGGAGATCTCTGTTGGTGATTTGGTGATTGCCCAAAGTGCAATCGCTATAAAAAATTTTGGCTGAAATTATGGGCGAGCAGTATGAAATTTTTGATTAAAGTTATGAGTGATTAGCATAAAAAAAGGAGTGCAGTTATGAGCGATTGTATGATTAAACTGCAATCATACAATCGCAATGAGTGCGATAGAATTTTTAGAGTGAAGTTATGGGAGAGCGCTATGA
>JAJPJF010000515.1 GCA_021324415.1 Nostocales cyanobacterium Centralia_MAG_434
CGCTCCGGTTTTTACTGTCAGGACATTTAATAATGTATCTGTTAACGAGTCGCAACTGGTACTGTTTCTTCCATTCATAACGGGCGGTGCGCCGCCAGTAGGGTGCTTCTAAGAAACACATTCGTTAGGTGTTGAAATAGGGATAAGTTCTAAGCCTAAAGCCAGAGCTTTTTTCTTAAGGTGTTTGAGCATTCGTTGTTGATATTGTTGTTCTTGTGCATCAATACCAGGAGCAGCATAGGCATCACCAGATGTCCAAAGGCGATAGAAAATACGTGCGCTCTTTATGGGCAGTAGCGGTGATAGCCTTGGGTGCACCCATGCGGGAAAAGCATACGACGGTAAAAGGCTCAAGAGTGCGGAGTTGCTACGACAAAGAGTTTGTGCAGCCATGCGAAAAGCATTGGCGGCTCGATTAACCACAGAACGGGTTTTAGAACTTTTAACTTTACCACCCGTCACACGACTACCAGGGCATAGACCGTGAGCCTTGAAGTAAAGTGCTTAACACTTTTGAAACGAGAAGCATCTAAACCAACCTCAGACAGTAATATCAATACTGTTAAAGCACCACTACCATCAACAGCCGTAAAATCAACACCACTAATACGGTATAAATGTGTACGCAAGTCGAATTGCGGTGCATTACCGGGTTGCTTTTTACCTCGGCGTTTAGGTTTTGCGTCATGCTGTTGTTCGACATCAACTTTATCAGTAAATGTGGCTAAACACTGCTCGATTTGACAATCGCATTTCTGAATTTGAGTCTGATAAAACTCGTAAAGCTGTAGTTCCTGTTCGAAGATAAAAACTAATTCAAAGCGATAATCGCAAGTCTTGGAAGCCGCTATTTCTTCCACACTAGCTTTAATGCGCCCATCCTTGAAAGATGCCAACACAATTGGGTTCCGTTCCCCACTGATAATTGCTCGAATAATACACAAACCAGTAGTGCCTGTAATATCGCTAATGACTCTAGTAAATTGTATGTTCATCTGTGTCAATGCTTTTTGCATCCTCTGGACATGGGAGCAAGCATTTTTAATCAGATTATCTCTTTGACGTATGTAGCTACGAAGCATACAGATTTGGTCTTCGGGACGAAATGAACCCGACAGTAAACCATACAACAAGTACTGTTGTAGCCACTGACAATCCAAGACATCAGTCTTACGACCTGGCACAGTTTTGACGTAGTGCGCATTAACTAGCTTGACTTCCAAACCACGACTTTCTAAAACTTGGAATACAGGTATCCAATATACCCCTGTTGATTCCATTGCGACAGTCTCAACACCACATTGCTTTAACCAATCAGACAAGAGCATATAAGTCAGCAGTAAAACAAGCACTCGCTACGTACATTCTCCTCGTCTCTTCCTACGGGAATACTTACAAGCGTGCCTATCTGCACCAATATCAATGCCTGCGGCATTTGGGTTTATTAGCGAGAAATCCGCTTCTAAATTCTGTTTTTTAGGCTTTTGGGGTTTTCTCATTAGTAGGATTGCGTTACTTACTTGTTAGCGGTATCATGCCTGGGTGGGGCAAATAAATCTAATCTTCGCGCACGGGATAGTGACACTCACTTCACCAATATTGCCGCCAACAACACCCAGAACCAGGCTCATATACGGGCGCAAAAAGCACCATTGTTAACACGGTTGTAACTGTCATGACACCAATAAGAGTGTAATATTTATTGACCTTAAAGCTCGCAATACTGTGTTTCTTTTATTTGTTGCTAGTGGCAATCGCCGCTAGTTGGAGGCTCATATCTTGCACCTGTCTGGGTAAACCCTTAATACACTAATAGGAGTGTAGTGAAGTAACACGATTCGCGAGAATAAGCTTACGCAACAAAAAAGTAATATATATCACTGCATAAATGTTGATAATACGGCAAAAGCTCTCAGCACAGGCGATCGTCAAATTGGAGAAGTGCCTAGATTTACGCTCATCAGGGGGAAGCAGTCGCCAACGGCGACTGCTTCCCCCTCTAGTCGATTATCATTATCATTGAGTAATGCTAATTTGGTTTCTATGCAAAGTCATCAGGTTTGCATTATTGTGCCAAAACGTGAGAAAAAGGGCGTTGAAATACATATAAATTAAGCAAGAAAAATGGTTTCAATTCTTGCCCACGCCCAAAACTTAGTTTATACCTTACTATCATTGATGCCTTCTGTCTACCAACAGGAAAATCTTGAAGCCATGTTAGGATTGTTCTTAGAGGCACGAGGGTATCCCTTACCTGAACATAGTAAAAGTAAGTCTAACAGTGCGTTAAGCCGATTTCTTAATATCTACGATTGGTCAACATTAAGTGTAATTCGCACTACTCGTAACCGTATTATTAAGGAGATATTGTCCGAGCGTCCATTGGGACGTAAACCATTTCTACAAGTGATGATTGACCTGACAACTCTAGAGAAATGCGGAAAATTTAAGGGATTGCAAAATTTAATCCGCGTATACAACCGAAAACGAGGTTTGCATTTGGTTGTGGTGTATTTAGTTGTTGGTCGGTGGCGAGTTCCTTGGAGTTTCCGTGTATGGAGAGGAAAAGGGACTCCTTCCCCGGCACAGTTAGGATTAAAGCAAGTCTTGTGTTTGCCTAAAAAACTCACCAAGCACTTCGAGGTGATGGTTCTGGTAGATACAGCCTTTGGCAGCATAGAATTTCTACACGGTGTCCGAAAGCGGAAGTACCACGTAATTGCTGGTATAGCTTGCACCCGTAAATTAACAGATGGACGCTGTGTTGCTCGACTACATAAACGAGGACAACAACTGCACCTTCAAGGTTTGAAGTTTCCTGTTTATGTATCTTGGTATTATTTTAAACGTGATGATGGTAAGTATGAAAAACGATTTGTCCTCTCTACCAAAGCTCTCAAAGCCAGCACCATTACAGGAGTGGGGTAAGCGACGATGGCAGATAGAGATGAGCCAACCACAATACCACCATAAATACCCGAGTTATGATTTTGATATGACATAAGTTTTAGTCCTGAAAGATTGACTATGCTTTTACAGTAATAGCTGAATCAATGTCAGTAGACAAAGTGGGCATTTGATGAGTCCATTTTTTACGGGTGGCATGACCAAGAGGTAGGGAACGAAGTTGGCGTAGACGTTCCTGTTCAGCAGCATCGGCCCAAACAATCCAATGTCGCGGTGGCTGTTCCTGTTGTCTTGCCTTGACTAAACCACGTTTTACCCAATTGTAAAGGGTGATGTTGGGCATACCAAGGACACGAGCTAAATCTGGTAGCCACCACTCTGCTGCCTCAAGACTATCTCGGTTGCCAGCACAAGGATGCTTTGAGCACAAACCCAAGCGTCGTTTTAATTCCTTGACACTCTGCAGACTTATTGGTGGTATGTCGTTTGGCAGGATGATAGCCCTCAGAATTTAGGCATTGAGCGATTTCTTTAGCACTTAATCCTTGATTTGTGAGAGTCTTAAGACGTTCGCACTCGCTGGTCATATTGTGAAAGTTGTGTTAGTTTCCCAACAGGACGAATGATAGTATGTTCTGTAGAAGTTCCTCCTACCCATTCGATAGTAATTTGAACCTTTTCACTATCACCAATAACTGTAACAGTGATTTTTGTAATCACCTGTCGAATAATCTCTTTACGTTGTGCATTTGTTGTAGTTGCTGCTTGCCATAAAGTTGGAATATCTTGAGATAATTGACGAATTGCCTCACGCTCTGAATCTGAGAGTAAGCGAGGTTGTTGATAGCAGAAGCGCGCTTTTATCTTCTCGTAAAGACTGTTGTTGAACCAATTTATCTTCCCACTCTAAAGCTAGTTGACGTGCTACAAGTCGGTTTTCTGGTTCAACCAATCGATAATGGCGTCCAGCTCGCTCCGCCTCACCCATATGCTCTTTCCAGTCGTTGTTGCCATAATTGATTAAGCTCGTGGCGCTCTTGCTCAAGATGCGATGCTGCCGCCAAAGATAGTTCTAAAGCCGCTGGCTCAAGTGCTCGTAAAACTTGTTCACTCACAAACTCATCGAGCGCACCTCCTGAAAGTTGCTGGCACTTTTCGCCACCATAATCAACTGCGTGTCGGCAACATATATAACGATGACGTCCTCGAGTATACTGAACAACCATGCGACAACCACACCGACCACAAGTCAACAATCCCGAAAGTATAGCAGGCCCGTGGCGTACTGCACCTAATTCTTTGGCTCGGGCCTGATTAGATTTCAATCGTGCCAGATTCCATTGATATTGTTCCCATGAAATATAAGCAGGATAACAATCTGGTATTAATACATACCAATTATCTGGCTGAACCACAACCCTTCCTGTGTTTCGTCGTCCTGCTTGTTGCTTACATGGGTCTATTTGACGGCGACCATAAGCAGCCATCACCTGCATACAAAGGATTTTTGAGCAAGTTTTGCAATGTCATCCGATTGGGACGATGCCACTCCAAGTCTCCTTTAGTGAGTCCTGTTTGTACTCGAATCCCAATTTGGATATCATTTTTCACCAAATAACGCAGCACAGCATTAAGAGTTCCTAGTTCTTCAAATTTCCGAAATATTAATCGAATTACCTGCTCTCACTTGTTCGTCTGGGTCAAATACGACTTCTCCAGATGGGCGGCGGATGTAACCCGTTGGCAGTAAAAAACTTAGTTCCCCTCGTTTTGCTTTATTTAGCTTGCCCTGCATCATTCTTTGCTTAATTATATGCAGCTGTGCTTCACTCATTGTTCCCTTCAATCCCAGAAGTAGTCTGTCGTTATAATTGCTAGGATCATAGACTCCATCGAGATCTGCAATTAGTGTTCTAAATAAGGCGCAGATTTCTAATAGTTGATGCCAGTCCTTAGATGAACGTGCTAGTCTTGACATCTCTATGCCTAGAATTAGACCCACATGATTCATTCCTACTTCTGCCACTAATCGTTGAAATCCTTCTCTACCTTGCGCGCTGGTACCGGATTTTCCTAAATCATCATCAATCACTAGCACTCGTTCTTTACTCCAACCCAAAACTTGTGCACGCTTGACTAAGCCATATTGCAGTTGTGTTGACTCTTGATGATGAGCGTACTTGTTGCAGGGTTGATTGTCTAACATAAACCACTGCTAATTTTTCTTGGTGATAGGGAAGAATTTTTTCCGAGTGCAACTCGTTCAATTCAAAGTCTCGCTTCATCACTATCCTCCTTTGCTGGAATCACCACCTTCATCTGCTTCTCCAGCATCTGAGTGAGCAGATATAATAACCGCTTTCGGTTGCGTGGTGGTATCTTCATCCACACTGAGGATAGTATCTCGCTTCTCGATTCTGGTGGATAAGTTGTTTTGGCATACAACACATAGATGAATTTGTTGATACCTGGGACAGTTGCAGTTTCTTGGTTAATTCCACCAATTTGAGCAACCCTTCAATTCCAATTATAGGAGCATTGGAATGCTTCGTCTTTATTGATGCATTTTGGTTGGCAAATCGAGGGTTGGTTTAAGACTGCTAAGCACCGTTTCGGCTTACACCGTTTTGGACAAGGAACACTTTTAGGCGTTTACCGTTGGTTGATACTGTCTCTCATCTCCTATATCTTGGCGCATTGGGCTTACTTATCGACAACGATCACATCTCCAAATTTACCGAATTGGGGACAAGCCGCAGAAATTGCATTCCAAACTATATTTCCACAATTAGTGCTGTTACTTCTTTTACAAGACATTGAACGCCTGAGAGATTTGGCACTTAGTCATGGAATTGACATCCAAGTTTCCAGGTGCAAGATATGAGTACTATCACTTATTGATAAATGGTCTCTAACCTTAAACTCTCACAAATAGCCTTACTTAGAGTGTTTCTTGAGAGCGGGATAAACTCTAGATGAAAAAATTAATTAGCAAAAAATGTTGTCCAGATGAGAGATACTGCGGCGACACACATGATCCCAAAAGCCGCATAACCAGTAATATTGGACCAGATGTTATTGGTGAAGCGACCCATGATTTTAGGGTCATTGCAGATATCTAAGATAAAGAAGATAGCCGGTGCAACGGTAATCCCATACACAACTGCTGAAAAGATTAGGGCTTGAATGGCACCGATACCAGTGAAATTGATAGTCAGACTGACAAAGATAGAGAAAAATATAACTAAGTAAAAAACTTTTGCCTCAGCCAATTTCTTATCTAAGCCCCGAGGGTATCCGAAAGCCTCTGCTGCAATGTAACCACAACTCCCAGCCAGAATAGGTACTGCTAAAAAGCCGGCAGCTAAGACACCTATTGCAAAAAGCAAATAAGCATACTCCCCAGCTATAGGTCTGAGAGCTTCAGCCGCTTGATCTACTGAGTTAATGTCAGTGATTCCCTTGCTAAAGAGAGTAGTACCACAAGTCCAGATGATGAAAAACATGAGAGTATTGGCTACTAACATCCCAAAAAAGTTATCCCTCTGCATGTTCTTGACCTCTCCCATCAGATCGTTAATCTCAGCATCTGGGTTCTCAAACAAACGGCCATGCTTGTTTTCCTGTTCGTCCACTTCCATAGAGGATTCCCAGAAGAAAAGATAGGCCGAGAGGGTAGTGCCAAAGACGGCCCCAACTGTGCCGATGAACTTCAGATCAAATTGGAAATGAGGAGTAAGTGCTGATTTCAGTACAAACCACCAATCCTGTTGGCTCAAGAAAGGTACAAATAAATACACTGCTAGTGAGCAAGCTGCCCATTTCAGTATTAAGACAACTCTTGTGTAAGAGAACAGACCCAGTGCACAAACTATGGCGATCGCTGCAACAACACTAAACAGATTGACTGGGATTTGTGGCATCAGCATGTGGGCTACTGCTCCCATTGCCAGCAAGTCGGAACCTATATTCACCATGACCGCAGGAATGGTCAGAAGTCCTATCAACCAAAGAACATAGGGCGGGTAATACTCTTTCAAGATTTTAATAATGCCTTTGTGAGTGACAACACCAATGCGGGCACTCATTTCTTGCACAGAAACCATCAAAGGGAAGACTAGCGGTGCTAAATATAAAAGTTGGAGTCCGAATTGAGATCCGGCTTGAGAATAAGTTGCAATCCCTGAAGGATCATTATCACTGGCTCCAGTGATCAGACCAGGTCCTAAACTATTGACAAACTTTCTGGTTTTTCCAACTGTTATCCGAGCAACAGTAGCCAGATGAATTCGCTGATTTCCCTTAGGCATAATTTGCCCTGATTTTTCCTTATTTCGGTAAACACTCTAACTAATATGCTAAGTTTAGCACGAGTGCTCGCACCCCCAATGTTCTGTTGTTGGTCTATTCCTGAGTTTCGGCAGATAGAAAAAGGTTACCTATACTTCCGGTAAGTTGGTTACAGTTAGTAAATGAAACCTTCTATCAATACACAACAAAACTCTTTAAATTGAACTGCTAGAGTTAGAGCAAGGAATTTGGTATCTTGAGGGATAGCTATTATAAAGTAATTCTCAGGCTTTTTTAGAGAGCTTTTAACCTCTATTGGGAAATTAAAAGCTCATCTCAGCTTTATTATTTACCAGGACTATGTCAAACTCCGATTTTGGTCAGTCACTAACGCTTCATTCAAGACAGCAATGCTTGATTGAACAAAGCCATCATGTCCGTCATGTCCAACAACTTCCAACTCTCACCCTTCACATAATTGGATTGTTGTTTTTCCTTTATCTTCTAATCACGCTCTCATTAGGAATGTACCATACCTATCGCAAGTCCGTTCGACATCGGCGTGTTCAAGCTTTGGAAAAATTGTTTTGGCTTAATGCTCAGCCGAGGGCTGTTTGCTTTGACAAACGACTGAGTACCACAACGGCAAAAAGCCGAGTCTATGAGCCGATTCCTTTACCGATCAGTCAACCAATTGCGGATACGCTTTCGGCTCTAGATATCCCATTAGGACAAGGGGGATTTGCCCGCGATTACATCGTGAGTTTGAGTGTTGGGGACCAAGTGGTGATTGAATTGAAATCTGAAAGGTTTGATACCTTTGTCTCGCTATTGGCATCTGATGGTAGCACTATAGGTGAAAACGATGATGGTCCTGATGGTACAACCAACTCGCTGCTGAGTGTCTGCATTCCTAAGTCTGGAGCATATACTGTGCGAGTGCAAGCCTCTGGTGAGGTCAAGCAGGCTGTTGGTCCTTTTACCCTCTTTGTCAAACGCTTACCCCCGAAATCATCTGTTCAAGAATTGTAGGTGTTGCTGTTAATCATCGAAAAATATGGGTTTGAAACTCCGTCATGCCAGCGAAGCGAAGGACGGCTTTACATGATCTAGCAAGCAACGATTAGTCCGTTAGAACGACGGATAAGTGTGACTTTGCTAGATGCTATCTGCCCTAACCATTTCCAGTGAGCATCGCTTACAGATAAGCTGTTGCGCAGCTAAATTTAATATACTGCGTTACCTTTATTTTTAATCTTTCGCTCCCACTTAATAATAAGACCACCTTCATTAAGCAATCGAATTAACAA
>JAJPJF010000006.1 GCA_021324415.1 Nostocales cyanobacterium Centralia_MAG_434
CGCTCCGGTTTTTACTGTCAGGACATTTAATAATGTATCTGTTAACGAGTCGCAACTGGTACTGTTTCTTCCATTCATAACGGGCGGTGCGCCGCCAGTAGGGTGCTCCTAGTAGGTCGTCTCAGGACAGTTTCTTTCATTCGTAGCGGGTGGTGTAGCCGCCAGTGCGCCTGCTTCTAAGAAACCGTATTTGCTGAGGGGTTAACGATTAAATCACAACCGAGTTGTTGAGCGGTTTTCTTGAGCTTATTAATCATGCGCTGCTTATGTTTGTGTTCGTAGAGTTCAGCACCGGGGTCTTGATAAACCTCACCAGTAGACCAAAGGTGATAAAAAAGACGAGCGCTCTTTATGGGCAGTAGCAGTAATAGCTTTAGGAGCACCAAGTTGAGCTTTTTTACGACGATAAAAAGCACCAAGGGCAGAATGGGAACGAGTTAAAGAAAGAACCGCAACTCGAAACGCGGCTTTCTGCACGATTGACAACGCCTGCGAGTTTTAGAACTAAGAATTTTGCCACCACTAATACGACTACCAGGGCATAGACCCAACCAAGAGACAAAATTTTTGGCGCTTTTAAAACGTTTTGGATCAAGTCCAACTTCAGAAATAATAGTTTGCACAGTGAGAACATCTAAACCATCAATTGTGGTGAAATCAACACCAGTAATGCGGTAGAGATGAGAATGTAAGTCAAAATTCGATGTATTACGGTTTTTCTTTTTAGGTTTGCGAGTCATCTTCAGGGGTGGTTTACCTTGAGTTTTGTCTTCAAAGTCTCCAAAACATTTTTGGATTGCGCGCGTCGCATTTTTCAATCTGGGCTTGGTAGGTTTGATACAAGGACAGTTCTTGAGAGAGGATAAATACATGTTCTGGCCGATAGTCCCCTGTTAAAGCGGCGTCGATATCTGCCTCACTGCTTTTAACACGTCCGTCTCGATACGTAGCTAAAATCTTCGGGTCCTGTTGGAGAGCGACAATTGCTTGGATAATATGAAGTCCGGTTACACCTGTAATATCGCTTAAGACGTGATGTAGGTGGAGGTTCATTTCGGATAGTGCTTTCTGCATCCGTTGTATGTGGGTACTGCAACTACGAATTAGATTATCTCGAGGCGCGAATATAGCTACGTAGCACACATACTTGATCATCAGGTCGAAACGAACCTGATAATAAGCCATAGGTATGTAATTGCTGTATCCATTGACAGTCTAGTATATCGCTTTTTCGTCCTGGTACTGTTTTAATATAATGAGCATTTACAAGCTTTACTTCAAACCCTTTGATCTCTAGTATTTGAAACACTGGTATCCAGTCAACTCCTGTCGATTCCATTGCTACGGTTGTAATTCCACACTTTTTTAACCAATCGGCTAAGGCGTGTAAATCAGATGTAAAACAGCTAAAACACCTTACATGTTCTTCGTCTGTGTCTGCTGGTACACTGACCCAATGTTCAGTCGCTCCAATATCAATTCCTGCTGCATTCAAGTTTATTTGTTCCAATTGTTCCAGATTTTTAAATTGGATTTTTTTCTTACCTTTTGCCCACTTTCCTTGATTTTGCTGCTTCGACATCTGCCAACAACCTAAATTTATTCAAGTGTGAAAGTATACCCTGGCCTGGACTGCGATCTATGTATAATTCTTCGCGCACGGGATAGTACGCTCCCAACAGAGCTCCTTCACCAATGTTTTGTTCGCTATAGCCCAGAACCATGCTCACAAACGGGCTTTAAAGCACCATTGAAATTTTGGTTTTGACTGCCAGAGTACTTTTTGAGGATACCCTGCTTTTCGTCCCTACGAATTTAGTTTCTTTCATCTTTGTGGAGGGGTAAACGAAGTCCCTCCTTACCTGCTCACAAAGATCTCAACAACAAGTCTAAAATGTCTATACCGTCTAAACTTGAGCTAAAGTACCTCCTCAACATAATGCCATGATTCGTGTTGGGTCTAAAACCTAGCGATCGCAAAACTTGTGAGAAATCCGGGTAAGACACCGGAAGGATTACAGCGATTTAGCTAAAAGTTTCATGTCATAGGAGCTACAAGTAACTACAAGCAAGACGTACAAGCGTAAAAAAGTGGCTCTTCAGTACTTATTATGCAAATATTGATTTGTCAAGCTTTAAGCCCTTTTCAATCAAGGCTTTTAGAGTTTTTGTTAGTCAAATCTACAAATGATATCGCTTGTAAGTCTTATCAGCAGAAAGCTTTAGCCAGGTTTATTGCCAATTAGCATAGTATGTACTAAAGAGCCGAAAAAATTAGTATCACACTAGTTGTTAATAGTGTTATTGATAATTGTGTTTTGGGTACTATTCATTTGGAGGAAAGTAAAGTAAGCCTAAAAACAATGGTCCAACCATCGAAGGAAGCAAAAAACTCACAACTAAGTGCACCTCAGCAAAGTTTACTCTTAATCAAGCCAAAACCAATAGAAGTGGTTGACACAACGTCAGAATCACGTCTTATTCCGGAAATCGTTAAGAAGCCAAAATCTGTCAAACAACCAAAATTAATTTCCCCAGTAACACAGAAGCATTCTCAACAGCTAAACAAACAAGAGCTTCGTAGTATCTTCCAAGCAGTAGGAATTATTATAGGCTCTGTTCACTTCACAAATGGTAAATCATTTGTAAATATAAGAGGTAAAGAGTATTCTCTATACTATACGCTAAGTCATCGCAAAGCTTATGATGCACTTATAAAGGAAATAGAGGCAACTGGTAACTGTAATCAAAGATTGATTGTATATCCTCGGATACTGCATTTTCCAAGAAAAGAGCAACCATACCTAATTGGATTTCAGTTAGTTGGTTTTGACAGTGGTCGTCAAACGAATGGAATAGAAAAACAACTACAAAATTTTCAGTTCCGACTTTGTGGTTTGTGGCAGTTTATTCCTGTATGTCAGACGCCTTGTATATCAGTATTCAAAAACTTCAGTAAACAGCGTTTGGAGTACATTAAACAGGCAGAACCAATAAAAAAATTGAAGTTTATGAAAGCATTGCATGTGCCACTAATTTGGAGAGATGCACCAGCAAGCCCATTCCGATTTAATCCTAAAGTACCCAAAGAAGCGCTTGGACAACCCTTGTTTATGGAAGTGTTGGCAAAGTTTATTCCCGAGAGAGATGTGTTTAGCTTTGACTCACTGTTAGCATTACCTCAAGAGAATGCACCAAAATTCTTGAAAGCTGGAAAAGCTCTTAAGCAAGCAGCTATATCTTATGCAAAGAAAGATAAACAAGCACCGCAACTAAAACAAAAAGTTGATTTATCAAGTAAGGAAACAAAATCAACTCATAGCTAGTAAAAAATTCAATCGATTACTAAGAAGAGAATTAATTTGCACTCAATTTTAAATTGTTCTAAATAATTATCTCTCATGGTGTAATCTGTTTTAGCTGTAGCGTGGCGTCAATAACGTCACGTTTTTTATTCATTATTATTTATATACAAGTTATACGAAGTTGCCAAAGATAGTATCATGTAATAGAAAATTAAAGACTGCCATCAACAATGCCGCACCCTCAAAGTTAAATAGTGCTGTACTTAGAGTACGCAGAATTAACCTATCGCTACCGACGTTATCAATAGATGTGGCGACTAAATTATTACTATGCACTACCCTAATATCTAATTCCTTTGATTCACCTTTTTGTTAGCAAAAGTGTTAAAATTAATATAAAAAATTATAATATAAGAAGATATATTAACTCTATGAATATGCAATAAATATCAATAAAAATCTTTATTTAATTTTAATTTTAATTTTTATTAATATTTTTAATTTCTGCTTTCAATACAGTAATCTTGAATAAATCCAGCCTACTTGATTGTTTACTATAACTTTATACCAAAGCTGCCCATCCTTGTTTTTCTGTTGACCAAGAACACGCACATGCATACCATTTAGAACTAGACTAAAAATGGACATTTTTGTACTTGGGCCGCTTCGAAGATTTGCATACCCGTCTTTAGCGTAGACAGTTCGGAACACGGATTTTTTTTGTTTGGATGTAGCATAGTTATTTAAAATATTACTCAACTGATATCGATATTTAGGGCAAAGAGTGTGGACAGCAATGACATCGGCAGATGCTTTGTAATCAACCAGGTAATTATTTATTTCTTGATATCGTTTATAACTGAGATGATTTATAATCTGCATCATTAGAGTATTGTTGTTTAGCTCCATAAATATTCCAGCATTCATCTTCTTGCAAATATCAGTACCCACTTGCAATTTCTCAGATTCAGAAAGAACTTCGATTAAAGGATTTTGACTATTAAGCAATGAGAGATTCAAATAATACAAATACTGGGTTTCTGCTAAAGTAGGATTGAGGTAACTGGCTTTTACAGATTGGGTACAGGAGGAGAGAGATACAAAAGCAATAATAGTCAATGTGGTTAAGAACTTTCTCATAGTGCTAACAATTACTGTTGCTAAAAGTGATAACACTCGAACCCAATAGTTAGCTAGGGGTTTATAAAATATTTGTGTTTGCTTCACAAACTATACTTATTTCAGTAATATTACAGATGCTATCCTACTAGCAAAAAATGATATAGTGCGCCCGACACAAAATTACTTTTACCTGTAGTTTGTGCGCCTCTAGGTTTCTTTTTTAGTATTCAGTTCTTGGCGTGAGGTTTATGAATTCCTTGATATCCTTTATCACTCAAGAGTTCAATATCTTTTCTTAACCTAACTTTACTGTTTTTAAAGGAAGCGAAAATCATGCTCTTTACCCTTATCATGTGTGGTACACAGTATTTCTCTCGTACCTTGGTCTACGACAACTTGAGATTTTAATGTATGTCTTTTCTTTTTGCCGCTATCAAACTGTTTTTGTTTTTTTAGGACGTTCTATCGGGCTTGATGCGCGCGCACTACCTCCGTCATCTGGCTAAAAGTTTCCTTATGTACACCCCACAAGCATTTTAGTTCTTCTAGTTTCAAGTTTTTTACCTTTTCGTAGCTCATAGATGTCAAGAAAGCTATAAGCTACTTGTCTTACGTTTATGCGACTTTTGCAAGAGGTCTATTACAGAGCATTTTTGCTAAACAATGCTAATGCTTATCCGCTTAATAAGCCTTTATACAAACTTTAAATAGTTTTAGTCGATTTCCACGATGATTGTTTTTTAATATATATGTAATTTTAAAAGTATATAATTTTAAAAGTGATTAACTTTTAAAAACGTCTCACGCTTATGCGACTTTTGCAAGAGGTCTATTACAGAGCATTTTTGCTAGACAATGCTAATGCTTATCCGCTTAATAAGCCTTTATACAAACTTTAAATAGTTTTAGTCGATTTCCACGATGATTGTTTTTTGATATATATGTAATTTTAAAAGTAATTAACTTTTAAAAATAAGTAATAAAACCTTACCTATCTCTTTACAATGCTTTCTAGTAAATTTGGATTTATGTTTTATATCTCATTTAAAAATTACTAGTTAATTCAAAAAAATCTATATTATCTTTTAAGCTTAAGTTTATATATTATATTATGTTTAAAGCCAATTGTGTATGCAAAATATCTATTTATTAATTTATTAAATTTTTAAATTTAAATAATATTGATGTCAAAGAAAGTCATACACTATTTTAATTATTGCTTTTAATTAATTAAATTATCTTATTTTTTTACTTTTATCACTAAAACAGTCTCATTTTTAAAATATTTTTGTGTTAAAATTATTAGATAATATTGCTTTAAAAAAATAATTCATATGTTATATAGATTATGAATTTTGTACGTAAAATTTAGTAAAATTATGGCTCTTCAGTACTTGTTATGCAAAATATTGATTTATCAAGCTTTAAGCCCTTTTCAATCAAGGCTTCCAGAGTTTTTGTTAGTCAAATATACAAATGATATCGCTTGTAAGTCTTACCAGCAGAGAGCTTTAGCCAGGTTTATTGTCAATTAGCATAGTATGTACTGAAGAGCCAAAATTATAATATATTGTAGTAGATTTACTAATTATAATGATGAATTACTCAATTCTAATTGAACTAGTTTATTTAACTAACCAACCACTAAAAGTATTTTCCAGTTGGATGATCCTCTTTATTGTTTTTTGCAGTATAGCCCAGTTAACAGAAATATATATTTTAAAAGAAATAATATACTGGCTATTAAAATTTTTAAAAATAAAGATTTTTTTACTATATTTTTACATATCAAATTTATTGATTTTGTTGAACTCGCAGATTTTATGTCTTCTTAAGCTTGGTAAATTAGCAGTCAAAAATCAACAAATTCTAATAGAACTTAGTAATAATCAAGCAAGTTTAAATAATGCTTACCAGCAATTTAAAAAAAATTTTTTTGACAAGCAAAAAATAAAAATAAACCTAAGTTATAGCGAAGAAAAGTTTCGCTATTTAGTAGAAAATATCAATGAAGTTGTCTGGATAAGTAATCTTGAAAGAACTGAAATTTTCTATGTTAATCCTGCTTATGAGCAAATATGGGGTCGTACATGTGATAGCCTCTATATAAATCCAAAAACTTGGATGGAAGCAATTCATCCTGAAGATCGAAAAAACATTTTGCAAATAACTCAAGATCAGTTGAATCAGGAATACCGAATTGTACGACCTGATGGTTCACTACGTTGGATAAAGGAGCAAACTTTTTTAATTCGAAATCAAATAGGAGAGAGCTACCGTCTTATTGGCATTGCAGAAGATATTACGGAGTACAAAGGTGTAGAGTCATCACTGCTAAGAGTGAAAGTTAGTGAGTTTGCCAAACTTGAGTTTGAAAAAGAGATTGCAGAGCGGCGACGGCTAGAAGAAAGAATAATGTATGCTGCCCTTCATGATGGACTAACAGGTTTACCTAACCGAGCATTTTTCGTGGATAGGCTTGAGCAAGTACTTACTTTGAAGAAGCAACAAAAGGATTATTTATTTGCAATACTGTTTCTAGATATGGATCGATTTAAATTAATTAATGATAGCTTGGGTCATATAGTGGGTGATCAGTTCCTGCGCATGACTGCTTTTAGGCTCAAAGCTTGTCTAAGACTTACAGACACAGCTGCTAGATTTGGAGGAGATGAGTTTACAGTTCTACTTGAAGGAATTAAAGATGTTAATGATGCACTCCGCATTGCCAATCGAATTCAGCAGATACTATCATTACCCTTTAATTTTGATGGAAAAGAGGTATTTAGCACCGTAAGTATTGGCATTGCTATGAGTGAAAGTTGCTCTAATCAACCAGAAGATCTTCTACGTAATGCAGATACAGCAATGTACTATGCTAAGTCTAAAGGTAAAGCACGCTGTGAACTCTTTCAGCCAGACATGCATACTCAAGCTCTAAAGAGATTGGAGTTAGAGACACATTTGCGTCACGCTCTTGACCACTTGGAGTTTTGCGTTTATTACCAACCAATTGTAGCACTTATTGATAGCCGAATAGTTGGGTTTGAAGCTCTAGTCCGTTGGCAACATCCAGAGTATGGGTTGATTAATCCAAGTGATTTCATTCCTGTAGCGGAAGAAACAGGACTGATTGTTCCTATTGGTTACTGGGTATTATATGAGGCTTGTCGTCAACTAAAGGTTTGGCAGATTTGTTGTGGTCTTGACACATCATTAACGATCAGTGTAAATCTCTCTGTAAAGCAGTTTTTACAACCTAATTTAATTTCACATATTAATGAAATGCTAAGAGAAATTAGTCTACCTCCTAGCAATTTAATGCTAGAGATTACTGAAAGCGTTATCATGGAAAACAGTGATGAAACAATAAAAATTCTCTTGCAATTGCAACAGATGGGAATTAAGTTATTAATTGACGATTTTGGAACAGGTTATTCTTCGCTAGGCCGTCTTCATCAATTTCCCATCAGCATTTTAAAAATTGATCGCTCTTTTATTAGTGAAATTACTACCTTATCGTTAAATTTACAAATTGCTGAAGCTATCATTACTTTAGCACATAAACTTGGTATTAGCGTAACAGCTGAAGGTGTGGAGACAGAGACGCAACTATCTTTTATTAGAGATTTAGAATGTGAATATGCACAAGGATATTTCTTCTCTCCCCCATTAGATAGTGAGGCAGTAACAGAGTTAATTAAGGCTAATCAAAAGGTTGGTATTTCGGTGGAAGCACTCAAACGTCTCAAGCAAACTTATAGCGATTGATGACTTGTGTCACCGTTCAAAGCTCAGGGGCTTTTTTGGGAGGGCTGTGGTTGATGGCACTAGATAGGACCGTATTTAATGTTCTTTTTGGGGCTGGCAACCGCTTGTGATCGCGATCGCTATGCGCGTCCATTCAGAGCAGAGGTGCTTGAAAGGTAGATTAAAGGCTGATCTCGGCGGATTGCATTCTCAAGGCAGAATGAAGGACTGGTAAGATTCATCTGTATTGCAAAGCTCAAGGATTGGTTGAAAATCAGGCTACACCGACATTTGCCCGATGGATTTATCCTCAAAAACATCTTGCTGACCAACAAGACGGATGGGTGGTACACCACAGTTGCAATTAAAGATCCAAGTGTGCCAACATTCAACCCCGATGACATTACCTCGACTTGGGATAATTCGCTTGGGTTGGACGCAGTGTTGCACGAAGATGACTACCTAGCAACCTCGGAGGGTGTCAAACTCCCCTCCCTCAAATCCTTCCGTAAATCCGAGAAGCGCAATTCACAGGTTTCAAAGCGCAAGTCAGTACGTCGCAAGGGTTCTAACCGTCGGCGTAAATTAGCAAAACGAGAAGCACGAGAACATCAACGCATTGCTAGGGCACGCGCAGAACACGCGCGACATACTGCACACGCCCTAGGGATTTCTACTGACACCCAAAAGATTTAGGCATCCTGTAGAAGTAGATGTACGAGAAATTTTGAACGCCATTTTATACGTACAACCTACCGGGTATCAGTGGGAAATGGTGCCACAACAGATGATGTTTTTTGGCAGGGAGCACTTGGAGATCACGTTCCAGAGCAATGATTGTATTGTATAATTGTCATAGCCGTAGTAAATGTAATATTTTTTACTAATTAATGTAGTTGTATGTTCATTTGAGTTCAAGCTTTCTTTTTCTTCATGCTTTGTATATTTGACATCCTCCCCGCCTTGCACTTCGTGCTGAAGACGGGGATTCCAAGACTCACGAGTTGGGTTTTCTCTTTCCACGACTCGACTTAGGAGGAGGAGTTGCCTCACCCACGCAGAGGTCGATGTCTCCGGAGACGTTTAACGTTCCCGTGTGCCCCACGGTACGGAGTCCAATCTCAAGAATATTCCTTGCAGCATTGTGGTCACG
>JAJPJF010000072.1 GCA_021324415.1 Nostocales cyanobacterium Centralia_MAG_434
TACTTATTTCAAAATGGGATGTTCCTCAAAGTCCGGCTTTCTTAAAGAAAGTTGGATTTTCATTTTCACAAGTGATTTAGGATTTCTCTAACGGAAGAAAATGTTAAGAAAAATCAATTTAATGGATGAATAAAAACTTTTGTGTTAAGGTAAAATCGAAATTTGCCAGCAAACTTATGACTACAGTAAATCAAATGAAATGTGCATGCGAATCCTGTCTGTGCATTGTTTCGTTATCTGAAGCTATTACCAAAGATGGTAAAGCTTACTGCAGTGAAGCTTGTGCCAATCATCACCCTAATGGAGACGGATGTGGACATGCGGATTGTAATTGCCACGCTTAAAGCTGATACAGATAGGATTCATTGATGTCAAATGATTTTGACGGCCAAAGTGATCAAGGACTCGATTTGAGCACTTTGCCTTTAGAGTAAAACTGGGGCAAGATTGTTAAGACTCAAGATTCTGTTGCTTTAAAGACGTATTTAGTGTCTGTTGTTAACTTCATCTGTGTGAATATACTCGCTACACTCTCACTTTTGGTTTATTTTTTTAATCAAGCGCTTGCCCAAGTTTTTCCCTGTAAATAAGGTAGATGTTGGCTTGAGCAAAATTTATATCAAGAATATTGTGAAATGGTTGGTATAATACCAATTCATAATTAAGAAAGCCAGATGTATCAAAGGTTTAGTAGTTTGAATCTGTTGTGTAATTTTAGAGAATTAGTATAAGATGTGATTACACAAAGTCATGTACTAACTAACACATGACCAAAGTCATAAATGGACTTATGACTTTGGTCTCATTGTGTAAGAATGACATACCTTTATGATGAGATTGAAGCAACTTTGTATAATCCAATCTATATAATTGCTACAAAAATAATCTTAGGAAGCTCTCCTAAAGAAACTGTAAACGAAGTTTTCTCGTATCTTTACCGTCATGAAGATTTTGCACACTAGTACATCTGATACCCATGGTGGAGCAGCACGGGCTGCCTATCGTTTGCATAAGGGATTACTGAGTATCAATGTTAACTCTCAGATGTTGGTGCAGGAGAAATTTAGTGATGACAAAACAGTATACGCTCCCAAAATTAGATTGTTTCAAGGGATAGCACGCTCAAAACTCACTTTCGATGCTTTGCCACTAAAATTCTATCCTCAACGTGCTAGGACTACATTTTCGCTTCAGTGGATGCCAGATGGAGTTCTTTCTGAAGTCACGCGCATTAATCCCGATATTATCAATCTGCATTGGATTAATGCAGCCTTTATTCAAATAGAGACACTTGCCAAGCTCAAACGCCCTTTGATCTGGACTCTTCATGATATGTGGGAGTTTACTGGCGGGTGTCATTATAGTTTGGATTGCGATCGCTACAAAGCAGCATGTGGTTGCTGTCCCCAACTAGTCAGCAGTCAAGACTACGATTTATCCCGTTGGATCTGGCAACGCAAAGTGAAAGCTTGGCAAGATTTAAATTTAACAATTGTTGCGCCTAGTTCTTGGTTAGCAAAATCTGCCAGTTCTAGTTCCCTATTTTATAATTTAACAATCGAAGTCATTCCTCACGGGCTTGATATACAAAAGTATAGACCTATTAATAAACGCATAGCAAGAGAAGTACTCAATTTGCCTCAAGACAAGCCACTTGTTTTATTTGGCGCTATACAGGCAACAAGCGACAAGCGAAAAGGATTTCATCTATTGCAAGCTGCTCTTGTAGAACTTAGTAAATTTGATTGGAAAGATAAACTCGATATAGTTATTTTTGGTCAAGAGCAACCCAGAGATCAAGCCATTGATTTAGCATTTAAAGCACATTATCTTGGGTACCTCCAAGACGATCTTTCATTGGCATTGACTTACTCTGCTGCAGATGTTATGATTGTACCATCTCTTCAGGAAGCATTTGGACAAACTGCCTCTGAGTCTCTAGCATGTGGCACTCCAGTTGTAGCATTCAACGCCACTGGGTTAAAAGATATTATTGATCATCAACAAAATGGTTACTTAGCAAAGCCATACGAAGCGGAAGATTTAGCACAAGGAATTGCCTGGGTACTAGAAAATTCGGATAGATATCAGAATTTATCTCATTGTGCCAGGAAAAAAGCAGAAAAAGAATTTACTCTAGAAATCCAAGCACATCGCTACTTAAATCTTTTTAAGGACTTAACTTCTAAGACACACCATAGCACAGACGTTCTATGAGTTTATCGACAGTGTCCTCGCTACTTTAACTTCTTGTAAGGTTGGGGGACAGTCGCTCCAATGTAGGTAGTCATAAAAATAAAGCAACTTAATATTTGATGAATTTAAGAGCAGATTTCAACTAGACCAAGAGTAAGTTCATATATTATATAGAATGACTAAGGAGTTGAGCGAATAGGCCCGTTGTAGTCAACATGAACAACACCGATGCTTGAGACAGTCACTACGCTTTCGACTGTAGGAGTATCAGAGTCAGGACTATGTCCCTTAAAGGTGAAGGTCCAATTGCCATGTCCATCATAGGTATGAGGTGATCGCTCAGCGGGACCATACATCGAGTCCTCAGCACGATAATGTTGTAAACCACCATTAGACTTTTCAGCGGCTTGACGAGCCAAATTTTCGGCCCGATCAAGGGAAATGAGAGACCTGGAACTAGGGCGAGGCTGTGCTTGGAGCGGTCGTGAGTTTATAGCCAAGGCTGAGAGGACAATGTACGATACAATAGTGACCTGTTTGAGCATGACTATAATTCTCTACTAAATGACCGCGATCACACCCCAGAGGTAAAAGACCACATAATGTAAAAATTTACCCTTCTCGAGCATTCTAAGAAAGTGAAGAAAGTCACAAATACACAACAGAGGAATGATTTTTGCTATGACGAAGGTCATGTAGACATTCCATAACATAATCTTATCGCTCTCTCAAATTCCTATCTGAGAAATTTGTTAATCACGTAACTTGCTTCTTGCATGATTGCACTTCCAAGGAATGTTTCCTAAAAATTGAAGAAGGCAGCTATGCTGGAGGCAGAAGGCACTTATGTTTCATTCAGATGGGGATTCTGACCCCACCTCGTGGGAGAGCCACCAAATTGGAAATTTGGTGGGGGTCACCGAACCCTTGCTCTCTCCGGTCGCGCAAAGGGTCCCTTGCATTCAGAAAGGGATAAATCCCTTCTGCCTTCTGCCCTCTGCCCTCTGCCTTTCCTCGATAAAAGTTAAAATATCTGACTTAACGCAGATTATTGCTCAAGCGAGTTGTTTATCTGAACGTCTGGGCAAACATTTACAAGTTACTGATAGTGAACAACAGCTAACATCACGTCTTCACCGTTGGTGTGAGGTAAGTGCTCACGGAAACTGGCAAAAATTCCAGAAGCGGCTACTTTGGGACGGGTTGGGTGTTGAGCAAGTACAGCAAGTTTTGAGACCGCTCCCTGTAGTTGATGATTAAATTTTACCAGTTTGGGCAGAGACTTTAAGGGCGATGATTGAAACCGCTTCTAATTTTCAACCCCCATTATTGACTCCGATTAAACCGGAAACACCCTTGGCTTTTCAAGAACTATTGCTACCAGCAATCTGTGTGGCACGACAGCAGTTATTAACTCGTCTGGGTACTAATGTTCTATCTGGTGAAAATCTACCTTTAAAAATTCTCTCTGAGTCTGCTTACCAGAAACGTTGGATCTCGTAACAAATCTTTACATTCATATGTATACTACTCCTAATAAGCTGTTGCGCAGCTAAATTTAATATACTGCGTTACCTTTATTTTTAATCTTTCGCTCCCACTTAATAATAAGACCACCTTCATTAAGCAATCGAATTAACAA
>JAJPJF010000212.1 GCA_021324415.1 Nostocales cyanobacterium Centralia_MAG_434
AAGGGGGGACAGGGGGGACAGGGGGGACAGGGAGGACAGGGAGGACAGGGGGGTAATGTTGTTGATTCAATGTACAATGTGCGAGATATTTTTGCTGCAAGCGAATAGTATTTATTACTACAGATAAATGAAATGTTTGGAACTTTCTAAAAAGAACAAGCTTCTTGAAAGAAAATTGAGTGTGTAGATAGTGAGGAAGGAGATAGGAATTGTTGCAAATAGTGCGAGGAGTAACCCGTAAGGCAGGGAATTTAAGGCGTATTCTGCCAGTTAAGGAACATTGGTGGGCAAAGCTAGATTTGCTGAGAGTTCTAGTAAGGCGTGATTTAGAGGCAAGGTATAAGGGTTCTGTTTTAGGTAATTTGTGGCCTTTGTTGAATCAGTTGTCGCAATTGCTAATTTATACATATGTATTTTCAATAGTGCTACATGTCAAGCTGAGTCTTAAAGGTGTGCCAGGAAATGAAAACTTGACATTTGGGCTGTGGCTATTTGCGGGGTTGCTTCCTTGGATTGCCTTTACGGGTGGATTGATGCAGTCTGCTGGGTCGGTTATAGGACAGCCAAATTTAGTGAAGAAAGTCGTATTTCCCCTCATTTTGTTACCACTAGTGCCAATTTTATCGACGTTTATTGAAAGTGCTTTTGGGTTAATGGCGCTGATTTTCTTTGTTGCGATTATTTCTCATAATTTGCATCCAACTATGGCGTTGTTACCTTTGGTTTGGTTACCACAATTATTATTTACGGCTGGTTTAGGTTATTTAGTAGCCGGATTTACAGTGTTTTTACGGGATATTCCTCAAACTTTGGGGGTTCTCCTCAATCTTTGGTTCTATTTAACACCCCTGGTTTATCCAGCTAAGGTGATTCCAGAACAATGGCGAGATTGGGTGTTTTGGTTAAATCCTATGGCTGCTATTGCAGAAGTTTACCGTGATCTTGTTTTAGTGGGAGAGGTCAAGCACTGGGGTGAATGGGGAACTTCTTCGATGATTGCAGTTGTCGTGTTCTGTGGAGGATTATGGTGTTATCAACGCCTCCGGCCAGCATTTGCAGATGTGTTGTGAAGCTTTGGTATAAAGATACTAGGTTGTAAAAGTGACTAAGAGTTACATGTGTAATATCTGCAATTTTATTTGGATACTACATACTGTAAAACAACACCATCGTTTGGTAGGACCGTGAAGTTTGGTAACCTAGTTGATAATTTTGGATTAAGTAGATACTATTGATGAATTTTCATAGTGTGTTGCCAGTAGGCGTACAGTACGATGGGTGAGGAAATAGCAATTTCGCTAAAAAATGTTTCAAAGTGTTATAAGCGGTATGCTCGTCCGGTAGATCGGTTGAAGGAAGTTTTACTACCTGGCAAGAACCACGCTCAGGAATTTTGGGCATTGCGGGATATTAATTTAGAAGTTTCTCAAGGCGAAACTGTAGGGATTATTGGTCAAAATGGCTCTGGCAAAAGTGCGCTGCTGCAAATTATTGCTAGAACGCTGACGCCCACAACAGGTGAAGTATATGTTAATGGACGAGTTTCAGCGTTGTTAGAGCTAGGTAGTGGGTTTAATCCAGAGTTTACTGGAAGGCAAAATGTATTTTTTAATGGGCAAATTTTAGGATTGAGCTATAGGGAAATCGAAGATAAGTTTGACGAGATTGCTAGGTTTGCCGAAATTGGGGATTTTATTGAGCAGCCAGTTAAAACTTATTCTAGTGGGATGGTTGTAAGACTAGCATTTGCGGTTATTGCACACACAGAACCCAAAATTCTGATAGTAGATGAGGCATTGTCTGTAGGGGATGCGAGATTTCAAGCTCGTTGCATGAAGCGAATTCGGCAGATGAAAGAGCAAGGAGTAACCCTCCTATTCGTTTCTCACGATTCTGGTAGTGTAAAGATGCTATGTAAAAGTGCAGTACTGATGAATCATGGAAGAATATTGGAGATAGGCAGACCAAAAGAAGTAGTGGAGCATTATATTGCCCTATTAAGCTCAGACACAAATGAAGTTAAGGCTCAAGAAATTCAATCTATTGAAAACCATGAGGATTTTATTCGAGGTCATCAAGAAAACGGTTTACATAGGCATGGGAATCAACTAGCTGTTATTAAAAATGTTACAATTTCGACTTTAGATAAAAAAGAAATAACCAAAGTAGAAACAGGAGCTACTTTTCAGATCAGCATTTTACTGGAGGCAAAGGCAAAATTATCCGACTTAATTGTGGGTATTTCAATTAGAACTATTATGGGATTAGTTGTGTATGGAACAAATACTCAATTACTAGATGTCAAATTACCAGAAATGCGAGAACGCGACCAATTAAACGTCTGTTTTCAAGTTCCCTGCCATGTAAATAAGGGTGTTTACACGGTAACCGTAGGTGTACATTCTGAAGAAGGTCTAAGTTATGACTGGATTGATGAGATAGTTGTTTTTGAAGTGAATAATAGTGTTTCATGTGAGGGGATAGTAGATCTTAAATCTGATATTAAATTTTACATTGAAACACTTTACACAGCAGATAAAAGATTATAAAATCCGGTGAAGAATATTCAGGGTTGATTATATTCGGAATTAAGACAAGTCTCTCAAAGTACATTTCTCCTGAAAAAGGGTTTCATTAAATTTGATTTTTGAAGGATAAATCATGATTGAAGAAAATAATCATGAAATTGATGTTGCTGAATTAATGCAGAAAATTCGCGAGGAAGTAGCTAAGCGGGGTGATTACTCTCCACTGAAGAGGCCAAATTCAAAGCCTAAATTATCAAATACGATGACTGTATTTCAGCCAATATTAGCTTTCATGGAAGGTTTACTTAGAAATGCAGAATTGAGAGCCGAAGTGCGAACAAAGTGGCCTGATAACCTGAATAAGTTTCCTTTTACTTTAAGTAGAAAAATCCAAAAAATATCTTTAAAAATACTTAATTTTATCTTTAAAGATCAACGAGAAGTCAACTTTAACTTAATTCGGGCTTTGAAAGAATCTATAGTACTTAATCGGCAACTCATAGAACAGGTAACAAGCTTGAGAAATCAGCTCGATGAGCTTTCGGGTGATATAGATCTTCGCTTCAAAGAGATTGATAAGCGATTAGATGCGGTAAACAATCTAGAGCAACATAGTTTCGCACAACTTGTTAATGAGCGCTTGGGTACTGTAAATTCTCGTCTTCAAGGAGTGGATGAGTCCTTAAGTACCGTAAATTCTCGTCTTCAAGGAGTGGATGAGCGCTTGAGTACTGTCAATTCTCACCTTCAAGGAGTAGATGAGCGCTTAAGTAATGTCAATTCTCATCTTCAAAGAGTGGATGAGCGCCATCTCAGAAATGACAGCTACCTCAAAAATGACCTAGCTCAACAGAAGCGTCTAATCACCATGTTTTTAGAAGAAGCACGACAGCGTTTGCCTGAACCGTTTGATCAAGAGCAACTTCAAACCTTTGTTAATGAAGAACAGCATTTACTAGATGCGTTCTATGTTGCTTTTGAAGACCAGTTTCGGGGTAGCCGTGAGGATATTCTTAATAAATTAAAAGTCTATCTCCCTATTATTGCGGAAGCGAAAGTTGGTACATCGTCTTCCCCAATTTTGGATGTGGGCTGTGGTCGCGGTGAATATCTGGAACTGTTGCGTAAGGTTGGATACACAGCAAGAGGTATAGATATTAACAGAATCATGGTAGAGCAGTGTAAAGCTAGGGGACTCGAGGTCATAGAATCAGATGCAATTACATATCTGCAATCCTTACCAGATGCTAGTTTAGGGGCTGTTACTGGGTTTCATATTATTGAGCATTTGTCGTTTCCAGTGTTGATGAACTTGATAGATGAAACAGAAAGGGTACTTAATAGCGGGGGCTTAGCTATCTTTGAAACTCCTAACCCAGAAAATATTATTGTTGGCGCGTGTAATTTTTACTCAGATCCCACTCATCGTAATCCGCTATTTCCATTAACAGTCAAATTTTTATTTGAGCAACGTGGATTTATAGATGTAAAGTTACTACGTCTTCGTGAAAATAGACTCGAAGATCCACTAGAGTTTATTGAAGCAGATAATCCAATAGCATCTAAAGTTAATCCTTTGATCGAAATAGCCAAATCCAATTTCTATGCAGCACCCGATTTCGCAGTAATTGCTAAAAAGGTTTGATGAATAACATTCAAATTACATTCGTAACCCCTTGGTACGGCGATTTTGCAGGAGGAGCAGAAGTAGCAGCTAGAACTTTAGCCGAGCAATTGAGTAATCGAGGCTTTTCTGTTCAAGTGCTAACAACTTGTTGTCCTTCTCCTTTTGATAACTGGTGGCAAAATCCTCTACCTCCCAGTGTTGAAAATGTCAATGGTGTTATAGTACGTCGATTTCCTGTAAAACAACATGGAGAAGATCTTTATCATGAAGCTAACTATAAAATTATTCACACAATGCAGGTAGATGAAAAATTTCAGCGTCAATTTATTGAAAATAGTATTAATAGTGAGGCATTAGTTGATTATGCAAAAGCTAATACACAAGGACATATAGTTATTGGCATGCCATACACACAAGGGCTGATTTATTCTCTAATTAAAGTACTAGAAGGTAGAGCTAGCATTATCCCTTGTTTTCATGATGAGCCTCAGTTGCAATGGATAACTACAGCAGAAATGATAGCTCATAGTCGCCATATATTTTTCTTAACAGAAGAAGAAAAAACGCTGGCAATCAAATATTATGGTTCTTCTATTGGTCGTAAACTTGTTGAAAGTCCTGTAATTGGTGTAGGAATAGAATTACCAACTCATATAGAGCAACTACTAACGTCGAATCATACCAAATTAGGAAATACTAGGATAAGGTATAACATTCAAGAAAAATTTTTTGTCTATGTTGGACGAAAAGATATTGGTAAAAATATCCTTACGTTAATAGAATATTTTAGAAATTATCAGTCAAATGGGGGTGAAGCTAGCCTGGTTTTTCTGGGGGGAGGTGATGCTAACCTTATACCTGCCGAAAAAGGATTTTTAGATTTAGGATTTGTATCAGAAGAAGACAAATATTTAATTATTTCTCAAGCCTTAGGTTTGATAAACTTGTCACTCAATGAAAGTTTTTCACTTGTACTTATGGAAGCCTGGCTATGTGGAATACCCGTTATTGTGCATCAAGATAGCAAAGTTACTGCTGCACATTGTCAGAAAAGCGGGGGGGGTATACCAATTTCATCTAAAGAAGAATTTGAAGCTGCGTTAAAGGTTATGAGTAGCCAAGATATAGGTAGAACTTTAGCTAAAGCTGGCAAGCGCTACGTGCAGTCTAACTATTCTTGGGATTATGTAATAAATAATTTTTTGAGAGGTGCTCATCAAGAATGAAATTTTTAATTGACGGTCAAACATTATCTACACCAGAAATAAATCGCGGAATTGGTGTAGTTTTTAAGCGCATTTGTGAAGATTTAGTAATTAACGACATCAGTAAAGAATGGTTAATAACCGTTCGCGATCCATCAGATATAAAACATTTTAGTCAAGCAGTACAAAGACGATTGACTCCTATTAATGTTTATGAATTTTTGATTGAAGATGATTTCGTGAAACAGACAAAGCACTACAGTCAAGTTTTGAACAGGATAACTAAGGAGTTGAAAATTGATGCTTACTGGGTTCCTAATCCATTAATGATGAATGTGGTATTACCAACAGATTTATCTGATGTAACTATTTTTGTAACAATACATGACTTGATTCCGCTTATAATACCACAAGATTACCTTGATAAATGGTTAGCAGAAACTCGGAAGGAATATCAGCGACGAATTGAAAAGTTACCAATATGGGCAGATCAATTGATATTTGTTTCAGAAAGTGCAAAAAGTGATTTTGAAAAGATAGACCCTCGTGTTAACTGTAAATCAGTAGTCATACCATTAGCTGTAGATCATACAAAATTTTGGTTACCTATTTCACATAAAGCTAAATCTATTAATCCCTATATTCTATTTATAGGAGGCTTTGATCCTAGGAAAAATATGATCAAAGCTCTAGAGGCTTTTTCTTACCTAGTCAAGGATTATTCTCAAGAATTTAAAAATCTTAAATTTTATATTGTCTGTACTTACAATGAAGAAACTAGAAAAAGTTATGAACACTTAGCAGAGCAGTTGGGTATTTTAGATAGGCTTGTTCTGACAGGTTATATAAACGATGATGAACTGGTTACTCTTTACCAAGAAGCTACCGTCTTTTTCTTTCCTTCACGTTATGAAGGATTCGGTTTACCAGTGCTAGAAGCCATGGCATGTGGATTGCCAATTGTGACTACCAAGGTTTCATCTATTCCAGAAGTAATAGGAGATTTAGCTTATTACTGTTCATTGGATGATCCCAAAGACATGGCTCTAGCTTTGAAAAAAGCTCTAAGTGAGAGTGGAAATAATCCAGATAGAAAAAAAGAGTCTATTCGACGTGCTAGAGAATTTACATGGGCTAAAACTGCTACGAGTTACTTGAAATTATTTACTAATACAATACTCGATACTAGTAAACGAGGAAAATCTCAACGCCGCCATAAAATTGCTTATGTATCACCTTGGCCACCTCAACGCTCAGGTATTGCTAACTATAGTTTTGAAATTGTAGAGCAACTCAAGAAATATGTAGACATTACTCTTTATATAGAAAATCTACAGAAGAGCAACGCCAATGATTTAGACATAGAAATTAGAAGTATTTCTATATTGAGCAAAGAAATTACAAAATATGATTGTATTATTTACCATATTGGTAATAATACGAATTTTCATAAAGAAATTTATAAAACGGCATGGAAATATCCTGGTATTGTCGTACTTCATGAATTGAATATTCATCCTTTTCTAGCAGATGCGTTTTTAGGGACAGAGGAAGAGTATTTATATGCAGATGCATTAATTAAGGGATATGGTGATTTAGGAAAGTCTAGCTATAATGCAGTAAAGTCAAAAGGTATTCTTCCTGAAATCTGGAAGTTTCCAATGTCTCATGCTTTAGCAAAGCGAAGTATTGCTACTATTGTACATAGCCAGTGGGTGAAAGAGCAATTACAAGAGATTGATAATGTTTTCGTTGTTCCTCTAGGTTGTGTTGATAATTCCACATTAGATACTGTTAATGCAGCATTAAATGCTGAAAATGTGACAATTTCTTTAAAAAAACGCTTTGGGTTCTCAGACAATAATTTTTTGATTTCTACTTTTGGATTTGTTAACAGACTTAAACGCCTACCTTGCATTTTAGAAGCTATCAAAATATTGATTGATATGGGTTATCCCATTCAATTTTTAATCGGTGGTGATTTAATAGATCCATCTCTAGGCATACAAGAAACTATTGAATCACTTGGTATTTCTAGTAATGTAATAATCAGTGGCTATTTGAGCGATCAAGACTTTGAACATTGTATGAGAATGAGCGATATTATTCTCAATCTTAGATACCCTAGCTTAGGAGAGTCTTCTGCTGCTTTGATGAAGGCATTAAGCTATGGAAAAGCTTGCATTGTTAGTAACTATCAACAATTTACTGAATTACCAGATTCTGTATGTTGGAAGGTAGATATAGGTGATTTAGAAGTGCCCCAGCTAGTTGCTTATTTAGAAGAGTTAATGCGTAGTCCAGCAGTTAGGAAACAGCTAGGTAAGAATGCAGCTTTTTTAGCAGAAAATTATTATTCATATGACCTTGCAAGTAAATTGTATACTATTGTGATAAGTAAGAACATCAAAACTTAAAAAAATCTCAAAACCGCAATATTGAATTTTTTCTATATTCTAAAATAACTTTCTTGTTACAATTAGAGACCTACTTAGAAGTGAATTAAATTCTCATTAAGCTTACAAAACAGGACTTTTCAAGGTATACATTATGAAATTTGATCAACTACAGAAGAATTGGGATCTCTTCGGTAAGACAGATCCCTTATGGGCAATATTGACACACTCAGAAAAAAGAAATAATCAATGGGATGTAAACGAATTTTTGAGAACGGGAGACGAAGAAATAAGTGGTGTAATGAACTATATAGACACCCTGCATATTACCCTTTCCCGGAACAAAGCTTTGGACTTTGGCTGTGGTGTTGGACGCCTGACTCAAGCACTGTGCCTTTACTTTGACCAATGTTATGGCGTTGATATTGCTCCATCCATGATAGAGCTTGCTGAAAAATATAATCGCTATAGGACGAAGTGTCACTACTATGTTAATTCAACTCAAGATTTAAGCCTGTTTGAGAATAATAGCTTTAGCTTTATTTACTCAAATATTGTGCTTCAACACATGGAACCTCATTATAGCAAAAACTTTATTAAGGAATTTATAAGAATTCTTGCTGATGATGGTCTACTTATTTTTCAGATTCCAAGCAACCGAATTTCTATTGAAAACAGGCTTTTATCTGGTCAAAGTACTATCAAGATTCCATTACCTGATTCGGCTTTTCGTGCACAGATTACAGTTTTAAAACTGTTGACTAAAGTGGAGGCTGGTTCTTTAATTTCTGCTCAAATACAACTAAAGAACATTAGCGATATCACTTGGCCTGCTATGGGAGACACCGATGATAAATACCAAATAAGGTTGGGTAACCACTGGTTGAGCCAAGACGGAGAACTTTTAGTAAACGATGACGGGAGGGTACATCTACCACATGATCTCAATCCAATGGAGGAAGTAAATCTTGAGCTAAGTATGAAAACTCCTATTAAGCCAGGCAAATACATTTTAGAGCTTGATATGGTGCAAGAAATGGTATCTTGGTTCAAAGATAAAGGTTCGACAACAATCAAGCTTCCCATTCAAGTTGAGGAAAGCGATCATACTACCCCTGAAATAGATTTGACTATGCCCATCATGGAAATGCATGGAGTAAGCAAGGATGAAGTTTTGGAGTTGATTGCTAGCAGTGGCGGCGAGATTGTAGACATTCAACAAGACTTCTATGCCGGACCATCTTGGCTCAGCTTTACCTACTGTGTTAGAAAGTCACCCTCAGCCTAATTCAATTAAGTAAGCTTGCGAAAGACTATCAAGTAATTGGCTTAGCTCAGCGCTCTAGCACACGTAATCTAGAGCCTATGAGCCAGATGTTTGACTAAAACTAAATTTTAACCTGCAACTTCAATTGAAGTATGAAATTTTATTTTCAAGTATTACTATACTTAATATTTTGTTTAATCGGTGTAGTAAATGCATTTTATCCAACCCTGTATTCAGGTTTTGCTCAAATGCAAACAGATCCAGGAGATACAAGATTAAATCAGTACTTTCTAGAACATTCTTTTCAATTATTAACCAAGAGAAATTATGTGGGTGAGTTATTCTCACCAGCTTTTTTTATCCTTATAAAAATGTTTTAGCTTTTTCTGATAACTTGTTTGGTACAGTTCCTATTTATTTTGTGTTGAGAGCTTTTTTCTCATCAGATTTGTCCAATCAGTTATGGATGATAGTAGTCTGTGTACTATGCTTTGTTAGCTTTGTAGTGTTGATGCGATATTACCAAGTCAGTCATGTACCAACTGTCATTGGTGCTTTTCTGTTTGCTTTTGGTATGCCTAGAATTGCTCAAATAGGAAGTAACAATTTTAGTACTTTCAACAAAGCCGAGAGTAAATAAAGCCTCAAACGCTTTGAGGGGATAGCTAAAGTATTTACTACCATAGTAAATCCTTGTGAGGCGATTTACGGTGACTTGCTCATCATCTAAAACTTCATCCCAAAGCTTAAGTACAGGAGTAATCTTAGTGTAAAAGCGATCTGGACCATAATCAAGAATAAACTCTTGATATTCAATGCTTTTAGCTAAGCCACCAACTCGATTGTCTTTTTCCACCACGACAACCGATTTTCCTTGTTGGGTCAGAGTGTAAGCTGCTGCTAGACCAGCGGGTCCTGCACCCAATATGTAAATAGGCTCAGAGTGATCAGTTATCATTACAGATGGTTTCGTACGTTAAAAATCTAGGTATTAACATCACACAATAAGACTATAATGTCATAAACGTTGCACTCTGATACAAAAATTTACATTTTTAGATAGAGTAAAGCTGAAAGCGTAGGCTTATCTGTGTAGAAGTTGTATAAATGAAAAGTCTCAGAATCCCGGTTTCTTGGAGAAACTGGGATTCTCGTTACTCACGAATGATTTAGGACTGCCATATCTCTTCAAACTTTAGAGAAGTAATATTGTTATTTGAATATTGTTATTTGAGTAATACTAGTACTTTAGCCAAAATAAAACACAATCATACATTACGAGCGTGACAAAAAAAGCACTCATCACGGGTTTAACTGGACAAGATGGCTCTTATCTCGCCGAACTCCTGATCGAAAAAGGCTACCAAGTATTTGGCTTAGTGCGACGCTCTAGCACAAGCAATTTAGAGCGTGTCAGCCATCTGTTCAACCAGATCGAAATTGTATCTGGTGACCTCCTAGATCAATCTTCTTTAATGGATGTCATCAGCGAAACCCAGCCGGATGAAATCTATAATCTTGCCTCTCAAAGCTACGTTCCTCTCTCTTGGACGCAACCAGCCCTTACTGCTGAATACACTGCTCTTGGTGTTTCTCGTCTCCTAGAATCTATCCGGCGCTGTAAACCTGACGCTAAATTTTACCAAGCTTCCAGTAGCGAAGTCTTCGGTCAACCCGACGAATCGCCCCAAACAGAACGCACAGCCTTTCGTCCCCGCAATCCCTACGGTGTCGCCAAAGCCTATGCACATTGGATGACAGTTAACTATCGCCAACAATACAACCTTTACGCCTGCTGTGGGATTACCTACACTCACGAATCACCTCGACGCGGTACAGAATTTGTGTTCCGCAAAATCACACATACTGCGGCAACGATTAAACTAAACCTAGCCAAGGAATTAAAACTCGGTAACCTAGATGCACGACGTGACTGGTGCTATGCAAAAGATGCTGTATATGCCATGTGGTTAATGTTGCAACAATCTCAACCAGATGACTATATTATTGCCAGTGGCGAAACTCACTCAGTGGAGGAGCTAGTCAAGTATGCCTTCAATTACTTAGGTTTGAATTGGCAAGATTATGTATCTGTTGATTCTGCATTCTATCGTCCCGATGAACCTGTACAGCTAGTTGGTTGCGTGAATAAAATTAAGACTCAACTGGGTTGGCAACCTCAATACTCGTTTAAAGAATTGGTTGAGTTGATGGTTGATTATGATATCCAACAACTAACAGATCGAAGAGAATAGCAAGTCTTCGTGAATGTTGGGCATAGGGCATAGGAAATGGAGATACAATAAGCGATTTGAATTCCTTAATTTAGTCACCGAAGGAGAGTCACTATGCATTCAAAACCTGACATTTTATCCGCCACTACCGATGTTATACCTGGTGTTAACATCTCAGGTTATGTGAATAGTGAATTTGGACTGGGTGAAGGAGTCAGAGCAACTATTAGGGCATTAGAGGCCGCAAGCATTCCTTTTGTGATTAATAATTGTACTTTCAATACAATGCATAGGAAGCTAGACTCTACTTACACAGATTTTTCTGAAGATAATCCTTATCCTGTAAATATTGTTCAGGTCAATGTGGATATGATAAATACTTTTATCAGTTCCACACAGCCAGAATATTTTAAAAACAAGTATAATATTGGGTTCTGGGCATGGGAATTGTCTGATTTTCCTGCTGAATGGCTATCTGCTTTTAATATTTTTAATGAAATATGGACCCCAAGCAGTTACTGTGTAGAAGCGATCGCTCCAGTGTCGCCTCTACCAGTGATTAAAATAATGCATAGCATCTCGTTACCTCTGCCATCAGCTAGTAAAAAAGTATTGGAATTACCAGAAAATAAGTTTATTTTCCTCTTTATATTCGATTTTTGTAGCATATTAGAACGAAAGAACCCTGCAGCGGTTATAGAAGCATTTCATAGAGCTTTTGGGCAAAAGAACGAAAATGTATTACTAGTCATTAAATTCTCTAATGCCAAACACTTTCCTGACAAATTTAAGCAACTAAAAGCTTTAGTAGACGAATTTAAAAATATTAAATTAATTGATGGATACTTGCTCAAAGATGAACTAAATGTGCTCATTTATCATTGTGATTGCTACGTATCTTTGCATCGTTCTGAAGGCTTTGGGTTGACAATTGCCGAGGCAATGTTCTATGGAAAACCTGTTATAGCAACTGCCTACTCAGCTAATACAGAATTTATGAATATTAGTAATAGCTTCCCTGTGAAGTACTCTTTAGTTCCTATAGCAGAAGATTATGGACCTTATAAAAAAGGGAACTTATGGGCAGAAGCTGATATTGATCATGCTACATATTTAATGCAATACGTATTTAATAATTATGAGGAGGCAAAGCTGGTAGGCTTAAAAGCAGCGGAACAAATTAAGTTATTGTTACATCCTCAAGTGATTGGGCAGAAAATCAGAAACCGATTGGAATTTATAAACAAAATGAACAATCGATTCTCTGATATTTCTCAATGTTACATAGAGTTGCAACAAAAAAATGCAGAAATTGAAAGATTACAAGCTTTAGTTACAGGTATACAAAGCAGTAAATTTTGGCGACTGAGAAACCAGTGGTTAAATCTAAAAAAATCATTTCTTTTTAAGAGTAAATGACAATTATAATATTCATCTGTTAGATGATATGGCAATCCTAAATCATTTAGAAACACGGAGAAACCGGGTTTGGTGAAACTGAAGTTCAAAAAGCTAAAACATCTTTGGCAAAAACAAGGAACAGCAAGACTGTTCCAGTACCTATATCAACGTGCAATATCCAATATCAAGCTAAAAATGGGTTATCAACGATGGATAGCGAAGAATCGCTTAACAGCGCAAGATATTGCAGATGCTAAAGAACAAATCACTCAATGGCAACTGCGCCCGAAATTTTCTGTCATTCTCCCTGTCTACAATGTAGAAGCCAAATGGCTAGAGAAAGCAATAAAGTCTGTTCAGAATCAAATATATCCAGATTGGGAACTCTGTATAGCTGATGATGCTTCTACTCTGCCTCACATTTACTCTATTTTGACTGAATATAGTAAACAGGATTCGCGAATTAAAGTTATATTCCGCACAGAAAACGGTAATATTTCATCTGCTAGTAACTCGGCTTTAGAGTTAGCTACAGGAGACTATGTAGCCCTTTTAGATCACGATGATGAATTAGAAATAGATGCTTTGTTTGAAAATGCTAAGCTCATTAACCATCACCCAGATGCAGATTTCATTTATAGTGATGAAGATAAAATAGATACTCAAGGAAAGCGAATACTCCCGTGTTTCAAACCAGATTGGTCTCCAGAGTATTTTTATTCTTGTATGTACACCTGTCATTTAGGTGTATATCGCACTAGCATTATCCGAGAAATAGGAGGTTTTCGCAGCGAGTATGACGGTTCACAAGATTATGACCTCGTACTGCGCTTTATAGAAAAAACTCAAAACATTTATCATATTCCAAAAATCCTTTATCATTGGCGCACCATACCCTCTTCTGCCGCTGCTAGTACACAGGCAAAGCCGTGGGCGTATACGGCTGGCAGAAAAGCACTTCAAGCAATGCTAGAACGCAGTCTTTATCCGGGAAATGTGGAAGAAACGCCAAATCCAGGTATTTATAGAGTTCGACGAGATATCATTGGTGAACCATTAATTAGCATTATCATTCCGAGTGCAGGCATAAAGATGAACACTCCCAAAGGTTCTTTGTGTCTTCTCGAAAATTGTATCCACAGCATAAATCAGCTCAGCAAATATCGCAATTATGAGATTATTGTTGTTGATGGATATGATATTCCACAGCCTATTCTAGAGGCCATTGCATCTCCTAACTTGCATCTAGTCCGCTGTGCTGAACCATTCAACTTTTCCATGCGCATCAACCTAGGTGCAGCCAAAGCCAAAGGGCAATTTCTCCTCCTACTAAATGATGATACACAGGTCATCTCTTCTGATTGGCTAGAGTCAATGTTAGAGCTTGCACAACAGCCACAAATAGGTGCAGTAGGGGCAAAACTCTTGTCACCTGACAGCAGAATACAACACATAGGCGTGATGTTGCTTGCAGGCAATCCTTGTCATGCATTCTATGGTTATGACAGCGAACATCCTGGTTATTTTTGCTCAAATATTGTCAACAGAAACTATCTAGCTGTGACTGCTGCTTGCTTGATGATGAGACAAGATGTATTTTGGCAGTTGGGAGGACTAGATGAAGATTTTCCTCTCAACTACAACGATGTCGATTTATGCTTAAAAGCTTATCAGGCAGGATATCGCAATGTCGTCACACCTTATGCTCAACTCATTCACTATGAATCAGTCAGTAGAGGAAAAGGGTTAAAACCTGGAGAATGGCAACAGTTCAACGATAAGTGGAAAGACTATCTGAAAAGTTTAGGAGCAGACCCATACTACAATCCTAATCTGTCTTTAAAAGCTCCTAATTTTCAACTTTGATATTCAATCTATAAATAAGTCTCCTAAAGATTATCGTGCTAAATAATTAGGGCAAAATTTCAAGTTCCTGAAACTGAATTGCCATCGGTCTATCATCTGCAACAGCAAATGTAGTTCTGTACTTGTTCCAATCTTTATAGTGGAAAATAATCTGGTTCCATCCAGCAATACTTTGAAACTGAATGTCACGCTCAATAGGTTCCCCTATTTTTGGTTGAGATATACTTTCAACTAAGACTCCATTAATCTCTACATTTATACTTTGCTCAGCAATAGGATTCATAAACTTAAATTTTAGCTTTAAGGGTTGCGAACTTGATAACTTGAAGCTTAACAAAGTTTTTGGTCCCAACGCCCAGCGCCAACGATTAGACTGACTATCTGTTTCAATAGTACTTAACCCTGTGCTACTCAAACCATAGGGTGAACTTGTTGTAAGCAAGTTAGATTCAGATAAATCTAGTAGACGTTCAAATTTAAGGCTAGCGCCTAAAGCTAAGTTAACTTGATTTCTTAAATCAGGAGATTTTGGAATAAATTGGACTTTGCCTGCTGCAGGTACTAATGTTTCTACAACTGGATTACCAAAATTTTTATAGAAATCAGCCAGACACTTTTCTGGCAATAAATCTACATACAGATTAATACCAGCAAAGTCATTCAATTTATAAAAATCTTTAAAAAAAGACCACTCATCTTCTCGAAAACAACGTGTTTGACCAGTAGATTTAAAAAAATTTAGATTGTCTGGAAAGAATAGCTTATCCCAACCTGCTTGAAGATACGGTTTTATTTGGGAAGGGTACAAACGACCAAAGTACTGACCCATCACTTTCTTTTGATGAAACCTTCTAAGAGAATAAATTCCCGAGTTTAAGTGATAGTATGGACACAGTTCTTTTCCTCCTACTCCATTGCCACCAACTGCACAGAATGGCCAATCTAAAACTGCTTCTCCGGGCTGCTCTTTTACGTAATTCATATAAGCATAGAAGCTTTTATTGAAAGAGAACAGTTCCTTAACTGAATATACTTTGTAGTAAAGCTTAATTGAGTAAGCTGTATAAATTTCAGTACAACATAGACAGACTAAGAAGATTGAAAGTACTTGTCTGGAATGAAAGCGTAATTTATTGAAATTAATTCCTAAAGCAAAAACGGCAAGTATAACGGGATAAATGGAAGGAACAGGTTTGCGATGAAAAGTGAACCAAGGAAATATATGGAGCGTTGGAAAATTGATAGGATGATAGGATAGGCAGAGCAAAAATACTGTAAGTAGTGGTACATAAATAATAATTTGCCTGCGTGCTTGCCATATACCCATAACAGCAAGAATGAGCAAAAACAATCCAGGACTGCCAGCGCCTATATTTTCTGGAATATCATTAAATAATTTTTGAAAAATAGGTTGTGCTGGATTTAATCCTGGTAAAAAAGGAATTAATAACCTCCATGGACTAATCCATAAACCTGTATTTTGATTTTTATTTTCAGTCAAGTAGAAATGATATGCTTCTTTAAAAAGCTGTAAAATCAAGGGAATATAAATATAACTACAAATAATTATTGTTACAATTAATAATAATGAAGTAAGTGGACGTGCAAATAGTTCTTCTCTGTAAATCTTTTTGAGGGTTGAGATCTGGTTGACCTTTGATTTACCTTTAAAATGTCTATAACACAATATTATACTAATAAAAGTTATAGAAATTGTAAAAGATGTTAGGGCAAAACCAGCTATATACCCAATATCCTGCCCTAGTGATAGGAGAAGCAAGCAAACTCTCAATAAGATTAGTCTTAAAGATATATGTAGGCCAGAAACAACTCTCTTAACTATTAGGAAATCAGTTATAAAACTAAGCGTAGTCCAATGAAGTACTGCTTTACTAATATGAACTGGATATTCCATAATTGCGTAAAAATTATAATAGGAAACAAGATATCCAGTTCCCATAGCACGGATTAAACCATATTCTCTAATAAGTAGTGCAAAAGTTCCTAGTCCTGTAATAAGAAGTGTGAGTATGTAGTAAATTTTTAACCAAGGACCACTACCAAATAAAGAAGATAAGATAGCGTAGAAAATATCTCTTTCAAATGCCCAAGGTTGAAAAACGCTACTTGTTCCATAAGGATAAAAAACTTGATTGTTATGAAGATTTAAATTTGGGAATGGGAAAAAAGTGAGATTTTTGGTTAAATAAAATCCCATATATTCCCAGATATCAATATCACTACCTCCAGCCAAAGGGTCAGAAAAATTTTTAATTATGAGAAAGCTAAAAGCACAAGATATAAATAAAAAAATCAATATTTGTCTAACAATAAACTTTGATTTTATATTTAAAGCTATATTGTTGCTTTTTGTCACCGAACCTACTCCGAATTCCTTTTTCGCTAATCTCGACTTTGTTATCATCCCGAAGTTATTTGTGTAAATTAAACTTCAGTCCCTATTGCGAGTCGTACTCCCCAAAATAAGATTAAAACACCCAGAGCCAACCAATCACGTCTAGTCAAACGTAAGTTGTGCCATTGTACTTGGTGTTCATTAGGGCTGGTAAATCCCCGTACGACCATTGCATTAGCCATTTGCTCTGCTCGTAGAAGCAGATTTTCTAATAACCGCTCTGCAACAATTAGCCAGACTTTAGTGGCTCCTTTAAATCCCAACTTTTTCCAATTAATTGCCCTTGTCATCACAGAGCGAATTAAGTTCTGGATCTCTTCTAAAACTAAAGGAATAAACCGTAAAGATAAAGTTAAAAGGAGAGTTATTTCAGTGACAGGTAGCCTCAACCGTCGCAGAGGTTGCATCAAATTTTCTATCCCAGCCGTGATTTCTTCTGGTGCTGTTGTCAGTAGATATAGATTGGTGCTGTAAATGACCGTAAATAAAATCGTACTCAAGCTTACCCCCAAATCTAAGGAGTAACGAGTTACTGTGACTGGTCCTTTCGCAAATAGTACGTAACTGTAGCCCTGATGTTGACTTTTGTGTTGACTCAATGAAGGGGTTTTTTCAACAGGTGCTCCCTTTACATTTTCCCTTGTGGCAAGTTTAGACTCAGGGTTATGAACTAGCAATTTAGCAGTCTTAGCATCTGGCAGGCGCGGTTGATAACTGATCCCCAGTCCATCAGGGCTAATTGCTCCAATCACTAAAACAAAAAAGCATAGCATTAACAGCCAACCCATTTGCTGTCGCCAAACTCGTCGAGGAATTCTTGCAATTAAGGTAATAAAAATTAACAATACGACGAGTAGCACGCGCCACAAGTTGTTGGCAAAAATATATGTTGTTAAAAAACTCATGAGCCAAATAACCTTGACTCGTGGATCAAGTTTATGTAGCC